>NZ_JBWYIR010000006.1:0-188719 GCF_056779855.1 Acinetobacter sp. ANC_7654 | reverse complement strand
CTGCGGCAGAACAAGCGCTGATCGATGCAAATGCCAATGGGCTCATCACTCCAACAGAACTTACTGCACTGACTCAAGCACGTGATGATGCGCTTACTGCTAAAGAAGAAGCACAAACAAAAGTGACAGCGTTACCTGAGGCAGTACAAGCAGAAAAAGATGCGCTACAAGGTCGTTTAAATGACCTGGTTGATATCACTTTACCAACAGTAAATGATCAAAATGAAAATGATATTTCTGATGATATTGATACTTTACTAGCGGGGGTCGAAGCTTTAATAGAAAGTGCTGAAGAAGCTTATACAACGGCTGAAGAGGATTTAGCTGACGCCTTGCAAGACGGTACTGTAACACAGGCAGAGGCTGATAAATTGCAAGAGTCCCTAGAAGCTGCTCAGGCAGCAAAAACTCTTGCACAACAAGCATTAGACAATATTGATCAAACTTCAGACGCGATTGAAGCTGCAAAAGCTCTATTGCAAGAAAGAATAGATGATCTCGTAGATATTGAGGTACCTGAGCCATTTGCAACAGCGAATAATGATGTGCAATTGGTATTGGATATCACACCGACTGTAGATGTTAATGAAACACCAACAGAGCTTAACTCAACAGGATTTACAGTGGGTTCTGTTGGCTTAGGTCCAGTGTTAAATGCAAGTGTGCTTGAAAGCGTATTTAGCTCCTCAGTTTCCCTTTCAGTCGAAGAAGGCACCGAAAGAGATATTAGTTTCTATGCTGATGCTGGTGGTCTTACAGCAGGGACGATGAACTTATTTATGTATAAGTTAAATGAGTCAACTGGTGAATATGAATTAAAAGAAAAAATTGATAATTGGTATCTCGTTGTATTAGGTGGTGTGTCAGAAACGATAAGTCGTTCTTTAGATGAAGGAGAGTGGCTCATTGTATTAGGTAACGGCCAAGGGTTGTCAGCTGTTACGGGGTATACATTAAGATTTGAATCAGATGCTGTACGTGATTTTAATAATCCAGAAGCTGTGACAGGAACAATAAACGGTAATGTGATTACGGATCAGGATTATCAAAATGGTACAGATGTCGTCCCAGAGGGTAGTAAAATCAGTGGAGTTACTCATGGTGAAAATACCATTAATCAATTTACAGATGGTATTGCAACAATTAAAGGGGAGTATGGCACTTTAACTATCTCTGAAAATGGACAATATACATATACAGTAGATCCATTATTTAGAGATTACGGTGAAGTTGATCGTTTTGTATATGAGGTAACGGCACCAAATGGTGAAAAACGCACAGCTGAATTAAATATTGAATTAGTGCGTGTTGCCACAGATGAAAATGCCATCATTGATAATACAGTATTACTTGATGTTACTCCTGATTTAACTGAAACCACAGGCGAAGAATTAGGTATTTCAAATGCAGTCGCATTGAATTTACTTGATCTAGGTATTGCTGGTGATGTGTTGTCTGCAAGTGTAATTGGTACGGAAGGTGTCATGGACTTCACTGTTGAAGACGGTACTTTCCAAGAAATGACCTTTACCGGTTCCGCGGGCGGGGTAACGATACTTTCAACATTTAGTTTGGTTATCTATCGTTTAGATGAGAATACTGAACAGTTGGTTCAAGCACACGAAATTCCAAATTTTGTTCAAGTGCTCATTGGCGGTGGTGTTTCAACCCCGGTAACATTGAGTTTTGGTGAGGGTACTTACGTTGGTATTATCAAGCAAACTAGTGGTGTAAACGTAATTGGAGGAGCTTCAGCTCAAGTTACAGATGTCAATATTTACGATTATGCAAACCCAGAAACGATAACTGGATCAGTTCAAGGTGATGCGACTCCGATTACGACAGATAAATTAATATTGGTAAATAACACTGATGTGGTTGAAGGTGAAGCTTTAGTTGTACAGGGTCAATATGGCTCACTCAATATTAATACTGACGGTACTTATACCTACAATGTTACAGTTCCACAAAGCACAGTGGGTTGGACTCCACCATATGGTGAGATTGATCGTTTTGAGGTTGTAGTGGAACGAGCAGATGGTACAACTTACATTGAAGTTCTCAATATTAAGATTGATACCAATACAGTAGCTAACGATGCAGAAGTTGTAGACGTTCAAGCTGCAAACTATTCAACGCTCAATGAATCTGTAGAGTCTGGAATTATTGGATCTGCAAGTCGTACATTAGAATTTAAAGTTGAAGAAGGATCTTATATTAGTAGCTTAGATCTCCAAGGGAATATCACTCGTACTTTAACTAATGATAATCCTTCAATGAGTGTTGTGATTAATAAGGTGACTACTCAGCTTGTCAACGGCGTTGAACAGCAAGTGCTTGAACAAGTTTATACCGGAAATGTTAGTATTACATGGCCAGCTGGAACAATATTGAATCCTTCGACATCAACGACTTATGCCTCAGAAATTATTTTAGATGATGGCAAAGTGCTCGATGCAGGTGATTATGTTATTTCAATTAACACAACGAGTAGTACATTTAATTCAGTGAATGTATCTAGTGCATCAATTACTGGAATAATGGTCAATAATATTACTCCAACTGATACACCATTGCTCGAGGGTGATTTATTTGAAAATGATACAGCTATCGACCAAATTGATATTCTGAAAATTGGATCTAAAGAGCTTTATGTAAATGATCCAGCTAAAGGTGGTCAAGAGTTCACAGTTCAAGGTAAGCACGGTGTCCTTACTGTGTTCAAAGATGGCACCTATGAGTATCAACCATCAGGTTTAAGTGGAGGTCTTGAAACATTCACCTATACAACAGTTTCTAAAGCGGGAACATCACAATCTGCAACACTTGAAATTAATGTTTCGATGACGTTAACTGGAAGTGATGAGGCAGATACCGTACAAGCATCTGCTTCAATCGATACTTTTACTCTTGGTGAAGGTGCTGATACAGTCCTTTATGATGTGCTCAATCAAGCTCAACATACCGAAAGTCCAGATATTTGGACTGACTTTAATCAAGCTGAAGGTGATCGAGTTGATATTTCTGCTTTATTAAAAGATCAGAATGTTACATCGTCTAACATTGGTGAATTTGTAACGATCAAACAAGATGGTGCAAATACGGTGATTAGTGTTGATACTGATGGGGCTAAAACGAAATATAACCCAACTGAGCTTATTGTTCTGCAAAATACAGATAGCAGTCTTTATGCGATCGATGATCTGTTAAAATATAATCAAATTTAATTAAACAAATGAAAAGAGGTCTTTCGAGACCTCTTTTTATTTTTAAAAATGTGAAATCAAAAGTAATTGGTATGAAAAAAATAAAATTCTAATAATTTGAATAAATTAATTTTTGAAGAACAAAAATTTTATTTGTTATTTCGTCATTTGAAAAATATTCTAATAAAATAAAATTCATTATGGAGACGCGATTGCAACAAAAAAATCATATCCAAGCACCATTTTATAGAGCTTTATGTGTTAGTTATCAGGGGTAGACTTAATCATAAAAAAATGTTGTTTAGGATTTATTGATAATAAAAAATGGTAATGATTAAAAAAATTAAATTCCTACTCCAAAGAGATTTTCATCTCTATATTTAGACCTGTTTTTTGAACGTTATTAAATAGAATATAGAAATAAACACTCGCTCCGTTAAAAAAAGTTAACCTTGCTCATTTTTATTTGTGTTTTCAGGTGGCTAGTATGGGGGTAGTAGTAATGTCTAATTTTATAACTCGATATGTGTTGCAGAATTAGGTTATAGAGATCATTTTGCCTGAGTTTGAAGAATAATCCGCTCATTACTCATTATTCACATTGGATTTAAAGGAGTGCTTGCATAATTCGATATTCTTAAATTGGTTGAAAACTCAGTGCTTTAACTTTGATTGATTTTGATGCTTAAATAAACATGTGAATATGAAAATTTTAATCTGAAAACTTAACCCTGCTATTTTGTTTTTAGATACAATAGCTTGCATCACGCGACACATAAGTTGTCATTTCCCTTTTAATAAATTCAAAAAGCTTCGTAATATTTGTGACACATAATGACAATTTTAGCGACACAACCTATGTCATTTTTTTGGATATAGCGACACAACCTGTGTTATTTTCCGAAAATAGTTCTTAGACTAAGAAAACTATAACAATTACTTTAATCTATTCATATATCAGCCATTAAGTCAACTACAAAGCTCCCTATAAATATTTTTTATTTCTCGATCATCTATAAAATATGAATTCGAGCATTAAGGAGATACATCTCGTGCATTATTCTCATGGTCAGCTTAGTTATCCAGTCTATGCTTATGCACAGTCGTATGCTCATGGTTATGTAGAAGGGACTCATCAACATGACAGAATCCAGTTACTACATACTCTTTCTGGAGTCATTCATGTACGAACATCAGAAGGAATATGGGTCATCCCTCCATCTAAAGGTATATGGATACCTGAAAACAAAAAACATTCAATCAAGATATTTGGTAATGTGGAAGCCCGAGGAATATTTGTTGATCCCTTTGCCCGTGCTGATTTCAATAAGCAATGTAGTGTTGTTGCTATTCCAAAACTTCTGTCAGAACTTATTAATCAGGCTGTACAGATAAAAGAAGAAATCTTACCTCATACTAGAAACGAACGGCTTTTGGAACTCATATTAGATGAGTTGCGCTTTTTAGAAGAAATTCCATTTCAGTTGCCAGAAGCAAAGTCAGAGATACTCAAAGAAATTTGTGAAAATATCAAAGCAGATCTCTCTGGAACCAACCATTTAGAGATGGTTGCCGAACAGCATGCTTTTAGCTCTAAAACACTTTCAAGACTTTTCCAGAAAGAACTCAATATGAATTTTAGTGTATGGCTGAAGCAAGCAAAATTGCTGCAAGCCTTGACTGATTTGGAAATGAGAAAGCCAATACTCAATATCGCTTTAGATTTAGGCTATGAGAGTCCTAGTGCTTTCTCCTATATGTTTAAAAGACAAATGGGAATGACGCCTACAGAATATATAAAGAAAAAATCAGATTAGATTTTGTCTTTTTCTAGATGGTATTTGTCTTTAAATCGAAAGAAAGACAAAAAATGATGATTCATGATGATGTGATTAAAGTCATAGGATCACATCATGTTAACTCATCCTCAAAATAAATATCGTCCATTCGATTTTTCCGATTTTACTGATAGAACATGGCCAAGTAAAAAAATTACTCACCCTCCTGTTTGGTGTTCAACCGATTTAAGAGACGGTAATCAGGCATTGGCCAATCCTATGGATCACGATAGGAAACTTAAATTTTTCCAAATGCTTGTTGAATGTGGATTCAAGCAAATTGAGGTTGCGTTCCCTGCGGCATCAGAAACTGATTTTAATTTTGTTCGTTACCTCATCGAACATGATCAGATTCCAAATGATGTTTGTATCCAGGTTATGACTCAAGCCCGACCAGACCTAATTGAAAGAACCTTTGAGTCTCTGATGGGAGCAAAGCAAGCGATTGTTCATGTTTACAATGCCACGGCAGAAGTATTCCGCAGAATTGTCTTTCAAAAGTCTAAACAGGAAATTATTGAACTAGCCGTTGCTTCAACACAACAGGTGAAATCTCTATGTAAGCAATATCCAGCAACTAAATGGACTTATGAATATTCTCCGGAGACTTTTTGCTTTACCGAAATTGAGTTTGCGCTAGAAATTTGTGAAGCCGTAGCTGAAGTTTGGGCTCCAAGTCCTAAAAATCCAATGATTATTAATTTGCCCACTACCGTTGAAGTCAGTACACCTAATATTTTCGCCGATCAGATTGAATTTTTTTGTAAAAATTTTACTAAACGAGGACAGGTTTGTATCAGTGTGCACCCTCATAATGATAGGGGAACAGGCGTTGCAACTGCTGAATTAGCATTACTTGCAGGTGCAGACCGTGTTGAGGGCTGTCTATTTGGTAATGGTGAACGTACAGGGAACGTTGATCTTGTGAATATTGCTTTGAATATGTACACACAAGGCATTTATCCTGAACTTGATTTTTCTGACATCAAGAAAGTGGCAGAGATCGTGAAAGAATGTAATGAACTTCCGATTCACCCAAGGCATCCTTATGTAGGTGAATTAGTATTTACAGCTTTTTCAGGTAGTCATCAGGATGCAATTAAAAAGGGTTTTAAAGGGAGAAATGTTCAAGATCATTCATTTTGGGAAGTTCCATATCTGCCTATAGATCCAGCTGATTTAGGGTGCAGTTATGAGGCTGTAATTCGTGTAAATAGTCAATCTGGTAAAAGTGGTGCCGCTTGGATATTGCAGCAAAATCATGGCATAGATTTACCACTAAAGTTACAAAAAGATTTTAGCCAAATCGTGCAAAAGATGACGGATAACAATAAGAAAGAGTTATCTCATGCTGAAATTTGGACAGTATTTAGAACGGAATATGGTATAAACGCTAATGAAGATAATTTTGAACTTGTAAGTTATCAATCGGATAAAAAAGATGATGTTTATGAAGTCAAACTATCTATTGAGTTACATGGTGAGATTATCAATCTAGTAGGTTGTGGAAATGGATTATTATCTGCCTCAGTCAATGCTTTAAATAAGAAATGGCCTTGTAAAATAACGATTGCTGAGTATTCAGAACATACTTTAGGGAAGCAGAGTAGTAGCCGGTCTATTAGTTATATTCGTTGTATAGACTACAGTGGAAATACGTATTGGGGAATTGCAATTGATACTGATATTGCTTCCGCATCTATCCAAGCACTATTGAATGCATTTTCTAGGTCGTATAAGTTGAATTATTTAGAAAAATTACAATTAATATGACTACAGTGATTAGGCAGGTGACTATATAGTGTTATTTTTTAAAGCAGAGATTTATATTTCTAATCGGTTTGTGGTACTAAGGAAAAAAAACATTCACAATAAAATTTTTGAATGATTAAGTTATTGGAAGGAAGTAAGATGATTTAGCATTTTGCTTCCGACCATCCAAAGTCAAAATTGCTTCATGAACTATACTCATCTTACCTAAGAAGAAAGATATCAGATTTATATATTATTACGTGAAGGTTTTTTTAAACATTATATCGCTTGGAGACTCAATCGGTCACCTTCAACTATTTCTAGAGAAATTAAACGTAATCGAGCGAGAAATGGTTACTTCCCTACACATGCTAATACACTCGCTCGAAGACGCCATTGTTCCAATTCTAAAATAATCCCTTGTGAAATATAGGCACAAGTTATCTCTTATCTTCTATGGAGTCCTGAACAGATCGCTTCTCGTGTTTCAGTCAGTTTGCATTCAATTTATCGCTTCATTCGGCAGGATAGAAATAAGGGTGGCACACTCTTTCACAACCTACGTTTCAGAAATCAAAGGAAACGAAAGTACGGCTTTCATGAAACCCGTAGATGCATTCATAATAGACCTATTGAGATTGAGCATCGGACTCGCTTTGGTGATCTGGAAATAAACACGATTGTAGGTAAGAACTATCAGCAATCCTTGGTCTCGATTGTAGATCGCAAGACAGGTTATCTATGGCTCAAAAAGTGTAGCTCACGAAAGGCAGAAGAAGTTTGCCAAACAACTATCCGTCTATTTGAGCCGATCAAAGGTCATCTCAAAACAATCAACGCAAATAATGGTAAGGAGTTCAGCCTGCATGAGTATACTGCTCAAGAATTAGACATAGACTGGTGTTTTGCTGATCTTTATAATGCTTGGCAACGAGGCACAAATGAAAATACCAATGGTCTAATCAGGCAATACCTTAAAAAAGGGAGTGATTTAAATATCTATACGGATGAATACATCTCAGAAATCACTCAACGTTTGAATCATCGGCTAAGAAAAGACTCGGCTTTAAAAGTCCGAGTCAAGTATCATGGCAACAACATGGTGTTGCACTTCAAATGTTAATCTAAGAATCTTAAAACTTAACCCTGCTATTTTATTTTTTTATTCTTGAACATACTAAACCTGCTTGAGTAAAAAAAATAACGTCGTCACGCGACACATAAGTTGTCATTTTGCTAAGTGTAAATCAATAAGTTAACGATCGTTGCGACACATAATGACATTTTTAGCGACACAACCTATGTCATTTTTTGGATAAAACGACACAACCTGTGTCATTTTCTTAAAAGTGGTTTGTTTAATATCATCTTTGAGCTGGTACGTATTAGTATTTATAAATGGTCTCTATATTTTGACACTATTGTTTAATAACCTTTATTTTAAATTTTGTCATTTCCTAATGGGAGCGTGAAATTAGAACTTTCATTATCTAACTGTGCTTTAGCTTCAGGTCGCATGTGACCACATTTTATAAGTTGATCTAATATTTTCGGATTGTTTTTTATACCTACTAGGGTCGACATTTGCTGTATTGCTATCATTTCGTTATTGCTTGATGGGAAGCCATCTGAAAATGTTGCATCGATGGTAGTTGCATTTTTTACTTGAGAAATGTTGGTTGGGTAATCTCTATATGCATAATGATTGTGTTTTTTTATTAATGTGTTTAATTGATTTGCTTTTTGGATTAAATCCACTGGAAGATCATCTGAATTTATATTCCTGCTGATGATTGCTATTTGTGCACTGATGCTATTTGTGATTGGGATATTAAAATCACGGTTTTTAAAATATGCGTACATCTGGAAATTAAATGCTTCTTTAATTTGTTTAGCTATGAAGTCATTGTTATTTTCATTTCCTTTGCTGTAGCAGATCAATTGTAAATTTTGCGCTAAGTTCTTTTCAAGATATCTAGTCATTTGGGCGGCTGCATAAGTTTCAATTGTTAGTTTGTCTAGAGTGTCGATAAAGACTTTAATTTGATCATAAGCTTGATCATCTACACTAGCTGCGTATTTATTCTGCAATTTTGCTAAGCTTTCTGATTGCTTGGAGATGGGTTGCACACACTGTTGTTGAAGCTGATCTGAGTTTAGAAACAAATGGTCTGAAGCTGATTCCAAACACCCGATATATGCTTGCTTTAAAAGATCCACATTGTCCGAAATAGCTTTTAAATAAACTTGTGTAATTTGAGAGCGTTGATTTTTATTAGCTTTGCTTGAGAGATAATTGTCATAAATAAAATAAGATACGAAGCTCATTACTGCAACATAAAAGATAAGTAAGAAAACTTTGTTATCTAAGCTTGATGCAGCATAGCCTGATTGTATAAATTTTTGTGCCCTAGGTGATTCATTTATTCTATCATTTATAGTAGCCCATCCCCATAAACAAACTTGAGCTTGACCTCCGGCTCTTTCTGAGTTGAGTTGTGTAACATAGTCTGTTAGTTGGGTGTCATTTGGCTTGGTGTGTAATATGTAAAATACATCACAATTGTTTGGATATTTTTCATCAATAAGCCTAATCATATCTGATATATCAGATTTTTTTAATTTTGTATTTATTGATTGATCGTAACATTTACACTGTAGCACTATGTGTTTGTTACCCACTATTCCTAAAATATCTGCACCATATTGTGCTTGCCCATTTCTACCATATTTATGAAAGTTAACTTTATATATATCTTCGAACAATACCACTATTAAGCTTTCGAAATCTTTTGGGTTTAATGGCGGGTTATTTTGTAGAGATACTAAAGGCATATGAACTCATCTTTTTAAAGGCTTTAGTTTTGAATTTATATTATTTTTTTATTTGATTTGTATTTATTTTTTACAAGACGATGATTTTAAATGTGGTGTGTTTCGTAGATGGGTTCTTCCAGTTATTATCAAATTATTCTGATACTAATTCATTAATCTCAGCCTTTTTGAAGATTCTTACATTTCATCGGCTTTGTTGCACAAAGCTATTCTTAAGGGCTTCTTCAGCCATATAATTTTCAAATGAAGAAGCCTACACACAAAATCTACCGCACAACCAATTGGCCCGCATATAACCGAGCACTCATTAATCGTGGAAATATTGCCATTTGGTTTGATCCTATTACGCAATGGTATGCTCTATCAAAAGGCAAACAAGGACGAAATAAAACTTACTCCGACGCAGCCATCCAATGCTGCTTAATGATTAAATCCTTATTTCGTCTGTCTTTACGTATGGTTACTGGCTTTGTACAAAGTCTGATTAAACTTTGCGGATTAAATTGGACAGCGCCAGATTACAGTAAGCTTTGTAGAAGACAAAAGTATATTGATATTGCAATCAGCTACCAAAAAAGTAGCTATGGGCTGCATCTACTCATGGACTCTACAGGCTTGAAGTTTCTAGGTGAGGGCGAATGGAAACGCAAGAAACATGGACCTGAATATCGTCGCCAATGGCGTAAGCTACATATTGCTATAGATGCTGAAACTCTTCAAATACGTGCTATTCAGCTCACAACCAATAATATCAGTGATTCACAGGTACTAGGTGATTTACTTGATCAGATTACACAAGATGAGCTGATTGACTCTGTTTATACCGATGGAGCTTATGACACCAAGCAATGCCGTCAGGCCATTGCAGATCGGCAAGCGCATGCGGTGATTCCACCTCGAAAAAATGCGAAACCATGGAAAGATACAAAGAGCAGCTCGCTAAAGCGAAATGAATTATTCGAACAGTTAAACATTTAGGTAGGACACTATGGAGAAAATGGTCAGGCTATCATCGCCGAAGTTTGGTTGAGACTAAGATGCACTGCATCAAATTATTAGGAGATAAACTCAGTGCAAGGAGCTTTGATAGCCAAGTCAACGAGGTTCATGCACGTGTAGCAGTCCTCAACAGATCTACGGAATTAGGTCGACCACTTACCCAAGTTACGCCTTAAATTTGGCTCAATTAGGGGCGCTTTGCCTTTCAAATCTTTGTGCAACAAAGCCGATATTAAGTAATAATAGCTAAAGCTAAATAATCTTGGCATGGATTTCTATTGATTAAAATGATTTGAAAGGAAAAATACAAATGGGGGATAAGTGAATTTTACTCTTTTTTTGGTTCAGAGAATTAAGCTAATTGTTGATAATAGTGGGTTTATTGCTAAATTTATAATAGGCGTTGGCTTATGTATGATCCTGTTATATTTTTGGCATATCGATTACTTTCCTACGGATTTATCTTTAGGAGATGGGCTACTATTTTTCCTTATTACAATAAAGTTTATATTCATTTATGTATTTTTTTTAGCCTCACACTATGCGCTCGGGAGTGTTTTATTATTTTGTCTAAAAGTTATAAGAAATTTTTTTATTATTCTATTCTCTTTACGACAATTCTTTTCTGAAAGAATAATTGATTTAATCTTTTTGAAGTTAGATTTAAAAAGAGTTTTTGAGAAATTAGGCAAAAATTTTCTTAAATTTATCTTTTATATTTATGGCTTTGCTTTTGCGTTAACATTTTATAGTGGAAATTCAAAAAATATATTGTTAATGCTAGTTTTAAGTCTTCTTTTAAAAGTTTTCATTGATAAATTCATTGAAAACCTGAAGTGGAATAACGACAAAATAGCTGACAATGCAAGTAACGAAAAAAATATAAAGCTTTTAATGATGCTACTTTATATTTTATTTGTTCCAAGTACTGTATATGCTTTCTATGCTGAAAAATCCAAAAATATATTTATTAATCTAGTATTAGGTTCCGTAAGAGAGGATGAGAAGAACAGTTTAATCTTTATCAAAACTGAATATAAGGACTTCTTTCCAGAGTCAAGTATTGGCAAGAAAAAAGGTGGATATGTAGAGTTAAAGAGAAGTGAATTACTCTTAAAAGGGATTGGTAAGAATGCATTGATTCAATATAAGACTAAAACCAAAGACCAAAATTCAGAAGATATAATGATAAAAGTGAAAGTTGAAATGCCTAATGATGCCTTATTAATTGTAAGAAGATCCCAACATAAAAACTAAAAGGGGTTTGAAAAAATATGTATTAATCTATTTTTTATATAAATTTCAATATATCAGATTTCTTAAAAAGCCTAATTTTCGTTTCAGTTTTACCAAAATAGTAAGGGATTATAAGTCCTTGAGTTTGTAAATTTGTAATATGTGAATGGCGCATTCCAAGGAGTGAACTAGCTTCAGCACCTGTTAAATACTCTTCTTTTAATTTAATGATTTCATCTAGTTGACTCTTCTTTACAAGTTTCCAATAAGTTAAATCCTTAATGTCTAAAAAGCCTGTTTTACACCAATATTGACTGAACCAGTTCATTCTACAATTGAGCTTTTCTGAAGCATCCTTAGTCGAAATATAGTCTTCACTTTCGATTAAGTTTTTTAGTTTATTCAGAGAAATACATTTAATTTTAATAGGGGTTAAAAACTCGTTCTCCCGCTCTAAAATCTTTAAGTGTGTTAACGTAATGACTTGGTTGGGACTAATTTTTAAGATTGCTGATGCTTCATTCAGTGAATAAGAATCATCATTCATTTTTCTTTTAAAATTTGTTCTTTTTCGACCAGTTTTTGTCGAGTATTCTTTTACCTGGTCTATGTGTTCTTTAGTAATATATTTAATAGAATCCCTAAAAAAAATATTTACAGGTAGTTTATCAATATGAGGACCACTAATAGGTTTGATTCCAATACTTATCATTTTTTCAACAAAATTTCCTCGATTAACATTCAATTTTTTTGCAAGAGTAGAGGCGATGATATAATTTTTTTGAAAACTTTTTAGTTTATGGTAAGGAATTTGTAACGGAAAATTGCTCTTTTTTTCATCATAATTGAGCCAATGGGATTTTGCTAACTTTCTTATCGTATCCGAATTTGTATTCAGTATTTCAGCAGCCAATTTTATATCTACTGTAAAAGATTCATTTGCGTTGTTACAGGTAGAAAGAGGATGCTTTTCAATTTCTAAACTCTTTGCTCCTATTAAAAACATTTCAATATCAGTGCTTGATAAAATTTGTTTTCCATGATTATTTTCTACGAATTCTAGTCGGTTAGAAGCTAGGAGGTTTGTTAGTTTTAGTCGTCCAATTCCAAGTAAAAGCCTTGACTCTTCGAGTGTTAAGTGGATATTTTTACTTTTAGTATTATGTCGATAAGAAATACAATTATTCTCAATATTTGAGAGATAATTCTCTTTAAACCTAACAGTTTTATCTTCTTTGTAAAATGGTAATAGTTGAACTCTTGGATGAGCTAATTGAATTCTATTGTTAATCCAATTACTCATGGTGATTATTGAATGGGGAGTATCTACGAAATATTCGTAGACTATTCTTAAGTAATCTTTATCTGAGCGTGGTTCATCTAATGCTGCAAATTTTTCTAATGCAAACCAAAAAGATGTAAATTCTTGAAATAGCTCATTTGAATTTTGATTTAAAATATAGATAAACCAATGAATTAAAAAATTTTCCGAATAGTGAATTTGTTGAGCCTCTCTTAAGTCTGCTAAGCATTTTGAACATTTTACAATAGAGCCTGATTGTAAGCTGATCTTATATCCGCACATGTAACAGCTGTCTAAGAGTAAAATGGAATGTATAGGGCAAGAGTATACAGGTCTTAAAAGCCAGAGTTTTCTGAAGTATGGTTGTTCCTTTAAGCATTGTGGACAATATGAATGGCCTTTAGTTTTGAACAAACGAAGATCGATGATCACATTCCTATAAATTCTGGGTGATCTACTGGTTAATTTATTTCGATCAAAGGCGAGGGTAATATAATCAGGGTTAAGGCTTAAGTTTTCTAATACATATTTAAAGCGTTTTTGGTCTAAAAAAGTGTAATTAGGTGCTAATTTAGTCAAAAAACTAAATTTTTCTTTGCCAAATAATTGATAGACTGATGTGTGACCATTTAATTCAACAGTTCTTATTAAGTAACTCGTAGCTGATTCATCAGGATAAGGTGTTGCTTCAATAAGAAGTCGTTTGTTTGTATTCATATTTGACTTCTTGCGTGAGTGGTCAATTGTGATAATGACATTTTAAAAGGGTCAGTGTTGAGTTTAGAAATATAGTCAGTAATTCCAAGTTTCCATGCCTCACTAAAATCATGGTTATTGATGATGGTTCGACCTTCATTTAATGCATTAACGATACTTTCTCTAATTAAACCAATAATATAAGAGTGATAACCTTTAGTAGCCGTGTAAATTTGCATACCCATGAGTGGATTGTCGAGAGGTGGTGAAAATGAAATATTTTTTTGTGCCATTTTACGAGAAATTTCACTTAAAAATGCGTAAATTGTGCCATGTCCTTGAGAGGATTCGATGTAAAGTGGATTTAATGTATAGATAAATGGAAATCTTCGGGCAATTTGGCTATCGACTTGTAATATTTCTGCAAATTCTGGAAGACCGACTAAGCAAAAACTGATGCCTGTTCGGTTAACAAGTGTTTTTAGCCAATTTCCTATGGTTACGTTCATTCGTGTATATGATTGTTTACGCTCGAATAAATGATGAAATTCGTCTAGAAATACGAGCTTAGTTTCACACATACTGAGTAAATAACTTAATCTGTCAGTCAAGTAGGATGTTGTACCACTGTTATAAGTTGGATCACCTAGTTCTTGCAGCATTGTGATTGCGAGTGATTTAACAGTGGCTGGAGAAGGAACTTCAACATAAAATGCTGGAATAATTGTTTTTTTATGATCTTCTTCAATTTTAGTAGATTTAGGCATTTGGCTGACTATTGTTTTACACAAAGTCGTTTTCCCTAAACCTCCCTTCGCAAGAAGCATGCTTCCTATAGGCTCTTTATAGGCTATGCTTCTCTTTACACAATTTTGTATTCCTTGAAAGGCTGTCATAAACTCATCTGAAGTGACTACGATGTTATTAATCGAGCTAATTTGTTCAAAATATTTATCAAATTTTTCCATTTTTCATCACCTCAAATGATCCAAAACTCAAATTATTCTTTTTGTTATCACAAGAGGCTTCAATATTCGGTTTCTCGTGAATCTCTACGATAGGTGATAAATTCTTTTCGATATTTTGAAGTATGAGGGGAAGCTCAAGTTTTATTGGTTTTAACTTTGGTCTGTTTCTAATTAAATCTGATTGAATTTCATGTAAAAGTTTGTAGAGGCCAAATAAGTCTGAAAACTTTCCTAATTTTTGTTGATCTTGTTCAGACAGCTGTTTTTTTCTTTTTTGAGCCTCTAGATGAATTGTCCTTGATAATCCAGAAGTGTAGTCTTGGTTGGTAGAATTCGCTTGTATTACGGTATTCATATCATTTGGATCAACGATATAAACTTCATTTAAGTCAAGATCATCAATGAGTACGGTGACTTTCTTAATGCCTTTTATTTGTAAAGTAGTTAAGGCATGAGAAAAATAACTTAAGCCATCAACTTTAACTTGGCCCTGATGGATTGTACGTTCGATTGGTCTTCGACATAAAATTTTCGCATCAACTTCAGAAATATCGCTCGGTTTAATATCGGTAATAGCATCTTGCCACATAACAGATGGTGAGCGGCCAGTCATACTATGAATTGAGCAATGATAGACATCACTGATCCACATATCGATATATTTTTGAAGTTGCTCTATCGTAAATTGAACGTTTTTTGTGGAATTGTAGCTTCCTCTAGTTGATGGATTTGAAAAAGTTGTTCCAGGCAGTTTTTGAATAATGCCGTGAGTAAGGGTGCTAAAAAACCTTTCAATATGAGGCTTGTTGTTTGGAGTACCAATTTGAGAAGGTGTTAAAGTAATTTTTAACTGATCACAGACTCTTGCCAGGGAATTATTTTTAAATTCCACTCCGTTATCTGGAATGATAATGCTCGGAATACCGCCTGGTAAATTTTGATTCGGTCGAGTGATCATATCTTTGATGACTGCTAGCGTTGTTGTTGCACTCGGTGGATACATACTTATATAAGTGCCTACAATTGCCCGAGTATGTGTATCAATTGCACAAGCTAAAAAAGGGCGACCAAGAGCGACATTTGTTTTTGGATCTATCACAATAACATCAAGATAGTGCGTATCAATTTCAACCATATATAAAGCAAAAGGACTAAGAAGACCTCTACCTGAAGCTTGAAAAGTTTTTTTTGCAGTTCGATTTCCATTCTTAGCTTTTACGATTAGATATGGGTCAAGCTTTTTAATATACCTTTGTATGCATCTGCGGCTAGGTAATTGATCTAAAGAAATTCCTTTTTCTACTAATTTACCTAACATGGTTGCATGAACATCTTTACTCGTTCGAAATTCGGGCTTTAGATAAACTTCCTCTATGGTTTGATTGATAATCTGATAAATTTCAGGGCTAAAACGTAATGAGTTATTACCCTTACGTTCGTTTTTTAGAAAAAGTTTATTATGAGAATAACTTTTGTATTTAAAAATCCATCTTGCAACTGTTCTAGGCGAAGGAGGAGATTTATCATCTATCAAAGTCGCAATTTCTTGAATAAATGGTGAGAGTTGGTTAAGGCTTGTAGGGTATTCTAACTGCTGAAGTGCAGATAAAACATAACGTTCCTTTCTATGGATATCCTGACTACATTGAGGATTTAGAACAAGCTTCTCAGGTGCAAAACTACAAATGATTTCACCAGATTTATAGCGATTTTCAAATTCATTTAGATCCAGGGTGCATATTTTTCCTCCTATTATTGCGGCATAACGAATTGTGTTTAATGCAATTGATGCTATTTCAAAAATATAATCTGGATGCTCTGCAAAATAAAAGCGATATCCTGATTGAGGGATAAAAAGAGGAGTTTCCATATTAAAATATTCCTTGATGATTATATTTAGGGGGAAATTCTGTAAATTTATTGTGGAAAAAAAGGTAATCCCCTAGTTCTTGTTTAAAACCGATAGATTGAAGTTCTTTGTAGACTTGAATTGGACTTGAAGGTTGCTTAGTTTTTAAATGGTCTAAAGCGTATTCAATTTCAAATTTGCTCCAATCAAAACGATGCCCTCTTTGATACCAGTAAAGAAGTTGCTGAAGATGTTTTTCTGTAGGAAGTTCAGTTTGATCGATGAGTTTGAATGTAATTCCAACTGAAGTGAGTAATGTCGCAAGACGATCAAAACGGACATATTCATCTAAAGCTAATGATGCTATTGATGGTTTTACCTCATGTACTTCATAGCAGCCATCACTCGTTTGAATTAGAAAATCTGGATAGGAGTATTGTTCATGGGAGAGTTTAATTTTTAAAGCTTGGGATCTATAGTTGATTACACAGGGGGTTCTTTCTAGGCAGATAGCATGAGCTAGCTCTAGGCGACTTTCTGTAGGAATAGCACCACTGCATTTTTTACTTGGGAATAGGGCAGTTCTACGTCCATAGCAGCCTTGGAAAATTTTACGTTGTCCATGAATGGTTGCTGCAATATTTGGCTCAGTTGCAAAGGCCGTTTTTATTTGTTCGAAAATATAATGTTCAGATTTTGTCTGCTCATAGTTTAGGTTAAGGTACATAAATGTGTATCCAGTATTTCGGAGCACCCTAAATTTAGGGTGAGTGAAATTACTTGTTGCTTAAAATTAAGCTACAAGGCTTGACTGGTGACTGAATACGGAAGATACTTTGATTACCACGTCTTTGTACTTTTTGTATAGAGCCACCAACGGATCCTTTTAGGGTCCGTTTTTTATTGCAATTATATAATTTTCATAGTTTTTCCTTATGATTTAAATCTTTAAGCCACTTAGCTACATCGCTTGTGTAGGCAAATTTTCCTTTACGATTCTCAATTGAGAAAATAGGTATTGATATTTGATTTCTAGAAAGTGCTTGCCTAAATGAAGCAGTTGATCTATAGCCCATTAATTTTGCTAAATCGTAACCTCCTATCAATTCTCCATATCTTTCTTTTAATTCAATAACTTTTTCGTCTCTTTGATTTTCAATTCGCATGTTGATAATTCTTAGTAGCGCACTGTCACTATATTAGCCCCTCATATATGTGTTACAACACTGCACGAAATAGCTGAATTTCTTGCAGTGTTGACAGAGATAATAATGACTGAACCAAAAAAAAGAGGTCGCAAGCTTAGGCATCCGATAGAAAGTCTGAAGACAAGGGTTTGGGTTGAATACATTAAACAATCGGTGGATGCTTCAACATATTCAGTCGAGCTAATTCTGAGAGACAAACCTATAGAACCATTAGAAAAATTATATCGTTGGGATAAATACCAAAATGGACTTCATTCACCTAAACCTGAATATATTGATTTTGTAAATCAAAAATTCCCTGGATCAAGAGATTTATATAACCATGTTCTTTGGGATGTTCTAGTCCAAGATGGGATGACCTATGAAAAAATTGATCAATATATTGGTTTAATGAAACCTGAAATTTACTTTTTATTGGTTAGAGCTGTTGAAAATTTTGGTTTAAAAAGAAGACCATTTAACGATGAGATTGTTGAAGTTCTAATCAATAGAGGTGAAGTAGACTGCTTAGTTGTTGCGATTCTGATGCTATATGAATCGACACACTTGTGTTCACCAGACTTAAGACAGTTAGCTTTAAATTTATACTTCGGGCTGACACCTAAGATCGCAGCGCATCCATTGTATTTTAAAGTACATCCAGACCTATTTGACTTTATTGATTCTACTTTTAAACATCATGTTTTTTTAGCACCGAATATAAGGCTCGATATGGTTGTTTTTTGGCGAGCTTTCAGAGATAACTATTGGTCTAATGATTTAAAAGTTGCTTCTCAACATTTGGAAGAGAATAATAATGGTAAAAATAGGGTTGGATCCTCAAAGACTCGTATAGAGTCTTTGGATGGTAAGTCTTACTATGATACTTAATTCATGCATCTAATCGTTTAGAAAGTTTTTCTTCTGCATACATTTGTTTTAAAACTAGATTTTCCTGTTCTAGTTTATCTAAACGAGTGAGAATTTGCTCACTTATGTCTAGATAGTTTGCTTTCCAGCGATAGAATGTTGCCACACTAATTTGATATTCCTGACAAACCTGTTCGATAGTGGCACCTGCTAAATGTTTTTTAACAATGCTGTTGATTTGAGTTACAGAAAATTTTTGCTTCACATTGAGTTCCTCAACTATCGTTCAATCATTATCCAAAATAAAAACATCAATAAACAGATAGGGTTAAATTAAAATATCCTATTTTGGGATATTTTGAATTGTAACTGATATTGAGCCATGCGCTCAATACACGACCCTAGGTATCAAGACCTTATTAAGAAACTTATAGAACTTCGTGAGTCAAAAAATGTGACTCAGGTCGAGCTTGCGCGTCGTTTGGTAAAGCCGCAGTCTTATGTATCTAAAGTAGAAATTTTAGAAAGACGTATAGATGTAATTGAATTAATAGATTGGCTTAATGCTTTAGATAAAAAAACTATAGAATTTATTAGTCAACTTAACAATTGAAGCTAGAATACTTTTATCTTAATGACTTTATAAATTTAAAATGAAAAAAAGAATTGGGCCTGATGGGATACATTTTTTTGACCGAACTACTGGCAACAATATTCTAATAGACGAATGTCTTCTACCTAAATCTGAATGGTCTCTAGCCCCAAGACAGGTTTCTATAGCACTTACTAATATTTGTAATTTGCATTGTGAGTTTTGTTATGTGCCAAAAAATAAAGCTAGTCTTGAATTTGAAAGCTTAAAAAAATGGATTAAAGAGCTAGATCAATTGGGTACTCTTGGTATTGGCTTTGGTGGAGGTGAACCTACTTTATATCCCGATTTTTCAAAAATTTGTGAATATACAGCGAATGAAACAGATTTGGCTGTGACCTTTACAACACATGGGCATCGTTTAACGGATACCTTATTGTCTCATCTTGAAGGAAACGTACATTTCATAAGAATAAGTATAGATGGTGTTGGAACCACTTATGAGAAATTTCGTGGTCGAAAATTTGATAAATTAATAGAACGCATTGAAAGAGCAAGACAAATCACCTCGTTGGGTTTCAATGTTGTAATTAATGATTCAACTATATTGGAACTTGATCAGGTTACTGCAATTGCAGAGAAATTTGATATATCCGAAGTTTTACTTTTACCTCAGCAAGCTACCGAAAATGTCAAAGGTTTATCAAAAGATGCTTATGAACAGCTGAAGAAGTGGATAGAAGGTTATGGTGGGGAAACTCGTTTAACTATAAGTGATGTTGGGCTTGAATCAAATTTTATATGCAATCCACTTTTGATGGAAACTGGGCTTAATGCTTATGCTCATATAGATGCTCTAGGCTTTCTTAAAAGTAGTTCATATTCAAATATTGGTCAGGAGATTGGTGGAAAAAGTGTTCTAGAGGCACTTCAGTCATTAAAAGAATATAAATAAGGGGGAAGTATGAAAATTTGGAATAGTTATGGTTCAGAGCATTCAATGAATTTAGTCTTAATAGGTTCTTTTGTTCAAGTAAAAGATGCTGAAAATATAGAAAAGTTAGTCGAAAAGTTAAGACAAGTTTCAGGGCAAGAGGGCTATTATTTATCTAATGAACCTCCACAAGATCACAGATTTTCTAAAGAGGTACTAAAAACTCTCCAAGAATTACGCATTCATTCTTTATCACCTTTTGAAATCGAGCAGTTTAATTCTGAGTATTATCTAGAGCGAGATGGTAATAAATTAACGTTTGAGACAGATGAGAGTGATATATCTGCATTTATTAAAATATTTGTAGAGGCTGGTGCTAAAGTAGAAGTTTACTCAAAGCATTTTTATCCTGAGAATCCTGGAGAGTAAGATAAAATGTCTCAACTTGATTGGAGTAAATTTGAAAACTTATCTGGTGCAGCTGACGTAAATTTTGAAAAGCTTTGTAGATCATTAATAAGAAGACACTATGGTCAATATGGTTCTTTTAAAGAGCTTGCTAATCAAGCCGGGGTCGAGTTCCATTTAAAGTTAGACCAAGAATCTGCTTTGGGAGACTCTACACGATGGTATGGATGGCAATGTAAATGGTATGACTTGCCTAGAGCACGAGCAATAGGAACAACTAGAAAAGATAAAATCATTGATGGACTTAATAAGTCTAAGAAATATTTACCTCATTTAACGGATTGGGTTTTATGGACTAAATATATTCTTACAGAGGGCGATCAAGAGTGGTTTTATGGTTTGCAAGCTAATTATCCCTTTAAACTCCATCTTCAAACTTGTGATGACATTGAGAGTTTATTGGTTGGCCCAGCATTAGCTTTGCGAGAGGCTTATTTTGGTGAGTTGGTAATTGATGAACAAGTGTTAAATCAACATTATCAAATCATAGCATCTACTCATAGTAAGAAGTTTCAACCTGAAGTGCATCAAACGGTTAAAGCTGAAAAGATAATTGAAAAATGTTTAGGAAGACACTCTTCTTGGGACTCACTAGATAGCCTTGAGAAATCTATAAATAATAATTTAAAAATGGTCAAAGATGCAGTTAATCTTGAGGATAGCTATGTCAAAACAACCTTGCCCGATTTTATAGCTGATGGGGAAAAGTTGAGTAGTTTTTTAAATTCTTTATTTTCAGAGTTGGCTGTAGGAAATTTTGAAAAAGCAAAAGAGCTTTTGGTTGAAGATTTAAGTTGTGATTGGTCTAAATATAGGAAAACGATAGCTCGATTACGAGCTAACAGAAGCCATACTGCTATGTTTGCAGCAAACTTATTAGCAGATTTTTATGCTTTTTCACAAGAAATAAAAAAGGTAAAGAATGCCTTAAACTCTAAGATACTTGCTGTTGTAGGTAAGGCAGGTGATGGTAAAACTGATCTTGCTTTAGATATATGCAGACCAAGAGAAGGCTTAAATGCTGGAGTGCTTTTTCTAGGAAAAGATTTAAATGCAGGCGAAAATTTAGATGATTTAGTTAAAAGTTTTAAGATATACGGACGATCTGTTAATACATTTGAGGATCTTTTAGAAGCAGTAGATGCAGCTGGTCAACGCCTTTGTAAACGTATTCCAATCGTAATTGATGGTCTGAGTGAATCTGAAGACCCAAGGAATTGGAGAAATGAAGTAGCTAAAGCAAATACATTATTAGACAACTATCCAAATGTATTACTAGTGCTAACTTTGAGAGGAGAGTTTCATCAAGATTGTATCCCTGAAAACATTCCAGTTCTTAAGTTGAATGGATTTGAGGATAATCCAATTGAGGCGATACATAGTTATTTTGAATATTACAAAATAGATGCTTTAGATGCAGATATACCAATCGAGTTGCTTACCCATCCTTTAACATTAAGACTTTACTGTGAAGCAGCAAATTCAGAAAGACGAATAATTGTAGGTGTAGAAGCATTACCTCGTTCTCAAGTTGCTATATTTGAGAAATATTTTAAAAATGCAATTGACCGCATTGTGGCTTTATCTTCATCAAATCAAAGGCTATACCATGAGGATATTGAAGATGCTTTATTGAATATTGCTGAAGTGTTATGGAAAGAAAATTGTAGAACTTTAGAGTTTAGACAGGCTCGTAGAATTGCTAATGATATTGTGGATTGGGGGAGTAGTTTAATAAAAAGTCTTGAATCTGAAGGTGTTCTATTAAGATATAGATCGCAGAGTGGTGGGCAAGAGATTGGTTTTACTTATGATCTAATGGCGGGCTTTAAAATAGCTGAATACTTATTGAAAGGTGATTTTAATAGTTGGATAACGCAAAATAGTAATAAAATTCAGTATAACCAATCACATTCAAATACTTTAGCTTATGATGTTTTTAACTCATTGGTTGGCTTATATCCTAAATCTAATTCTAGAAAACAATTTTGGCAATTGTTGGATGGTGATTACAGAGAGCAGGCTCTTTTAAAAATTACCCAAGAGCAAGCGGCTCTTATTAATAGAGAAACTATAGAGCAATTTCAGACCTATTTATTATCCTCAGAGCAATTTGCTTCTAAAGCATTTGCAAAGCTGAAAACTACTCGTTCTGCATATGCTCATCCATTTGATGCAAATTTCTTAGATAAATCTTTAAGAAATATGAGCAATACATACCGTGATTTAACATGGTCTGAATGGATAAGAAAGAATTCTAGAGAACTTAAAAATGACTTAGAGGTCCTTGAAAAAAGATGGTCTGAAATACAAATTGGTTCTAATGAAAAAGGTCGAGCTATTTGGGTCCAATGGTTATTAACAACTAACCACAGAGATCTAAGAGATCAAGCAACAAAAGTACTTTCTATATATGCTAAAAAAGATCCAACAACATTCTTTGAGATGGCAATTAACTCATTAGATATTACAGATCCATATGTGCCAGAAAGGACTTTTGCTGCAGCGTATGGAGCTATTTTGAGTGCTGATTTTAATGATGCAGAAAAAATAAATAGTAATGTTTGTGGTTTCGCCCAACAAATTATAGAAAATTGTTTTATACCTAATGCAAAACACCCTACTACACATACTCTTCTTAGAGAGTATTACTTAGGTATTATTAATTATGCTTTAAAAATAAATCAGAGCTTTGTTTGTGAAGAGTATCTTGATTATTGTCAAAAACCTTATGAACATTTACCAAATCTGTTCGAGGGTCTTCTTGATGTAAGTGAAGAGAGAATAATTGAAGTCAGGAAAGCAGCTCTTCGTATGGACTTTAATAATTACACTATTGGAAGGCTCACTACTGATAGAGCTAATTATGACGATTCACATCCTGATTATATTCAAACACGAAGAACTATTTTGAAAAGAATGATTCAGCTTGGATATAATCCTGAAAAATTCCAAGAGATCGATCGCACTATAAGTTCGAGTTCTTATTACAACCGTGATGAAAAAATAGATAGGTATGGAAAAAAATATAGTTGGATAGCTTTCTATGAAATGTATGGATGGAAGGCAGATAGAGGGCTTTTAGATGCTTGGAGAGAGAAAGAGCGATGTAGTGATGTAAGTATAGACCCATCGTTTCCTCTAAATAACAAAGCTTGGGAACCAGAACTTAAGGATTTATTCGTTAATAGTCCTCAAGATATTGGCAATTGGATTTTAAATGGTCCTATTCCCGATTATAAGGGAATTTTGCAAACTAAAAAGTTAGTGGGAGATCAAACATGGATACTCTTAGATGGTTTTATTGAGGAAAATGCCCTATCAGATTACCGTCAAATATTTACATTCATTAGGGGATTCTTTATTACTAATACCCAACTCAAAGCAATTAAACAATTTGTAGATGAAAAAGATTATCTTGGAAATAATGCACTTCCAAGAGTCCCAGAGTATCACTACACCTATGCTGGTGAGATGGTATTAAGTAATATACATTTCACGCTAGTTGAAAAAGAAAGTAGTAAAGTTAAGTTCAATGAATGGGATGAATTAAGTCCTCTGGTTGAAGTTCCTGTTCAATCCTATGAATGGGAGTCTTATCATAGTTCATTAAATCAAGCTGGTGGAATCGTATTCCCTAATGCTGAAATTTGTCAGAGCCTAAATTTAAAATATCAGAATGGTGAACCTGATTTATACGATGATAATGGAGTAGCCTCAATATTTAGAAATTTAACCTCGAAAACTAATAATCTAAAAGGTTCCGTATCTTATCTAAGAAAAGATCTCTTTGAAAAATATCTAAATGATACCGATCAAACTTTTATTTGGATATTATGGGGTGAGCGTAATCAACATTATAAAGGTTATTCAGAGGAGCATATTGATGTGCATCAGTATTTTCAAGCTAAAAAACATCTTCATAAGACAGTGGTCATTTGGGATGAATATAAAGATTTCAGATCTTAATAATGAAAATTTTTTTAAGTTTATTGTGAGTTGAGTATGTCATATAAAGTTGAGTTTACAGGTTGGGATAATTTAGATATTACAGATCTATTGGTAGCCTATAGGAAAGCTAAAGCAGATTGCTTCTTTGAGAATACATTCCCAACTGCCGTTAAATTTGCAAAATATGAGCAAAACCTATTAGATAATTTGAATAAATTACTAAATAAACTTAAAAAAAATAGAGGATTTAAACCTGACTTAAAAAGCTTAGGAGAATATAGAGTTGTACCTAAAAAATTAAAAATAGAAAGAAATGAAGGTTTAAACTATTCTGGTCATGTACATTTTTCAAATCCAGAAAAAATTTTAGCTAATCTTTTTTCTGATAATAAAGTAGAGCCTTCATTTCGAATTATAGGTGATTTTCCAGTAGATACTCATATTATATCTGCTCTATGGATTAATATGATTGGAGAGAAGTTTGATGAGCGTTTAACAGAGTCTTGTTATGGTGCAAGACTTAAACGAATAAATAGTGATGAAAATTCATCTCTAGGGGTATATCGACCTTTTCATATTAGTGCTATTGGATCTTTTTTACCTTATTTTCAACCATATCAAAAATGGCGTAATGATGGGTTAATAGCTATTCGAGATGAGCTTGTAAAAGATAACAGTGTAATTGCAGTTTCTTTAGATTTGAAGAGTTATTACCATTATATTGATCCTAAAGTAATTATGTATAAAAAGCTCCATAATTGTTTTGGTATTACACTCACTAAAGAGGAACTTTTATTTACTAAGCAATTAGGTGAGTTTTTGGATGAATGGGCACAAGGCTCAATTGAATTTTCGAAAAAAGTTTCAGACAAATGTGATGGAATAGCTGGGGGCTTAGCGATTGGTTTAACAGCGAGTAGAATCATATCTAATATGATCCTTCATAACTGGGATAAGCTTTTAAATGAAAAATTGACACCTATACATTATGGTCGTTATGTAGATGATATGTTTTTAGTGCTAAAAGACACTGGAAATATTAAAAATAGTGAAGATTTGATGGTCTTCATGCAAGATCGTATCGGGAAAGAAATATTAATACAAGATGAAAAAGAATCTGTAAACTGGTCCATTAAACAACCATATTATAAAAAAGATAAAACTAGAATTCGTTTGCAATCAAATAAGCAAAAGCTGTTTATTTTAGAAGGCCAAATGGGCTTAGATCTTCTGGATAGTATTGAAAAAGATATTTATGAGCTTTCCAGTGAACATCGTTTAATGCCTTCTCCTGATCAATTAGATAAGTCAACTGCAGCAAAAGTTTTATCAGCTGCCGGAAGCGTTGGAGAAAATGCAGATACATTACGCCGAGCTGATGGTTTAACAATTAGAAGGCTTAGCTGGTCTTTACAATTACGGCATGTCGAAACTTTAGCTAGAGATTTACCCGCAAAGGTATGGAAAGAGCAACGTGAGGAATTCTATCAATTTGCTCATAATCATATTCTGAGAGCTGATAGTATTTTTGATCATTTTACTTATTTACCTCGACTTTTAGGATTCGCTATAAGTTTAAATGAGTGGCATCAAGCAAAAAAAATAGTAATAAAGTCTTATCAATCTTTAGATATTCTTAAAGAGCGTACTCTTAAACACTCGGGAGAGTTGAATGGAGCTAAATGTCAGCTTCGTGAAGAAATATGGCAGTATGTTAGTGGTTCATTAACTTTATTATTCATTGATGCCGCTACAAAATATTTTGATCCTAGGCAACTACTTAAAGAACAAGAAACTAATCAACGTGCTATCGAAAAATTATTCTTCAACCATCTATTCGACAGTATAGATTCCCTTAATAATTTATTAAGAACAGATATTAGTGTTACTGAATTTTACAAAAATGCTCCACTTGTTGCTAAAGCTGATTTAGCAAAAATAGCTTATAAGGAGATTTTGAATTTCAAAGAAGTCGACAGTTTGTTTGAAAATGCTTTAAATGAAAAAAATAAAGATATTAAAAGATTATTTAATAAGTTTGATTTAATAAATTTTGAATCTTTAAAAGAATTTCTCAAATCTTCTGCTAAAAAAAGACTTAAGCATGTCGAACATAGTAAATATTCTTATGAAGACTACATGCCTTATTTATTTCCAACAAGACCCTATACACCGTTAGAAATCTCTGAGTTAGCACCTGAGTGTGTAGGACTCTTAACTAATGAAAATAAGAGGTCTTTGATACGACCCACCTTGGTTTGGGCTAACTATACTCAAGCTGTGCGAGGTGTTTGGATAAAACCAACCTTATTAGCAGTTGAAAATGATAAACAAAATGACAGTAAGACAAAATCTAAAAAGCCTAGAAAATTTATAAGGATAGGAACAGAGAACAAAGATAAGGTAATAGTTGCATTAACTAATCTAAAAACTTCACAAAAAGATTGGGCTGGTTCTGCTGCTAAGAAACCTAATTTAAGCTTGGAACGGTATCAAAGAATATCTGATTTAGTGAATGATATTTTAAGGTTAAAACCAAGACCTGATTACGTTATATTCCCAGAATTATCAATTCCGTTAGAATGGGTTGATAGTATAGCATCTAGGATATGTTCTTTAGGAATTAGTATTATAGCCGGAACAGAATATCGCCATACAAGTGATAATAAACTTATAAGTGAAGCTGTATTAATTTTGACGGATAACCGTCTGGGTTATTGTACATTTTCAAAGATTTGGCAGCCAAAAATTGAACCAGCTGTGGGCGAAGATAAAGATCTTATAAGTATATATGGTAAAGAATGGGATTATGACATTACAAAGCCAAAGAATATTAAGAGTATTTATAGGTCATTAAAACCCGTATATATTCATAATAATTTTCATTTTGGTGTTATGGTGTGTTCTGAATTACAAAATAGTAAAGCAAGAATAGCCTTCCAAGGTAATGTTGATGCTTTGACTATATTAAGTTGGAATCAAGATTTAGAGACCTTTTCAACATTAATTGAATCTTCAGCTCTTGATGTGCATGCTTATACTATTCTAGTTAATAATCGAACTTATGGTGATAGTAGAATTAGAGTGCCGGCCAAACAATCCTATAATCGTGATTTAGCTCGAGTAAGAGGGGGGGAAAATGATTTTGTTGTGACTGCAACTTTGGATATTAAGGAATTAAGGGCATTTCAGAGTCGCTTTAAGCGATGGACTCAAGAAGGAGATAAATTTAAACCCTTACCTGAAGGTTTTGAGATATTAGGCAGCCGAAAATTAAGTCCTCCCATAAAATAAAAAAATAGAGCCTCAAGGCTCTATTTTTTTTGTTAATGTAACAGTCTCGAAACATGTGTCAAAAATCTCACATCAACTGTCATTTAACGCATGTTACCAAAATTCAATTTAGATTAAAGAAAAAACCGCCATGAATGGCGGTTTCTCAATGACAACTTATGTGTCGCGCAATGACATTTTATGTGTCGCAAATGACAACTTATGTGTCGCGTGACGAACGTGATCTATTACCAGCTTAACGCACCACCAGTTTGATAGTCTGTTACGCGAGTTTCGAAGAAATTCTTCTCTTTACGTAAGTCCATCATTTCTGACATCCACTGGAATGGATTGTTCACACCAGCAAATTGCTCAGGTAAACCTAATTGAGCTAAACGACGATTTGCGATGAACTTCAAGTATTCTTCCATCATTGCAGCATTCATACCTAATACACCGCGTGGCATTGTGTCACGTGCATATTCGATTTCAAGCATCGTACCTTCAAGAATCATTTGAATGATTTCTTCTTGGAACTCAGCAGTCCACAAATGTGGGTTCTCAATCTTGATTTGGTTAATCATATCGATACCAAAGTTCAAGTGCATTGACTCATCACGTAAGATGTACTGGAATTGCTCAGCAACACCATTCATCTTGTTACGACGACCCATTGACAAGATTTGAGAGAAACCACAGTAGAAGAAAATACCTTCAAGAACACAGTAGAATGCGATCAAGTTGCGAAGCAAGATTTGATCTGTTTCAGGTGTGCCTGTTTTGAATGTTGGATCACTTAATTCTTGAGTGTACTTCAAGCCCCATGCAGCTTTACGCGCAACTGATGGAACTTCGCGGTACATGTTGAAGACTTCGCCTTCATCCATACCTAAAGATTCGATGCAGTATTGGTAAGCATGCGTGTGAATCGCTTCTTCAAATGATTGACGCAAGATGTACTGACGGCATTCAGGGTTAGTAATGTGTCGGTAAATCGCAAGAACCAAATTATTTGCAACCAACGAATCGGCAGTAGAGAAGAAGCCTAAAGAACGCATCACGATGGTACGCTCATCTTCAGTTAAGCCATCTTCTGACTTCCAAAGTGCGATATCGTGGTTCATGTTAACTTCTTGTGGCATCCAGTGGTTTGCACAACCATCGAGATATTTTTGCCAAGCCCATTCGTATTTGAATGGAACAAGTTGGTTCAAGTCAGCGCGACAGTTGATCATTGCTTTATCATCAACTTGAACACGTTGAGCGCCCATTTCTAACTCTTCAAGACCTGGAGCAACGTCCAAATGTTCTAAGGCGTTAGATGCTCTTGCCAACGGATCGGCTGAATTTGTTGTTCCGTTTGAACTGGTTCGAGCGGGTTGTGCAGCTGCCACACGCGTCGGTTCGTTGCGTGCATCAGATACCACTTGTGGATTAGGCGCTTTTTGCGGTTCGATGGGCGCAGACTGCTGTGCTTGTGCAGTTTGTTTCGGTTCATCATCTTCGAAATCGTCCCAACTGAGGATAGACATATCAATTCTCTCTACGTTGCTTATATCTTTTTATTCAGACATCTCAACGTGAGACATCCTACTATACGCTTATATTGTGTAAGCAAAATTAAGTTTTGCCGATGAATGTACTCAATTTGTTCGTTTGAGTAGATTGAATTTCCGCACTACTTATTTTGCTTACGCTTCTGTTGTTTGCGAATGGCTAAAAATGCATAGACCATCGGCGTGTAAAAGAAAATAAAGGCAAAGACCAATACAGCAAGTCCTAACATATAGTTATGCGTCATATGGTGCATGGTGGTTTCCTTCATTTCTAAATAGTGGACTTCCGGAATAATCTAGAAATCCACGTTAAACTCTCAAAATAATTACTTGATTTTAAGAATTTGTTTAATCGTCGTTTTTGGATGAGCTAAAGCATAAGCTTTAGTCACGAAGCGACCATCAATGGCACTTTTATAAATCACGCGCTTAGACATAGTCTATTCCTCCTTTCTCAAAGAAAATGACTTGTACTGGCTCGAGATAGTTTTCAGTGCTACAATCTATCTCGCATTGGTATGCCAGCCTCTTTGTGACCATTTTGATATCACATCGAGATTGAAAAGCCTTCTACGAGTTTTGATCGGCCTGTAGAGGGCTTTTTTATTGCCTAAATTTTTTTAATCCCCCTAAGTCCCCCTTTTGCAAAGGGGGACATGTATCCCGCCATTTGCTTCGAGGAATCTCCCTCCTTTATTAAAAGGGTCGGGGAGGATTTAAAAACTGTCAGATTACTGACAAGCCTCGCAATCAGGATTGTCAATTGAACATGCCATTGGCACTGGCGCTGCTTGTTCGAAGCCTTCTTCTGACGCTGCTGCTTCAGGTTTAGCTTCTTGAGCAACTGCTGCTACTGGTGCTGCAACTGTCGCAGGTTTAACTGCGTTTAATGCACCTGTGTTAATCGTAGATTTCTCAGCAGATGTCGCACCTAATGCACGAAGGTAATAAGTCGTCTTAAGACCACGTAACCATGCCATCTTATATGTGATGTCCAATTTCTTACCGTTTGCACCAGAGATGTAAAGGTTAAGAGATTGTGCTTGGTCGATCCATTTTTGACGACGTGATGCAGCATCAACAATCCAGCGTGCTTCAACTTCAAATGCTGTCGCGAAAATTGCTTTTAACTCTTCAGGAATACGCGCAATTTTTTGTACTGAACCTTCGAAATGTTTTAGATCATTGACCATCACAGAATCCCAAAGACCACGTTCTTTTAATGCACGAACGAGGTAAGGGTTGATGACAGTGAACTCACCAGACAAGTTCGATTTCACATATAAGTTTTGGAATGTTGGCTCAATAGATTGAGATACACCACAAATATTTGAAATGGTTGCAGTTGGTGCAATGGCCATCACATTCGAGTTACGCATACCATCTTTTTGGACTTTGGCACGTAACGTGTCCCAATCCAAACGTTGTGTACGATCGACTTCAAACATACGTTCTGGGCGAGATTTCGCAACGAGCTCAAGAGAGTCAATTGGTAAAATACCTTGATCCCACAATGAGCCTTTAAATGTTTCATACGTACCACGTTCAACCGCCAAATCGCTTGAAGTTTGAATCGCGTAGTAAGAAATCACTTCCATAGACTCATCTGCAAACTCAACCGCAGCATCAGAACCGTAAGCAATCTTCATTTCGTATAGTGCATCTTGGAAGCCCATGATACCCATACCCACTGGACGGTGTTTCAAGTTTGAATTACGCGCTTGTGGAACTGCATAGTAGTTAATGTCGATGACGTTATCGAGCATACGAACTGCAGTTTTAATCGTGCGAGCAAGTTTCTCACGGTCTAATTGACCACCTTGAACGTGTTGAACAAGGTTGATTGAACCTAAGTTACATACCGCAATTTCATCCTTGCTTGTGTTCAACGTAATTTCAGTACACAAGTTAGAAGAGTGCACCACACCTACGTGTTGTTGCGGTGAACGTAAGTTACATACGTCTTTAAATGTGATCCACGGGTGACCTGTTTCAAATAACATTGATAACATTTTGCGCCATAAGTCTTTCGCACGGACTTTCTTATGAAGCATGTCTGTTTCTTTCGCAATGCTTTCGTAGTAAGCATAACGTTCTGCGAATTCAGCACCCGTTAAATCGTGAAGATCTGGTGTTTCAGACGGGGTGAATAGTGTCCATTCAGCATCTTCAAATACACGTTGCATGAACAAATCTGGAACCCAGTTTGCAGTGTTCATATCGTGTGTACGACGGCGGTCATCACCCGTGTTTTTACGAAGCTCTAGGAATTCTTCGATATCCAAGTGCCAAGTTTCAAGATATGCACATACCGCACCTTTACGCTTACCACCTTGGTTAACTGCAACAGCTGTATCGTTCGCTACTTTAAGGAATGGAACAACACCTTGCGATTTACCGTTAGTACCTTTGATGTATGAGTTCAAGGCACGAACTGGTGTCCAGTCATTACCTAAACCGCCTGCCCATTTAGACAACATTGCGTTATCACGCATAGCGCCATAAATATCGAACAAGTCGTCATCAATCGTTGTTAAATAACAGCTTGATAACTGAGGACGTAATGTACCTGAGTTAAATAGAGTCGGCGTAGATGCCATGTAATCGAAGCTAGAAAGTAAGTTATAGAATTCGATTGCACGATCTTCACGGTTGTCTTCATTGAGCGACAAGCCCATAGAAACACGCATAAAGAATAATTGTGGTAATTCGAAACGTACGCCATCAGAGTGGATGAAGTAACGATCAAATAATGTTTGAAGGCCTAAATATGTAAATTGATTAGAGCGTTCAGGTTTAATCGCAGCCGCTAATTTTACAAGATCAAAATTTAATAATTCTGGAGAAAGAAGCTCTAGCTCAACACCTTTTTTCAAGAAGGTTTCAAGCGCATCATTTTCAAGCGTGTCTTTAGATAGACCAAGAAACTCAAGACCTGTTGCAACTAAGTTATCACGCAATAAACGTGCAGTGACGTACGTATAGTTTGGTTCTTGTTCAATACGTGTACGTGTCGCCATCATCATCGTTGTAGAGATGTCTGATGCTTTAACACCGTTGTATAGGTTTTTTACAGTTTCATCGATGATTGCTTGAACATCAATGCCTTCTAAGCCTTCGCTAGCTTTTTCAATCTTCGCTTGTAAACGACTCAAATCTAATGGTTGGAGCTGACCATTTTGACCTGTGATCTGAAGAGTAGGGTGATGATGAGCACCTAACTCTTTACGCGCTTCAGCACGTTGTTCACGATAGATCACGTATGCACGTGCCACTTTTTGTTCACCTGTGCGCATTAAAGCTAATTCAACTTGATCTTGAATTTCTTCAATATGAATCGTGCCACCTGAAGGTAAACGACGCTTAAACGTGTTCATCACCATCTCAGTCAGCTGAGTAATACGATCGTGAATTCTGCTCGAATCTGCACTTGGTTGACCTTCAACAGCCAAAAATGCTTTACCAATTGCTACAGAGATTTTATCTGCATCAAAAGTGGCAACATCACCAGTGCGTTTAATCACTTGAAGTTGACCAGGGGTTGTATTAGCGCTCATTTCAGCGTCGCTCCATTCTCATCATTTTTATGCTTATGGACCATTTGAATCGGATACAAACTCAAAAAATGAGCTATCGCGATATTTGAGGGTAAACACAAGACTTAGTGGTTTAATGTAAATTAAGACACAAGATACGGTAAATTTCAGGGTAGATCAATATTGACATTTTGATAATTTTTTTTCTGAGTTTAACACTCAAATTTCCCTATACTTTTTCCATGTTCAGCCATTTTGTTATGTAGTCAGCGTCACAGGGTGCTAAGCATAACAGAGACTTTTTAGAGTGCTTATAGATAAGTTTGTGGATAACTCTGAAAGTGCAAATTGCTTCTCGAAAATAATTTTTTTGAAATATTTTGTTTAAAATATCATCAAATTGATTTGTGTTTGAAAGTTTAAAGTTGATTGAAAATATTGATCGACTTGGCAAAACTATCTATTTATCAATAGTTAATAAAAAGATAACAAAAGACTACGCTCGTGTATCAGTTTCGTGAACAGGCTCTTGTTTACAATGTAAACGTGTGTATATTGCAAAACATATCGATGTAAATCTGTGAAGTTTAATCAGCAGATATCGTAACAATATAGGGGCATTCTATGAGCCAAGAAGAAAAGTTACCAAAGATTTTGATCGTTGAAGATGACGAGCGTCTTGCGCGTTTAACGCAAGAGTATTTAATTCGTAATGGATTAGAAGTTGGGGTAGAACCAGACGGTAATCGTGCAATCCGTCGTATTATCGCAGAGCAACCGGATATGGTGGTGCTGGATGTTATGCTTCCTGGTGCTGATGGTCTAACTGTTTGTCGTGAGGTTCGTCCACATTATCATCAACCGATTTTAATGTTGACTGCTCGTACTGAAGACATGGATCAAGTATTGGGTCTTGAAATGGGTGCAGACGATTATGTTGCGAAACCAGTTCAGCCACGCGTTCTATTAGCGCGTATTCGTGCTTTGCTTCGTCGTACAGACAAAACACCAGAGGATGAAGTTGCTCAACGTATCGAATTTGATGATTTAGTGATTGATAATGGTGGTCGTTCTGTAACCTTAAACGGTGAGCTTGTAGATTTCACAAGTGCAGAATATGACTTATTATGGTTGTTGGCATCTAATGCTGGTCGTATCCTTTCACGTGAAGACATTTTTGAGCGTCTACGTGGTATTGAATATGATGGTCAAGACCGCTCAATTGATGTTCGTATTTCTCGTATCCGTCCAAAAATTGGTGATGATCCTGAAAATCCTAAACGTATTAAAACCGTGCGTAGTAAAGGATATTTATTCGTTAAAGAAACCAACGGGATGTAATCACATCCCCGCGGTAATGCCCTCACTCCTCAGAAGGTCATACCTTAGTGTCTAAACACAGTATATTCCTGCGTATCTACGCAGGTCTCGTCATTTTGGTGGTGCTGGTTGCCATATTTGGTTATTTGCTTGTGCAAATCATCAACTATCAACGCGCGCAGGAATACCGTGAGTCATTGACTGATGGGATTTCGTACGTCATTAGCGAGGGTGTTTCAAGACAACAAACCATGCAACAAAGAATGGATTGGATATCAGATGCATCTGATTTGCTCGAACTTCCAATCTATTATCTAGAATCTGATAAAGTCGAACTTTCACGCACCGAAAAATATCGTTTAGAAAAGCGCAAAGCAGTGGTGCGGTATGACGCCAAAGAAAGTATTGCTTATGTCATTATTGGTTTAATAGATGACCCTGAGCATTTACTTTATGTGAAAGTGGATAATATTGGTGAGCGTCAAATGAAGGCCTTGCCAATCTTTGTATGGGAATACTTGGTTTATTATCCAGGGCAGGAAAGGGAATATCTTGCAAAAATTAAGCAACACTTTTCTTATGATTTAAGCATTCAAAATCTTTCTGATCTCAATTTAGATTCCGAGCAAATTGGTCGTTTACGTGCGGATCAAGGGGTTATCCTGTATCAGGATAGCGCTAGCATTCGTGGTACTACGATTTCTGTCATTTCTCCAATGACGAATTCGTCTGGTGACGTATTGGTGATGGGACCAGTGCCAATGTTCAATTGGATGCCATTCCAATTGGCGGCAGGGATTACTTTGCTGAGTATGTTTATTTTGTCGCTTGGTGTGTATGGTCTGATTGTCCCAATGCAACGCAAGTTGAAGCAAGTTAACTCAGCCTTAAATGTTATGCAAAAAGGGGATATGTCCGTTCGCGTTCCTGTCGAAGGATATGATGAGTTAGCACATTTGGCAGCCAGCTATAACAGTATGTCAGATCATATACAGCGTTTAATCGAAGCTCAGCGAGAGTTAATGAGAGCTGTATCACATGAGCTACGAACGCCAGTCGCACGTATTCGCTTTGGTATGGAAATGTTGGTTGATGAAGAGGATTATGAGTATCGTCAGCAACAAGTAGAAATGATTGATAAAGACATTGAGGCTTTAAATACCCTCATTGATGAAATCATGACCTATGCTAAGCTTGAGCAAGGCATGCCTTCTATTGATTTTGAGGAAATTCGACTATACGAAGTGCTTGAGCAAGTCGCTATTGAAACTAAAGCATTAAAAACTAATAAAAATATTCAATTGCATTTGCCATCACAAGCTTTGGTGGTGGATGCGGAACGCCGTTATTTACATCGTGTAGTACAAAACTTAGTCGGAAATGCGATCCGATACTGCTATGATACAGTGCTGATTACTGGTGGGATTGATGCTCAGGGGATGGCGTATATTTCAGTTGAAGATGATGGTCCGGGGATTCCTGAAGAGGATCGTAAGCGAGTGTTTGAAGCTTTTGCTCGCTTGGATGATAGTCGTACACGTGCCTCAGGCGGATATGGTTTAGGCTTGTCTATTGTAAGTCGAATCGCTTATTGGTTTGGCGGTACGATTCAAGTGGATCAAAGTCCTAAAATGGGCGGTGCACGATTTACTATGCAATGGCCAGCTAAAAGATTTAAAAAGAAGAAGATTGTTCAAACCAGTCAAACATCAGAATATAGCAAGAATTAAAAAAAGCGCGATTAAGCGCTTTTTTTATATTTTATATTGCTTTTTATTGGTAATTATTGGCATTCGGTTCAATGATGCGTTTTCCTTGTTTAAGTGCATTTAAGGCATCGGCATTGAAATCGATCAGTAAACTGTTATTGGTTGCATCAATATGATAATTGCTAATCAGTTTTTGATCGCCGTGAAGGGTTTCAACTGTATATTCATCTGCGATGTTGAGAATAGCATCAAGATTAGTGGTTGTTGAGGCGAGGTCTTGGCGGAAAATTTGATAAATATCGCGTAAATCAAAAATAGCATTCGTTGCATCAGGATGTTTTTTGATATAGCTGTCTAAATGATGGACGATCAACTGAGCAAATAAAAAATAGTTAGGTTTGTGTGTGAATTCTAGACTCATAGATCTTCTCCTTATTATTTAATTGAGCATATAACGAAAATCAGCACAATTTGTATAAAGTTAATTAAAACATTGTAAGCAATTAAAATTTAAAACTTTTAAAATAGAATAAATCAAAAATAATTGAGCCATATTGGTGCAAAAAAAAGCTGACCTAACACGAATGAAAAATTAAAAAATGATAGTGGGTAGGTTGGGGGCGATTGAATTTTTTGAATGATTATTCGGAAAAAATAATCAGTTTTATTACCTTGATAACTTTCTACGATTAAATAAGGTTTTATTGACTTTAATCACCATGAAATCTGGAAAAAGGGCAAAATTCATCCTAAAGACTTAGAGGGATTGGCTAGCAACAGAAATCATAAATCAGGTACAATTGGCGGGATTAATTTTGTGTTTGGTGTATTTGAAGGCCAATACATACATTCTTTGTTAATAAATAGGCCTGCCAGGAGTTATCCCCGCATGAGTGCCATTACTCCATACGATTGGGCAATAATTGCCTTCGTGATCGGCGTTACATTTTTATGCGTCTTTATGCTCACTGTCCCGCTACTCCTAGGGGGTAAATCGTGGGGACGTGCTAAGCAAGAGCAGTTCGAGTCAGGCGTAGTTAGTGCTGGTGGAGCACGAATTCGTCTATCTGCAAAATTCTATTTGGTTGCAATCTTCTTCGTTGTGTTTGACTTAGAAGCGCTCTATCTCTATGCATGGGCTGCGTCAGTTCGTGAAGTGGGTTGGATCGGTTTTGCAGCAGCAGCTGTATTTATTTTAGTTTTACTCGTTGGCTTGATTTATGAGTTGTCTACTGGTGCATTAAATTGGGCGCCATCTGATAAGCGTAAAGCAGCAGGGATTAAACCTAAAATTGGTTCGCCAAATATGGATCTCGCAGAAATTACTCGCTTCAACTCAATTGAGGAGTTGGTGGTTGACCCTACAGGTCAAATTCCAGCGCAATCATCTGGTCGTGTAAAAGCTTCGCCAACGACTACATCATCTGATAAGGAGTAATACGGGATGAAATATACATTAACCCGTGCGAATCCGGATGCTGATCAGTATCCACTTCAAGAGCGTATCGTTGTAGAAGATCCGCTTCTACAAGAAGAAGTGAATAAGAATGTGTTCATGACTCGTTTAGAGGATTTGGCGCATACAGCAGTAAACTGGGGTCGTAAAAACTCAGTTTGGCCGTTCAACTTTGGTACATCTTGCTGCTACGTAGAGTATGCAACGACTTTAACAGGCGTGCATGACTTGTCACGTTTTGGTGCTGAAGTAATTCGTGCTTCACCACGTCAAGCGGACTTGATGATTGTTGCGGGTACATGCTTCGTCAAGATGGCACCTGTAATTCAACGCCTTTATGAGCAAATGTTAGAACCTAAATGGGTGATCTCAATGGGTGCATGCGCAAACTCTGGCGGTATGTATGACATTTACTCGGTTGTACAAGGTGTCGATAAAATCATTCCAGTGGATGTGTATATTCCAGGTTGCCCACCGCGTCCTGAAGCATTAATCCAAGCGTTGATGTTATTGCAAGACCAAATTCAATTAGAGCGTCGTCCGCTTTCTGCGGTGATCGGTGATGATCTTAAGCCAGTTTATAAGCCAAAGATGCAGCCTGAACGTGACCGTAAGAATGCTGAACGTATTGCAGTAAAACACTTACGCTCTATGGATGAAATTAAATAATCTTAACGGCAAATAATATTGATGCACCCGCTTGGGTGTAATTGTCGTTTTGGTTGAATGAATTTGTATTAAATAGGAAGCCAAGCCAATGGCTGAAACTGACATTGCTATGCCAGAATCAACTCCAGTTGATTCACGCCCAGCATTTGCAATTGTAGAAGAGCTCAAAACCAAGTTTGGTGAGAATTTCTACGTGCAAACGACTTTTGAAGACTTTCCAACAGTCTGGGTTGAGCGCTCACGTGTACAAGACGTATTAATGTTCTTGCGTACAGTGTCACGTCCTTACGTGATGTTGTTTGACTTGTCAGCGGTAGATGAGCGTTTACGTACTCACCGCGATGGGTTACCTGCGTCTGACTTCACTGTGTTCTATCACTTGTTGTCACTAGAGCGTAATACGGATATTCGTATTAAAGTTGCGTTGAATGAGTATGATCTCAATATTCCAACAGCAACCAACATTTGGCCAAATGCCAACTGGTACGAACGTGAAGCTTACGATATGTTCGGCATTAACTTCGAAGGGCATCCAATGCTCCGTCGTATTTTATTGCCAACGTATTGGGAAGGTCATCCGTTGCGTAAAGAATATTCTGCACGTGCGACTGAATACACACCTTATCGTCAGAACCAAGCGAAACAAGATTTCGAACAAGAGCATTTACGTTTTGTACCTGAAGATTGGGGTCTAAAACGCGGTAATGCTGATGAAGACTTCATGTTCTTGAACTTGGGTCCTAACCATCCATCTGCGCATGGTGCATTCCGTGTGATCTTGCAGTTAGATGGCGAAGAAGTGAAAGACTGTGTGCCTGATATCGGTTATCACCACCGTGGTGTGGAAAAGATGGCTGAACGTCAAACTTGGCATTCATTCATTCCGTATACTGACCGTGTTGACTACTTAGGTGGTTGTGCGCAAAACATGCCTTATGTGATGGGTGTGGAGCAGATGGCAGGGATCACTGTGCCAGAACGTGCGCAATGTATTCGTGTCATGATGTCGGAACTATTCCGTATTAATAACCACTTGCTTTATATCGGTACAGCGATTCAGGATGCTGGCGGTATGACCCCTGTATTCTATATGTTCGCCGATCGTCAAAAGATCTATGACGCGATTGAAGCAATCACTGGTTACCGTATGCACCCAGCATGGTTCCGTATCGGTGGTACTGCACACGATCTTCCAAACAACTGGCAACATTTGATCCGTGAAATTTTGGATTGGATGCCTAAACGTTTGAAGGAATATCATACTGCAGCACTTAAAAACTCGGTATTTGAAGGTCGTACCCGTAATGTTGCGCAATACGATGCAAAATCTGCATTGGCATGGGGTGTAACAGGTACAGGTTTACGTGCAACAGGTATTGATTTTGACGTACGTAAATATCGTCCATATAGCGGTTATGAAAATTACGACTTCGAAGTGCCTGTAGAATACGAAGGCGATGCATATGCACGTGTGATCGTTCACTACCGTGAAATCGAACAATCTTTAAAAATCATCAAACAGTGCTTGGATAACATGCCATCTGGTCCTTATAAAGCGGATCACCCATTGGCTGTTCCACCACCGAAAGATAAGACACTACAAGACATTGAAACTTTGATTACGCACTTCTTAAGCGTGTCATGGGGTCCTGTCATGCCAGCAGGTGAAGCATCTGTTATGGCGGAAGTGGTAAAAGGTGCATCGAACTACTACTTGACTTCAGACAAGTCAACGATGAGTTACCGTACCCGTATTCGTACACCAACCTTCACGCACTTACAGCAAATTCCTTCTGTAATTAACGGCAGTCTTGTATCTGACTTAATCATTTATTTAGCGACGATTGATGTCGTAATGGCTGACGTGGATCGCTAAGGGGTACGCATTATGATGATTTTGACTGATAAAAAGCCACGTGTGAATGTCGAAGGGATTTTAACTGCGGAAGAAATCCACGAAATCGAGCATCACATTGGTCATTACCCATACCCACGTGCGGCATGTTTAGATGCACTTAAATGTGTTCAACGTCGTAATGGTTGGGTGGATGATGCGCAAATGAATGCGATTGCGCAGATGTTGTCAATGAGCCTTGCTGATTTGGAAGGTGTGGCAACATTCTATAACCGTATTTACCGCCAGCCAGTAGGTCGCAACGTGATTTTGCTTTGTGATTCTATTGCTTGCTTCTTGATGGGTGCAGAAACTTTAGCAGAAGCATTCCAACGCGAACTCGGGATTTCATTTGGTCAAACGACTGCTGATGGTCGTTTTACTTTGCTCCCGATTTGCTGTTTAGGAAACTGTGATAAGGGTCCAACCTTGATGATTAATGAAGATACTCACGGCCTAGTAGAAGTTTCTTCAGTGAAACAGTTATTGGAGAAGTATGTATGAATACTGAACCAAAACCGATTTATGGCGACGGTAACCCAGAAACTCACCCATTAACATGGCGTTTGAGCAAGCAAGAATTTGTTCATAGTGTAGAAGACTATGAATCTCTTGACGGGTATGAGGGTTTCAAGAAAGCACTCACAATGCCGCCTAAAGATGTATTGGAAATCATTAAAGCAGCGACTGTGAAAGGTCGTGGTGGTGCTGGTTTCCCTGCAGGGATTAAATGGTCGCTCATGGCACCAAATGACAATTCAGGTCCTCGTTACTTGATTTGTAATGCCGATGAGATGGAACCAGGTACATTCAAAGACCGTCTGTTGATGGAAAAACTTCCTCATCAATTGATCGAAGGGATGTTAATTGCAGGTTATACACTTGAAGCAACCCATGGTTATATCTTTATCCGTGGTGAATACATCGAAGCTGCGAAGTATTTGAACCAAGCTTTAGAACAAATTCGTGCCAAAGGCTACTTGGGTGAAAACATCCTTGGTTCTGGCTGGAACTTTGAACTACATGTGCATACTGGTGCGGGTCGTTATATCTGTGGTGAAGAAACTGCATTGATTAACTCGCTTGAAGGTCGCCGTGCAAATCCACGTACAAAACCACCATTCCCGCAAGTTGCAGGTGCTTGGGGTCGTCCTACGATTGTGAACAACGTAGAGACTTACAATAACTTACCAGCAATTATGCTGCGTGGTCCTGAGTGGTATATCAATTTATCTGCAGGTAAGTCGAAAGATCCTGGCACAAAAATTTATGGTGCATCAGGTAAAGTGAAATTCCCTGGTCTTTGGGAGCTTCCATTTGGTACAACTGCACGTGAAGTGATTGAAGAACATGCGGGTGGTATGCGTGATGGCTTAAAGCTTAAAGCATGGTTACCAGGTGGTGCATCAACTGACTTTTTGGCAGCTGAACACATCGATCTTCCAATGGATGCGGAAAGCATCATGAAAGCAGGTTCGCGTTTAGGTACGTGTTTGCTCATGGTGGTTGATGAAACTCAATGTATGGTTTCAGCAACACGTAACTTAGAAGAATTCTTTGCGCGTGAATCATGTGGTTTCTGTACACCATGTCGTGATGGTTTACCTTGGGCGGTGAAAGCGCTTAAAGCACTTGAAGATGGTACAGGCAAGAAAGAAGACATCGATCATTTGCAAGAGCTTACACGTAAGCTTTGGATTGGTAAGACTTTCTGTGCTCACGCTCCTGGTGCTATGGAACCACTCATGGGTGCACTCAAATATTTCCGTGGCGAATTTGAAGCAAAAGTGGTGAATGCCGCTGCTCAAGTTAGCAACGTAGAACAAGCTTAAGGAATTCGACTATGGCTACAATTCATGTCGATGGCAAATCGTATGAAGTCAATGGCTCAGAGAACTTGCTACAAGCATGCTTGTCTTTGGGTATTGATATCCCGTACTTTTGTTGGCATCCATCCTTAGGTTCTGTCGGTTCTTGCCGTCAATGTGCTGTAACTCAATACGCGAATCCAGAAGATACTCGCGGTCGTTTAGTTATGTCATGTATGACACCTGCAGCTGACAATACCTACATCTCGATTGAAGACAAAGAAGCAAAAGATTTCCGTGCATCTATTGTTGAATTCTTGATGACGAACCACCCACATGACTGTCCAGTCTGTGAGGAAGGTGGTCATTGTCACCTTCAAGATATGACTGTGATGACACAACATGACCGTCGTCGTTACCGTTTCACGAAACGTACGCATTACAACCAAGAACTTGGTTCGTTTATTGCGCACGAGATGAACCGTTGTATCGCATGTTACCGTTGTGTTCGTTACTATAAAGACTACGCAGGTGGCACAGACTTCGGTGTATATGCAAACGCTTCACGTGTTTATTTTGGTCGTCCAGAATCAGGTACTTTAGAGTCTGAGTTCTCGGGTAACTTAACTGAAGTATGTCCGACGGGCGTATTCACAGACAAAACACACTCTGCACGTTATAACCGTAAATGGGACATGCAGTATGCGCCAAGCGTCTGCCAAGGCTGTTCTTCAGGTTGTAACATCTCTCCGGGTGAGCGTTATGGTGAATTACGTCGTGTAGAAAACCGTTTTAACGGTGAAGTCAACCAATACTTCCTGTGCGATAAAGGCCGTTTCGGTACGGGTTATGTGAACCGTGAAGACCGTCCACGTCAACCGCAATTCCGTTCAGGTAGCAATGTAGAGACTGTTTCAGTTGATACAGCGTTAGACACCGTGATTGAGAAAATCCAAGGCAAAAAAGTATTGGGTATTGGTTCTCCACGTGCATCTCTTGAGTCTAACTTTGCGCTTCGTGAATTGGTTGGACAAGCAAACTATTCAACAGGTATGTCTCAAAAAGAGCAAAACTTGGTTGAACTTGCTGCATCAATTATGCAAACCGAGGGTGTATATAACCCAGGCATGCGTGAAATTGAAAGTTACGATGCTGTCTTAATTCTCGGTGAAGATTTAACTCAAACTGCACCACGTATGGCATTGTCTGTACGTCAAGCTGCGAAAAACAAAGCCAAAGAAATGGCTGCAGAACGCCGTACACAAGAATGGTTGGCTGAGCCAGTACAACGTATTGCTCAAGACGAAAAATCACCAATTTATATCTTGGCTGCGACTCAAACACGTTTATCTGACGTAGCTACTGGTGAAGTCGTTGCTTCTCCAAATGATATCGCACGTTTAGGTTTTGCTGTTGCTGCGGCGGTGAAAGGTGAAAGTATTACCGGTTTAGAAGAAGATGCAAAAGCATTTGCTCAAACCATTGCTGACACTTTAAAAGCTGCAAAAAAACCATTGATTATCTCTGGTACAAGCTTGCAAGAAGCTGCAATTATGGAAGCTGCTGCACAAGTTGCACAGAATCTGGGTAATGCGGGTCTAACTTTGACTGTTCCTGAAGTGAACTCAATGGGCTTAGCAATCTTTGGCGGTAACAGCCTTGAGCAAGCATTTGCACAAGACTATGACACTGTCGTGATTGTAGAAAACGACCTTTATCGTCGTTTACCTGCAGTGCAAGTAGATGCTGCTTTGTCTGGTAAAGACGTGATCGTGCTTGACCATTCAGAAACTGAAACGGTGAAAAGAGCGAATATCGTTCTTTCTGCAGCGAGCTTTGCTGAAGGTGACGGTACTGTGGTATCTCAAGAAGGCCGTGCACAACGTTTCTATCAAGTATATGACCCAAGTTACTACAAACCAGAACTTGCGATCAAAGAATCTTGGCGTTGGTTACATGCCATTGAAACTGGCGTGAAAGGCAAAGCAATTTCTTGGACTGTGCTTGATGATGTCATCGAATCAGTTGCCAAGAATGTACCTGCGCTTGAAGCGATTCAAGATGTAGCACCAGATGCAGGATTCCGTGTCCATGGTCTTAAAGTGGCACGTGAACCACGTCGTTACTCTGGTCGTACTTCACTTCGTGCGCCGTTATCTGTCCATGAGCCTAAACAACCAACTGATCAAGACTCTGCATTAACATTCTCTATGGAAGGTTATGTCGGGAACCAAACGCCGTCAGCGTTAGTTCCATTTGCATGGTCAGCAGGTTGGAACTCGCCACAAGCTTGGAATAAGTTCCAAGAATCAGTGGGCGGTTCTTTAAAAGGTGGTGATTCAGGTATTCGTTTATTTGATCGCCTTGCGAAATTACCAGCACGCACATACGTTGCACCAGCACCAGTTCTTGTAAATGCTGAGAGTTTCCGCCTTGTTCCAATGCATCATATTTTTGGTTCTGGTGAATTCACAGTGAAAACACCTGCAATGGAGTCTCGTATTCCAGAAGCGGTATTTGCAGTAGGTGAGCAAGATGCAGCGCGCTTGAATGTGAAAGACGGCCAAAACATTACTGTGAAAGCAGGTGAGGCTTCGATCGTTCTTCCTGTTCAAGTCATTGAATATTTACCTACAGGTTATATTGGTTACCCAATTGGTCTCGCGCCAACGGTATCGTTAGCTGAGCCTGTATCAGTCGCGGTAGGAGCATAATTCATGGAACAAGAATTAATCCGTCAAACGCCGCTTTGGGCTGAGAACTGGCCAATTGCCTACTCTGTAGTTCAAGCGATTGTGATCTTGCTCGTTGTAGTTTTGATTGCTGCGTTGATGTCTTTCATTGAGCGTCGTTTACTTGGCTTATGGCAAGACCGTTACGGTCCAAACCGTGTAGGTCCTGGGGGGATGTTCCAGATTGTTGCCGACATGCTGAAAATCATGTTCAAAGAAGACTGGACACCAAAGTTTGCAGATAAATTGACTTTCCGTTTAGCTCCAGCAGTTGCAATGGCAACTGCGGTGTTATCGTTCATGGTTATCCCTGTATCACCTTATTTAGGTGTTGCAGACATGAGTATCGGTCTATTGTTCTTTATGGCAATGGCGGGTATTGCAGTGTATGCAGTTTTATTTGGTGGTTGGTCATCAAACAATAAATATGCATTACTCGGTGGTCTTCGTTCAGCAGCTCAAACGATCTCTTATGAGGTCTTTTTAGGTATTTCCTTGATGGGTGTGGTTGCAATTGCAGGCTCATTCAACATGCGTGAAATCGTAGAAGCTCAAAAAGATGTATGGTTTGTCATTCCACAATTCTTAGGTTTCCTCATCTTCGTGGTTGCAGGTGTTGCGGTAACGCATCGTCATCCATTTGACCAACCAGAAGCGGAACAAGAATTGGCGGAAGGTTACCATGTCGAATATGGTGGTATGAAGTGGGGGATGTTCTTCGTTGCGGAATACGTCAATGTTGTCCTGATCTCAGCTTTGATCGTAACCTTATTCTTCGGTGGTTGGTTAGCACCATTTGGTCTAGATTTCCTACCTCCAGCATTCTGGTTCATGATTAAAACAGCATTCTTTGTGATGATGTTTGTCTTGGCACGTGGTTCATTAATGCGTCCACGTTATGACCAAGTGATGAACTTTGGTTGGAAGATTTGTTTGCCTTTAGCGTTGGTCAACTTGTTGGTGACTGGTGCTGTGATTTTAATGAATCAGGCCTAGGACAGCAGGGAGAACATTATGTATAAAATTCTAGCTGGGTTTGGGTCAATTGTACGTTCGTTGTGGATGGTATTCAGCCACGCAACACGTAAACGTGACACTATTTTATACCCTGAAGTTAAAGCTGAAGAAATCGTTCCACCACGATTCCGTGGCCGTATCGTATTGACACGTGACCCAGATGGTGAAGAGCGTTGTGTAGCTTGTAACTTGTGTGCTGTAGCTTGCCCTGTTGGCTGTATTTCATTACAGAAAGCTGAAAAAGAAGATGGTCGTTGGTATCCGGAATTTTTCCGTATCAACTTCTCTCGTTGTATTTTCTGCGGTATGTGTGAAGAAGCATGTCCTACAACTGCTATTCAGATGACACCTGATTTCGAACTCAGTGAATACGTTCGTCAAGACTTAGTTTATGAGAAAGAAAACTTGCTCATTTCTGGTCCTGGTAAATATCCAGACTATAACTTCTACCGTGTAACGGGAATGGCTGTAGCTGGTAAAGACAAAGGTCAGGCTCAGCGTGAAAGCGCACCTGTCGATGTACGGAGCTTATTACCATGATGTGGCCATTTTATTTGATGGCACTTGTGGCCATCGTTTCTACGGTTCGTGTTGTGACTAATGCGAATCCAGTACACGCACTTTTAAGCTTAATCGTTTCGTTACTTGCAGTTGCTGGTATGTTCATGATCGTGGGTGCACCATTTGCAGGTGCACTTGAGATTATTGTTTACGCTGGTGCAATTATGGTTCTTTTCGTCTTCGTTGTGATGATGTTGAACCTTGGCTCTCAAACTGTTGAACAAGAACGTAAATGGTTAACATCTGATGCTTGGGCTTACCCTGCATTGATGAGCTTTTTAATGGGTCTGGTTTTAGTTTGGACAATGACTTCAGAGCACAGCATTTCTGGTCCTTTAATGGGTACAGAAGTTGTAGGCCCTAAAGAAGTTGGTCAAGCACTCTTTACACAATATTTATTATTGGTTGAAGTTGCCGCAATGTTATTGCTTGCTGCGTTAGTCGCTGCATTCCACTTAGGCAAACGTGAACCAAGTGCAGAAGAGGAAAAAGAATAATGGGTAATATCCCTTTAGAGCATGGTTTGATTGTTGCAACCATTCTTTTTGCACTCGGTTTCTACGGTGTAATGGTGCGACGCAACCTTCTATTTATGTTAATGAGCCTTGAGATCATGATGAATGCAGCAGCGCTTGCATTCGTCCTCGCTGGTAGTGCATGGGTGCAACCAGATGGTCAGATCATGTTTATCTTGATCTTAACGCTTGCTGCGGCAGAGGCGTGTATCGGGCTTGCGATCGTCCTTCAGTTCTATCATCGCTTCCATCATTTGGATGTAGATGCTGCTAGTGAGATGCGCGGATGAGTTTATTAGCATTAACCATATTATTTCCGCTCATTGGTTTTATCCTTTTAGCGGCAGGGCGTAATAAGCTTCCTGAAATTTTAGCTGCCATTATTGGTGTGGGTTCAGTTGGTCTTTCAGCACTATGTGCATTATTGGCTGGTATGAATTTCATCAACAGCGGTGAAACATCTCAAGTGACTCACCTTTGGACTTGGTTCAGTGTGGGTGGTTTTGAGCCAGGTATTAGCTTGCACTTAGATGGTTTATCTTTACTTATGCTTGGCATGATTACGGGTGTGGGTTTCTTAATTCATATCTTTGCATCATGGTATATGCGTGGTGAAGAAGACTTTGCACGTTTCTTCTCCTATTTCAACCTATTCGTTGCAAGCATGTTATTGCTTGTGTTGGGTGACAACCTTGCGTTGTTATTCTTAGGTTGGGAAGGTGTTGGCTTGTGCTCATACTTGCTGATTGGTTATTACTACCAAAATCCAGCAAATGGTGCTGCTGCAATTAAAGCATTCACCGTGACACGTATAGGTGACGTTTTTTTACTCATCGCATTGTTCTTAATTTTCCAACAATTTGGAACATTGAATATTGCTGAAATCGTTGCTGCTGCGCCTGTGGTAATGACACAAAGCTCATCGTTAACCATTTGGACTGCATTAATGTTGTTCTTGGGTGCTGCAGGTAAATCTGCGCAAATCCCATTACAAACATGGTTAGCAGACGCAATGGCGGGTCCTACACCAGTATCTGCATTAATCCATGCTGCAACAATGGTAACAGCAGGTGTTTACCTATGCTGCCGTATGTTCTCTGTATTTGAAATGGCACCAGAAGTCATGGTGTTTATCTCAATCACAGGAGCGGTGACATTATTAGTTGCAGGTTTTGCTGCACTGGTTCAAACAGACATCAAACGTATTCTTGCTTACTCAACCATGAGTCAGTTGGGTTATATGTTTATGGCTGTAGGTGCTGAAGCATACCAAGCTGGTCTATTCCACATGTTGACACACGCATTCTTCAAAGCGTTGTTGTTCTTGTCATCAGGTGCGGTGATTCTTGCATACCATCACGAACAAAACATTTTCAAAATGGGTGGTTTGTTCAAGCGTAATAAATTCTTATTTGCTTGTTTCGCGATCGGTGGCGGTGCCTTAGCAGCGATTCCATTCTTAACAATTGGTTTCTTCTCAAAAGACGCAATCTTGGCGGCTGTGTGGACACAAAGTCATATCGCAGGTTTACCTGTATTCAATACATTGTATTGGGTCGGTGTGGCTGGTGCATTCTTAACATCAATCTATACTTTCCGTTTAATTTGGATTGTGTTCTTTGGCGAAGAGAAAACGCCATATCACGAAATCAAAGGTGCAACTTACTGGGCTCCTTTAGCGATTCTTGCTGTCCTTTCTACAGGTTTGGCAATCGTACTTAAAGCGCCAGTCATGAGTATTCTTGATGCAGCACAAATACCTGCATTTGTTATTCCTGAAGCGCTAGAAGCTGGTGCGCATGGTGCAGAATATGTCGCTATTGCAATCGCACTTGCTGGTTTAGCGGTTGGTGTTGTCTTATTTGCTTTTGCTTATAAAGCAGTTCAAGGTTTTGCTCGCACTTCATTGGGTGCTGGACTTGCGAATATCTGTCGTAATGCGCTTGGTTTCGATGCGTTATATGACCTTGTGTTTGTAAAACCTTACTTATTTATTGCAAAAATGATTGGTCGTGACCCGATTGATGGCGTATGGCTTGTATTGCCAGCGATTGTTAAAGGTGGTCATAGCTTCACTAGTTCACGTCAAACAGGTTCTTTGCGTGAGTACGCATCGAGCATGGCGTTCGGTATCGTGGTGATTATCATGATTCTGATCGTGACTCAGATCGTGGGGAAATAAGATGGAAAACATCAATAACTGGTATTTACCCGCGCTGATCCTCATTCCGTTCATTGCTGGTTTTATTTGTTGGGTCGTTGATAAATTAGATCAACACCTACCACGTTATATCGCACTTGTGGGTATGCTCATTACTTTGGGCATGACCGTTGCTTTATGGCAATCAGGTACCTACAGCTACCAAATTGGTGAAACTGTACCGACTTGGTCTGCAGAGTTCTATGTACCTTGGATTCAAACCCTTGGCATTAACATCCACTTAGCGGTGGATGGTCTTTCACTTCTAATGGTCGGTTTAACTGCTTTACTAGGTGTATTGGCGGTTGGCTGTTCTTGGGGTGAAATTCAGAAGAACGTTGGTTTCTTCCACTTAAACCTTTTATGGTCTTTAGGTGGCGTGATCGGTGTATTCTTGGCTGTTGATTTGTTCTTGTTCTTCTTCTTCTGGGAGATGATGCTCGTTCCAATCTACTTCTTGATTGCACTCTGGGGCCACAAAGGTGCTTCTGGTAAATCTCGTGTTTACGCTGCGACTAAATTCTTTATTTACACGCAGGTGGCTGGTCTGATCATGTTGATTGGTATCTTAGGTCTTGTGATCTACGGTTTCATGATGACAGATACAATCAGCTTCAGTTATAACCATTTACTCGCTGTTGCGAATACATTGGATGCTAACCCACAAACGTCATCAATTGCCTTTGCATTTATGATTTGTTTGTTTATTGGTTTTGCAGTCAAACTTCCTGTTTTCCCATTGCATGGTTGGTTACCAGACGCGCACGCACAAGCACCTACAGCAGGTTCTGTAGACCTTGCGGGTATCTTAATTAAGACAGCGGCTTACGGTTTACTTCGTTTCGTCATTCCATTCTTCCCAGTTGCTTCAGCGCAGTTTGCTGATGTAGCAATCATTTTCGGTTTAATCGGTATCTTCTACGGTGCTTGGTGTGCTTTCCAGCAAACCGATATGAAACGTTTGTTGGCGTATACGTCGATTTCACACATGGGCTTTGTTTTACTTGCAATCTACGCAGGTAACATCCTGACCTTCCAAGGCCTGATGGTCATGATGTTGGCTCACGGTTTATCGTCAGCAGCATTATTCATTATGTGTGGTCAAGTGTATGAGCGTCTTCACACACGTGATTTACGCTTGATGGGTGGTATTCGTGGTCAATTCCAGTATTTACCATTCTTCTTGATGTTCTTTATTGCTGCGCTTGTAGGTATCCCTGGTTTAGGTAACTTCATTGGTGAGTTCCTCATCTTGATGGGTGCATTTGCTCAATTCCCTACATTCACGATTATTGCTGCGATCAGCTTAGTATTTGCGGGTCTATATGGTTTAATCCTGATTCATAAAGCGTTATTTGGTGTGCCAAACGAAGAGCAAAAACAACACTATGCGAACCCATTAAAAGATCTTAATGCGCGTGAGCTTGGTATTTTGTTAATTTGTGCGTTCGGTCTGTTATGGCTTGGTTTGTATCCACAAAGCTTCCTTGATATTTCAGAATCAAGTTTGGCTTGGATTGCGAATAGCTACATTCCAGTACAAGAAGTAGTTGAAGTGGTTGAACAAGCCACAACTCAACTCGAAAATGTGGAGATGCAATAAGTCATGAACTTCACACTATCATTTTCTGAGCTAATGCCATTAGCTCCTGTGATGATTGTTGCTTTAACAGCAATCATCGTAATGATTTTGACTGCAATCAAACGTAATCATAATTTGATTGCGACAGTATCTGTTATCGGTCTTAACCTTGCATTGTTGAATATTCTATTCACGTTGTTTTCAGGTTCTCAGATCTCACCAAATGTCATGAACCTATTTATGGTTGATGCTTTTGGTTTGTTCTATCAAGTGATTATTTTGATTGCTGCATTGGCTTGTTGCACACTGTCACATGCATATATCGAAACCTATAAAGATAATCGTGAAGAACTTTATCTATTAATGTTGATCTCTGTTTCAGGGGCAATGTTAATGGTAACAAGTTCACACTTTGCATCATTCTTCATTAGCTTAGAGTTAATGTCGATTCCAGTGTACGGTCTGATTGCTTATACCTACCAACGCGGTAAGTCACTCGAAGCGGGTATTAAATATCTTGTACTTTCAGCAACTGCTTCTGCAATGTTGTTGATGGGTATGGCTTATGTTTACTCAGTTCTAGGTTCATTATCATTTGCGGGTCAAGTGGATGATATGTTCTGGGCGTTAACTAAGTCTCAAGATCCTCAATTGATGATGGCGCTACAAGCTTATATTCCTCAATTTGGTGAGAAACTTACCACTGTATTTGGAATCTTAGGTCTTGGTTTAATCATCGCAGCTGTTGCATTTAAATTGTCTTTAGCGCCATTCCATAAATGGACACCAGATGTGTATGCAGGTGCTCCAGCACCAATTGCAACATTCCTTGCTACTGTAGCTAAAGTTGCAATGATTGGTTTATTCGTACGTTACTTACTGTCTTCAGGTGTAATTGGTATCGAATCGATCAAAACGATTTTGATCGTCATTGCAGTGTTATCAATCTTGATTGGTAACATGCTTGCAGTGAAACAAGTGAACTTAAAACGTATTTTGGCATACTCGTCAATTGCGCATTTTGGTTACTTATTCCTTGCTGTTGTTACGACATCTTTCTTAAGCTTAACGTCAGTAAGTTTATATGTATTAACGTATGTATTAACGACGATTGGTGCGTTTGGTGCTGTAGCGTTGATGTCTAGCCCATACAACAACAATGACGAAGCAGAATCACTTGCAGACTACCGTGGTCTATTCTGGCGTCGTCCAGTATTGACGGCAACACTGACTGTGATGATGCTATCTCTTGCAGGTATTCCGTTAACTGCAGGCTTCATCGGTAAATTCATGCTGATCATGACAGTTGTGTCTGAAGCACATTGGTTCTTCGCTGCGATGATCATTGTGGGTTCTGGTATTGGTCTATACTATTACCTACGTGTCATGATCGTCATGTATATGACGCCACCAGACACTCCACGTATTGATGCTGATAAACATTGGGGTCAAAAAGTGGGTGGTATTATGGTATTGCTTGCTGCGCTTGCAGTGCTTGTAATCGGTGTATATCCAGATCCAGTCATTGCGATGGCAAATCAAGCACAATTGATCGCGCCATTACATATCGTTCTTCAATAGTTGATCGATTAATCTAAAAAAACTATTGTTGTTAACAAAAAAAGCCCTCATTCATTGAGGGCTTTTCTTATTTCTTATATTAAAAACATTTATAATAGACAGAATTTACATTTATGCTTCAGGTGTTCTCCCGTGCCAATCCAAGAAATTCGTCATCCGCTCATTCGTCATAAATTAGGTTTATTACGCCGTGCAGATATCAGCACGAAGAACTTCCGTGAGTTAGCGCAAGAAGTCACAATGTTACTGACTTACGAAGCAACCAAAGATTTACCTGTTGTAGATCACGAAATTAATGGCTGGAATGGCCCGGTGACAACACAGCGTATTGCAGGTAAAAAAATTACTGTTGTACCAATTTTACGTGCTGGCATTGGTATGCTTGATGGTTTCTTAAATCTTATTCCAAGTGCAAAAGTTTCTGTTCTTGGTTTAGAGCGTGATGAGGAAACATTAGAAGCACGTACATACTATAAGAAATTGGTACCTGACGTACAAAACCGTATAGCGATGATTATTGATCCAATGCTTGCGACTGGATCATCATTGGTTGCTGCTATTGATGTCCTTAAAGCGAGTGGTTGTAAAGATATCCGAGTGATGGTTTTGGTTGCAGCGCCAGAAGGCATTAAACGTGTGGAAGAAGCACACCCTGATGTTGTCATTTTTACAGCAGCTGTGGATAACGGTTTAAACGAGAATGGTTATATCGTTCCGGGTCTTGGGGACGCTGGCGATAAAATTTTTGGTTCTGTACAAAAAGATTAAAATTTGATTAAATTATAGAGGAGGCTAAGGCCTCCTTTTTTATTAAGATTTTGATTCAACGATAAATTTAAAAAAACTAATTACTAAGAATCAATCTTTTTTATGCTGGGGAAATAACATGTTTTACAGGGGTGTTTTACATTCGTACGACCCTGCATTGAAAGCAGGAATTATCAAAATCAATGATCATGATTTTGATGTACATTTCGTATTGAATGACATGGCAAATTCCAGTATCGCGCCTCAAATTGGTGAGCGTGTGAAATGTATCGTGGTCGATAAAGACGACCAACGTCATGCAAAATTTATCGTGCGGTTAGACAATAAACATGCACGCGTCGAACAACCCTTGAATCAACTTTTTTATCGTGCGCACGAAGATTTAGAAGGTGAGTCTAAGAAGTTTGAACAAGAGCTAGATGAGCTGATCGAAAAGCGTCTTGCAGATCAGGAAAGTACGCTTGACTCACAAACACAAATCCAAGATTTTGAACTAAATTTTAATATACTGAGTAAAGAATCAATCGTGTTGGATGGTTCTGGTGCTGAACATCATGCAGATCAAGTTTCAGATCCAGTATCTAAAATTTCCTTAGGTGAACCTCTTGAGGAAGAGCAAATTAAAGAAATGCTCGAATCAAAGCCAAGTCGCCGTGTGCCAGTCTTAGATGAGTCAGCTGTCGTACCACTTACGAAAGTTCAACCTTTGAATGAGAGTGCGCCTGAAGATAACGTAGATGATCATCTACCCGAGCCAACCCATGCAAAAGGGCGCCCACCAAAAGTTGTACGTAAAGAAATCCCTGATGTTAAAACGCATTTTCAATTAAAATTTAATGCGCAAAAATTCATTACGAGTTCGCGTGTTGATGGATTCGGAGCTGATAAAAAATCAAAGAAAAAAGCCAAGAAGATAAAAGATCCAAACAAGCAATTTAATCCATGGATATTTGCAAGTATTGTCCCTATTTTAGTGTTTATTAATCTGGGTGTTTGGGGATTTCAAAAATATGAGCAATACAGAGAAGAGCAAGACGCAAAAGCAAAAATTTATGCGGTAGAACAAGAACACATTATCAAAGAACAAAAGAAAGAAGCTGAGAAATAAAAAAAGCTCCAATGAGGAGCTTTTTTTATTAAGCATCACAGAATTTCATAAAGGCTTTTAAACCAGGTCCCTGATATTTTTGACGGTGTACTAACATAAATAAAGGACGTGTGAGTTGCCAGAACGGCGTTTCTAAAATCACCAGTTGCTCTTTTTCTCTTAATGGTTCAATAGCTAATTTTGAAATACATGACATGCCTAAACCACCAGCAACAATTTTCAAAATAGCTTCATTATGACCCAAAGTTAAACGAATATTGGCATTCGGTAAGTCTTGCAGGATTGCGTTGTCAAAGACTTCACGAGTCCCTGAACCTTCTTCACGTAAAATCCATTCAGCCTGTTTAAAGTCTTCAATGGTCAGAGGGCGGTCTAATTTCGCCAAAGGATGGTCTGGTGAGCAACACACAGCAAGCTCATCATCACGCCAGTGGATCGATTGTAATTGAGGTAAGTGACATGAACCTTCAATAAGGGCTAAATCAAGTTGGAATTGATTAACAGCTTCAATCATTTGACGCGTATTGCCCACTTGAAGTTGCAAATGTGCTTGTGGTTGTAATTGAAGAAAATCAGCCATTAAATCAGGCATCAAATAATCACTAATGGTCAAAGTCGCCCCAATACGGAGATCAATACTTTGAAGCTCGCCTTTTGCCGCTTGTTCAAATGATTCACATCGACCTAAAATTTCAAGCGCCTGTGGAAGTAAAAAACGACCCAAGTCATTCAGTTGTAATCGTTTTCCTAAGCGATCAAATAATGGTGCACCGAGACCATCTTCAAGATCTGCTAACGCCATACTTGCAGCACTTTGTGTGAGTCGTACAGCATCACTTGCTTTAGTTACCGTACCCTCTTGAGCGACAGCTACGAAAACAGCCAGTTGGCGTAATGTCATGCGCATGAATGAAGCCTTAATGTGAAAAAATATTAATAAATTATATTGTCATGCTACCATGAGCGCAGTCTGTCATGCCACGTAGAAATTATGTCAATTGAAAAATTTAGCGTAGAAAAAGTCCTTTCTGTACATCGTTGGACCAACACTTTATTTAGCTTTACCATGACACGTCCCGCACATTTTAAATTTACCGCAGGGCAGTTCGCGCGTATTGGTTTGAAAGTTGGCGATGATTTAGTGGTACGTGCGTATTCTGTCGTTTCATCGCCTTTTGATGAAACCTTAGAATTTTTTTCAATTGTTGTACCAGATGGTGCTTTTACATCAAATTTACAACATCTCAAAGTTGATGATGAACTTTATTTGGAAAAGATTCCTTATGGATTTTTGACGTTAGCACGTTACCAGTTACCTATGCCAAATGACCTGTGGTTATTGGCGACAGGCACGGGGCTCGCACCATTTATTTCTATGTTGCAAGACTTTGAAGTATGGCAAAAATATAAAAATATTCATTTGGTTTACAGTGTGAGAACAGCAAGTGAATTGGCTTACGTAGACCGAATTCAGGAAGTCGCGGATACCTTTGGTGAAGGTCATACAGGATTTAAATTTGTGCCAATTATTACACGTGATCCAAATGCACCATTGCATGATCGATTGCCAGTATTGATCGAAAATAGAGCGTTAGAGAAAACCGTTGGTCTCGATTTTAATCCGCAAACGTCACATATCATGCTGTGTGGGAATCCCCAAATGGTTGAAGATACAAAAGAGGCACTGAAAGCCCGTGGCCTGACCATGAATCGCCGTGGTGAAGGAAATATTGCAGTAGAGAACTATTGGTAAGTCCTAATCACCCTCTCTCTTTGGGTGAGGGAATTACGGCAAAAAATCTCCATCTCGGAGGTTTTTTTCTAAATTACATAGGAATACTATGCGACATACTTAATGGACAAACATATCCATAAATTCACGAATCTCTTGAATCGCAGTATCTACATCACTCGTGAGCCAAGTCGGTTCAAATAAACCTACATAATGTTCCAAACGATCGTGTGGAACCACTAAACGAATTGGGCATTCTTCTTCGAGTAAACGCCAAGGAATAATGGGTACTTCATTATCTAAGAAGCAAGCGATGTTACGAATGTCGATGATCATGCCGTTGACACATTCAGGAAAGGGCATCACCGAAAACTCTTCAGTGCGACGGCGGAAATACTCTAAGTCACCCCACTTCAGCACATAGCTTGGTTTCGTAAACTCAATAATTCCAATCAAATGCCCATCACGGGTATGATGCAAAGAACAGGCATGAGTGACATCTGTGTCTAAATCTAAAGAGACACTTTGTCGGCGATAGGTCATACAGATCGACAATAAAAATGAGGAGGGTGCATATTATACTCTATTTTGCATCACAGCTCATGTGCTTTGATCAGTACGAATTGATAATGTTTTTTCACACAAAACAACATGATAGATTGCTAGTATAAAAAATCATCAAAATACATAAGAGGGGCATCATGGTAGATCAATCCAATCATCCGACCCATAATGATCAAAAGAAGAAAAGTAAGATCCCAGTGTATATTCTGATTATCGTTGGTATTTTTTTAGCAGCCTTCATTTTCTATATGCTCGCTGATCGTGAACCAACACCAGGTCAAATTCCTGCTGATACGAGTATTCCTGCAACTCAAGATAATGCAGATACAGCAACGGCAACAGATTCAGCAGTGGATAATACCGTTACTGCGGTCGCAAACGATCAATAAACCACTACACTTTTCATGTTTAAACCCAGCTTAGGCTGGGTTTTTTCTTGATTTGCAACAATGTGTTGTATTTATGATGCTTTGAGTTGATTAAAAAATATTCGAAATTTATGGTGTGATGACGCGATCGAAAAATGATCTAGGGAAAAGAATTAAATCAATCGTAATTCAGAACACTTAACATAAGAAGAGGCGTAACCAATGAATGATGAATATAACGGCTTCACTCGAAATGGGGGCTTTGATGCAATGTATTATTGGGAGCAATTCCAACCAATTATTGCTGCAGTGGCCATTTTACTCATAGGATGGATCATCGCTTTAATCGTTGCCGCAGGGGTTAAGAAGGTACTTGCAAAATTAAATACCAATCAAAAATTGAGTAACGCGACAGGACATCGCTCAAATATAGAAAATATCATCTCCAGAGTCGTTTTCTGGCTGATCCTCATTATTGCTGTTATCGGTTCACTCAACGTTTTAAAACTGACCAGTGTGAGTGGTCCGTTTAGTAATATGGTTCAACAATTCTTACTATTTATCCCACAATTATTGGCTGCAGTAGCAGTTGGTTTTATTGGGTGGATCGTAGCAAATTTGGTCAAAGTTGGATTAACTCGACTACTCAGTCGTACACAATTGGATGAAAAGCTCAGTCAAGACGTTGGTGTGAGCTCATTTAGCCAAAATATCAGTGAAATTGTTTACTGGCTCATTTTATTGCTGTTCTTACCGATCGTGCTGTCTATTTTGGGCTTAAATGGTTTGTTATATCCAGTTCAGAATATGGTGACTGAAGCCGTTGCATACTTGCCGAATATCTTTATGGCAGGTGTGATTTTATTTGTTGGTTACATTTTGGCAAAAATTGTACGCGGTATTGTCGAAGGGCTACTTTCAAGTTTGAATGTCCAACAGCAAGCTGAAAAAGTCGGAGTTTTTAAAAATTCTAATCTGCCTAAGCTATTAGGATCATTTGTATTTGCCTTAGTCATCATTACTTCACTGATTATTGCGTTTGAGGCTTTGGGTGTAGACGCGATTTCACAACCAGCAACAGCAATGTTGTATGAAATTATGAATGCAATTCCGCATATCATCGCAGCAGGTTTAATCCTGATCATTGCTTATGTGGTCTCACGTTTCGTATCTAATCTTGTGGTTGAAGTAATCGCTGGGACAGGTATTGATAACATTCCTCAAAAGCTCGATATGCAACGCTTTTTGGGTCAAACCAAAATATCAAAAGTTGTCGGTCATTTGATTGTATTCTTCACCATGCTCTTTGCGGTGTCTGAAGCTGCGAATCGTTTGGGCTTCGATCAAATTAGTGATTTGATTGCGATGTTCATTTATTTCGGAGCGAATGTACTTTTAGGTGCAGTTATCCTCGTCATTGGTTTCTGGTTAGCAAATCTTGTTGCCAATGTGGTGAAGCGTGGTGAGACCAATAGCGCACATTGGTTAGCGAATCTTGTCCGAGTACTGATCATTGGTTTAGTCGTGGCAATGGGCTTGCGTGCAATGGGAATCGCTGACTCAATCGTAAACTTAGCCTTTGGATTAACACTTGGAGCGGTTGCTGTCGCTTTTGCGCTTGCTTTTGGTCTAGGTGGTCGCCAACCTGCAGAGCGATTGTTGACTGACTTAATCGATAAAGCGAAATCTGACGCGAATAAGCCAAGACCAAATCAGCCTGAACAAGTCACTCCACCACTTACTGAGCAAATGGATGCTTCAACTGTTGCGGAAGAATATCAAGACGAAGACATTCCACCCACGCAAATTGATGTAGAGGCACCAACTCAACCATTGAATAATCCTTATGGATCTACAGGAGAGTCGGATCAAAATACACCATCAAAAAATGACCCTAAATAACATGTAAATTTGTGTCAGGATCAGTCAGCATGGTTTGGCTGATCCTCATGAAAAAGAGTAAAAATTATGAGTAAGAAATTTAATAAATTATTCGCCCCAATAGTGATTGCGGGTATCACCGTGGGTTTTTTAGCAAGCGCTTACCGCTTTGTTTTTGCAAATTCAAAAGCTACTGAAAACAACAGACTCAATACACCATCTATTGATGATGTAGTAACAGATCCAACCACACAAATGATTGATTCATCTGATACCAACGCCCAAAGACCCTCATAAATTACTTCCTTTAGAAAAGATAAATCAATAATGAAGCATTCGATTGATCAATAGGGACGATATTCAAAGAGGGCAAAGGATGCCCCCTTTAATGAAAAAATGAACAATACTCGTTGTTAATTAGACATACTCAGATGCGGCATGTGCAGATGACCAAGCCCATTGAAAGTTAAATCCACCTAAATGGCCAGTTACATCGAGTATTTCACCGACGAAGAAAAGTCCTTTTTGCTTTTTACTTTCCATTGTTTTTGAGGAAACTTCAGTGGTATCAACTCCACCTAAAGTCACCTCAGCCGTACGGTATCCTTCAGTCCCAGAAGGTTTAACTTCAAATGCATGAAGGCGCTGGGCAATCGTCTCTAACTTCTCATCACTGATATTACCGATTGATATTTCAGCTTGATCCATCCAAATCAACTGTTGCAATTCAACTACGACACTCTTGGGTAAGTGTTCAGCGAGTAAGGTGCGGAGTAACACTTTAGGTTGATTTTGTTTTCTAGTTTTAAAAAAATCCAAGAGATCAAGACTCGGTAAAAAGTCGACTTTAAAACTTTGACCCACATCCCAATAGTTTGAGAGCTGTAAAGAACTTGGACCACTTAAACCACGGTGCGTAAACAAGAGTGCTTCAGTAAAGCTATTGAGATGATTGCTTAATGTCGCTTCAACAGCATTGCCACTGAGTCGTGTCGTCACTTCTTTGAAACCATCAGAAAAAGTAAAGGGGACTAGACCTGCACGAGTCGGATAAACATAGTGTCCAAATTGTTTAGCAATCTCATAGCCAATGCCTGAGCCTCCAAGCGTCGGAATTGAGAGACCACCAGATGCGACCACGACAGATTCAACTTCAAAATAACCTAAATTGGTTGCTACTTGAAAACCGTGCTCCTCAAGGGCGTTGACGGCTTTCACCTCGCAACTGGTTTTGATGTCGACTAGACCGGTTTTGTCACATTCAGCAAGTAACATGGCTAAGATTTCTTTCGCGCCGTTGAGGGTAAAGAGCTGACCGTGTTTACGTTCTTCGTATTCAATGCCATATTCGCAGACCAAGCCAATGAAATCCCAATTGGTATAACGAGTGAGTGCTGAGATAACAAAATGCGGGTTATGTGAAATATAGTTATCAGGCTCAACATACAGATTGGTAAAGTTACATTTACCGCCACCTGACATGAGAATTTTTTTCCCCACTTTATTGGCTTTTTCAACCACCACGACACGACGCCCACGTTGAGCAGCCATATATGCGGTCATTAAACCAGATGCACCCGCACCTATTACTAAAACATCGTATTGCTTGGAAGACATGAAAATAATCAAAAAACGAAACAGCGCAATTATAACGGTAAATTAAGATGAACTGAGCATTATTGGATTAATTCAAGCCAACAGAAGGAGAATGAAGATCAACTAAATCGTTCGACCTTGAAGCCCGCCTGAATGAATGACTAAAACTTTAGCGTTTTTGGGGAAATAGTTTTGTTGTATAAGATCATGAATGCCAAACATCATTTTTCCTGTATAGACTTGTTCAAGTGGAATACGGTATTCATATTCAAACTTTTCAATAAATTGAATCAGTTCAGGTCGGGTCTTGGCATAGCCTCCGAAGCAATAATCATCAGTGATATGCCAGTTTTTTTTACCCGTCAGTAGTTTTACTTCATCATTCAGAAAATCTCCTTTTAACGCAGAAAATCCAATAATTCTTTGATGGCTTAAACTGCGCTCGATCAACCCTGAAATCGTACCGCCTGTTCCGACAGCACAACAAATGAAGTCAAAAGTTTGATCAGCATCTTTTAAAATTTCTTGAGTGCCCTGAATGGCAAGCGAGTTGGTGCCACCTTCTGGAATTAAATAACTTTCAGGAAAGCGTTGCGCTAAGTGAGCTAAAAACTCAGGATCATTTTTGTGTCGATATGCTTCTCGTGAGATAAAATGCAGCGCCATACCAAAACGTTCTGCGGTGGCGAGGGTGTGATTGCGGGCTGAGTTTTTGAGTTCTTCACCACGAATGATCCCAATAGACTGAAAGCCAAATTGATGCGCAGCAAACGCTGTGGCGGCAATATGATTTGAATAAGTCCCACCAAAGGTCATTACTTTTTGAAAGCCTTGACGTTTTGCCTCAATAAAATTGTATTTCAGTTTATAAAACTTATTTCCAGAGATATGTGGATGAATTTGGTCTAAACGGCGTACGGTGATGTTTAAACCATTTAAAGAAATTTCCTGATCTTGAACCTGTTGGGCAATCGTATCAAACATAGTGCGAGCATTTGGTTTTTTAACAGTATAGCGGATTTCGAATCTTAGCTCTTACTCGGAGAAATTGAAAAACAGTGAAAAAATATGTTTAAAAAATAATCAGAAGTGCTAATCTGAAAGAAAACGGAATTTTGGGAGGGTGGCATGAAGCAATCTCTATCCATTTTATTATTGGGTTTGTTTGTTTTAACGGCCTTAGGCTGTGAGCAGGATTTTCTAAACAAACCAAAAACTGAAGCACGAAGTATGATTATTGCTGGCGTACCTGTACAGGAAAGGGACTATCGTCTGTCTCCGCACGAAACTGCATATAATGAAGCACTGTCAGATGATGATTAGCATGACTTGGCTATTTTTATAAAATCAATTGTATTTAATTTATACAGTAAACTAATTCGCTAAAAATAATAAAATAAATAGTGAATAATTTTAATATTTAAAAAAATCACTCAAATAATTAGGGAAATATTCATAAGGTTTCCAAGTAGAATAACGCGATAAATCAATCATCTACTATGGAATTAATGTGGAATCAATTTGGATTTTAGGTTCGATTGCAGCAGCACTTTTACTGGGCGCAATGAGTCCGGGGCCGACTTCAATCTATGTCGCTAAAAATTCAATCGCTATTTCGCGTAAACATGGTTTATTTACTGCACTGGGAACTGGTCTCGGTGCTGCGATTTTTGGTTTATTGGCAGTATTAGGTTTACAGGCATTCTTACTTGCAGTGCCTTCAGCATATTTGGCTTTGAAAATCTGCGGTGGATTATATTTATTGTTTTTGGCTTATAAAATTATCAAACATGCCAAAGATCCAATCGAAGCTGATCATTCTGCATCGCATCCGATGAGTTTACGACGTGCATTTACCACAGGCTTAATTACTCAATTGTCGAATCCTAAAATTGCCATTGTACTTGCCAGTATTTTCACAGCTTTATTACCCAAAGAGATTCCGTTGTATTTTTACTTTGTGTTACCAATGCTGTGCTTTTTTATCGATGCTGGTTGGTGCTCGTTGGTGGCGGTTGCATTATCAGCGGAAAAGCCGCGTGCGGTATATTTAAAATTTAAGAAAGTATTTGATCGTGGTGCGGGCATTGTGATGTCTGTGCTCGGATTGAAATTGATTTTTGGTGTGAAGTAGATCACATTTTTAATCTTGTCTAACAATTTTTATGATCTGACCTGAATTCACATTTGCCAGTCCTGATCAGCTATAAAGAACTGAAGAGAGGTTGTTTAGGGTGTAAACATCTCTCATTGTTTGTGAGTTTGTTATGTATTCTCTCCTCAGTAGTCATTCAAAAAATAAAAGTCTACAACAAAAGTTCTATTATCAATTGGGTCAAATGGCCAAAAACCTTTTGGGTGCAGTAGAGCCAGAAGAACAAGCACTTTTACCGCGCGAATATAATTTAGACGCGCATGTTTTTCATCGTCAATTCGCGAGTACGCATTATGGAATTATGATTCCAGATTTGCCTGAGCCTTTTCGATATCTGTCCTATGCTTCTGTCATTGGTGATGTCGGTGCGAAGATAACGCATTTACCTAAGTCGATATCGGGTCATAGTCCTGAAAATACCGCTACTTTGGTCCATGGAACAGCCTTATCGACAGATGAAGAAGCCTTCCGCATTTATAATATTCAAGACGACATTGTATTCCATCAAAAGCCATTTAAGGTTGAGTTTGGTCGAGAATCTTTCCTTGCTGAAATTGAAGGAAGTTATCATCTAGTATCTGAACGTGATGATCTGCAAGTTGATCTTTGGTTAACCCCAACGCCTGCCATTACGTGGTTTGCACATAGCATGTTATATCAGCACTTTAGTGTATTGATGCAATATGAAGGTCATCTCACCCAACATGGAAAACGTGTTGAAGTTAAAGGACTATGTACACTGGAACATTGGAAAGCAGTCTCAAGCTCAATGTTGCCGAGTCCCATTAAACCGACCACAGGATTGGTGCCGTTAGACAGTTTTAGTTATCAAGTCATCAACATAGATGATGAGTCACAATTGGTCTTGGTGTATATCGGTTTTGCAGGTGAACCTACTTATACCGCCGTGTCTTATCGCCATATTGATGGTACTTCTATTCAATATGATGGTGAGGTTGCTTTTCAAGTGATTGCATTAAAGCCTGATCCGAAAATAACACCTGACGGTTTTGAAATGGAGGTGCCTCAGTCTTTTAGATGGATTGCGCATCATCAAGGTGAGAAAGTGTTAGATATTCTTGCGGTGGCAGATACGGAATATTGTTATGGTTTAGCCGCAGGTTATGTGAGTTCTTATCAGTGGAGTGGTTTGCTGAATGGAACTGAACGTAAGGGGCGAGGTTATGTTGAATATATCGACCGAAGACAGAACGTAAATTTAGACACCTAATTTTTGATTTAAATACGCCCATAAAAAAGCCTCTAAACGTATTAGAGGCTTTTTTAAAATCTTATTTCTTACATTCAGGCTGTGAACGGTCAATTACTTGTGTACCTTCTACACGATAACCAATTTGACCAACAATGAATGCTTGATTCAATTGAGTGATCACCACATCAGAAAGAGCCACAGCGCAACGATTTTTTTCAATAGCACGATCTACAGCAGTTTTAAAGTTTGGAACCCCTAAAGGGAACAAGACAACTGGGACCTTATCTTCACCTGTTACACGTTCACCTTTCACGAACTGATTTGAGTTAAGATTGTAGTTTTTAGTTGAAGCAACTGTCATATCAGCCATACGAACTGAACTGCCTGTCGCCAATACTGAAGTTGCTGCGATAATTGAAATTAATAATTTTTTCATTAGTTTACCCCCATTTTTAAGCGAGGGAACTTTAAAAAAAATACTTGAAATTTCAACCATTGCATGACTTTAGTTTAATCTTTAAAGTGAACCGGTATCCATTGGTAGCTTTGTCCATCTTTGGAATAAATGTGCCCAAGCCCCGGGAATGGTAAATGCGGTGCCGCAATCAGCTGTCCGTCTTTAGCATATTCAGCAAAGTGTTTTAAGCGTGTTTCTACGGCTGCTTTTGGATCAATATCGAATTCGATAGCAGTTTCGGGTTTGTCGAACTGCAAAGTATGAGAATGCACAATATCACCAATAAATACCACGTCTTGCTCAGGAGTTTTGAGTTTAAAGCTGTAATGTCCTGGGGTGTGACCAAAAGATGGTTTAAATTGCACATTACCAAAAGCTAAAGATTTGTCAGAAAAAACTTTAATTTTTTGGGCTTTTTCATACGGTGCAAGAGCAGCTTTAATCTTTTCTACTGTACCTAGGAAACCAGCTTGTTTCTCTTTTGGTAGTTTTTTAACCGTATTTGGACTCATCCAGTAATCGTATTCAGTTTTGGCAATATGCAGGGTGGCGTTTGGATAATTCGCTACGCCATTGTTTGAAATACCGCAAACATGGTCAGGGTGTAAGTGAGTGAGGAAGATACCATTCACTTGCGTAGGCTGATAACCAGATGCTTTGAGGTTGTTATAGATTGAACCTAAATGTGCGCCAAAGCAGCTAGCAGCTCCGCTGTCGACCATCAGCAGTTGGTTGCCTGTATTGATGAGAAAGGCGTTGACTGAGGTTTGTATGCCTTTGTCGTTCACCGCAGCGTATTTCTTTAGGATTTCAGTTTTATCAAAGTCGTTTAAGCCTTTAAACATGGATGGATTTAAGTAGTTTGTACCATCGAGTAGGGCGGTGATTTGGGTATTGCCGATTTGGTGATGGTAGTAGCCCGCAACTTGTTTTTGAGGTTGTACTGTTGATTCAGTAGCCTGAATACCAAAAGAAATGGTAGATAGAGATAGTGCTAGACAATTGTATTTTATAAGTTTCATCGCTATTTATAGTCATCAGGTCGATATTTTATTTTTAGCACAATTTTTTTATTTTTTCATTTCAGCTTTTACAGCAATAAATCGCATAGGTGAATTATAAAAAGACTAATCAATGAAACATGATTAGCACACAAGCGGGACGAACTCATGGCTAGATAGAAACTTAATTGGTGAAATGAAAATAAGGAAATAAAAATGTCAACCATGCGTGCAGTTGTCTATTATGGTGAAAATGATATTCGTTTTGAAGAGCGTCCAAAACCACAAGTGATTGATCCCACAGATGCTGTAATTAAAATTGTGAAAACCACGATTTGTGGGACAGATCTAGGGATTTGGAAAGGTAAAAACCCTGAAATTGAAGAAACTGCAAAACAAAAAACAGGCAGTTTTAATGGTCGTATTTTAGGGCACGAAGGCATTGGTATTGTTGAAGAGGTAGGCAGTGCTGTAAAAAACTTTAAAAAAGGTGACCGTGTCATTATCTCTTGTGTCAGCCGTTGTGGTACCTGTGAAAATTGCCAAAAGCAGTTATATGCTCATTGCCGTAATGAAGGCGGTTGGATTATGGGTTATATGATTGACGGTACACATGCTGAATATGTGCGTACCCCATTTGCCGATACCTCACTTTACCCACTGCCTGAAGGCTTAAACGAAGAAGTTGCAGTTTTCCTTTCTGATGTATTGCCAACAGCACATGAAATTGGTGTGCAATATGGTGATGTAAAACCAGGTGATGTGATTGCAATTGTCGGTACAGGTCCAATTGGTATGGGTTGCTTGTTAACCTCACAGTTCTATTCACCTTCGCAAATTATTGCAGTCGATATGGACGATAATCGCCTTGCTTTAGCTAAAGAACTAGGTGCAACGCACACCATTAACTCAGGTAAAGAAGATGCTGTGAAACGTATTTTAGAGTTGACGAATGGCCGTGGTGTGGACTGTGCAATGGAAGCAGTAGGCATCGAGCCGACTTGGAATATTTGTCAAAATATTGTGAAAGAAGGCGGGCATATTGCCAACGTGGGTGTGCATGGTAAGCCAGTGAATTTTGAGCTGAATAAACTGTGGATTAAGAATCTCACCATTACTACAGGTTTAGTGAATGCCAACACCACAGGGATGCTATTAAAGAGCTGTTGTTCGGGTAAGTTGCCTTTAGAAAAGCTTGCAACGCATCATTTTAAATTTGATGATTTTGAAAAAGCGTATGATGTGTTTAAACATGCTGCTGATGAAAATGCCATGAAAGTAATGATTGAAGTGGCTTAATTACTTCTAAAATTTAGTAAAAGGCTTCTTCGGAAGTCTTTTTTATTATTCTAGATGATTGCACAGCTCGCCAAAATCTTATCTATATAAAGTCCTTTTCAGTTATAGCATAAAGATATCTATTACAGTGTCGTTTAATAAGGTTGTTAACCCAATAAATCTTATTAGTATCAGAGGTTTCCTCTATAAAAACTAATTTATTAATTACATTTTCTTCAGGGTAGTTTTCTAATTCTTTTGAAATATAATCTCTTATTTGGTCACTGTAGGAATTTTCTTTGAGTATCAAATAAATATGTGGTGAAATAGGAAAAATACATTCAAACTCCTTATTATTAAAATGATCGAGCTTATAATTTATACATGGATTATCTGAAGTGATAATATTTATTTCTGTACAATTTTTAACTATATGAAGAGTATTTAAATCTTTGAGTAAAGATAAATGTAATTTTTCATTTATGATTAAGGATACATATATAGAAATGGTATACATTTCCTCATATGTTAAATCAGGATGATATTTCTTAAATTCAAAATGAGCCTTATCTAGCACCTTTCGAGTTCTAAGAAATTGTAGTGTCATATAAAATAATAACTCTTGATATTCTTTCTTATCTATATGAAGGTTCTCAGATTGAATAATTTTTGTGATGATAGGTGATGCCTTACTTTCAAAATATGAAAAATATTCTTCGATAATATTTGTTTGAAACTCTTTTATGATTTCATTCGTTTCACCATCTGTTCTAATTTTTTCATTAGGATAAATGTTCTTAACTATCTCCCATTTTAATAAAATCCGATTTATAGATTTAATAACTTTTTTATAAATTGTTGTGTTATGTGCATCTAGTATTTCTACAATATTTTCTAAAGCCCTTATAGCTTCGTAACTTAAAGGTCTAATTCTATAAAAGAATTTACTATAAGCTGTAGCATTAGTTTTGACTAGAAATGGCTTTGATTTCAAATCACAGGCAAAGATTCTATCTTGATCTTTACTCCAAGCCTTTAAATAAAATTGGCTAACATAGTGTTGTTTTTTCTTTAAATTCATAATTTCAAAATTAAAAAGCCCCACTAAAATATAGCAGGGCTCTTTATAAGTATATATATGTTAAGACACTTTATCACCCGGTTTAGCACCAGATTCAGGTGAAATCACCCAAACGCCGTCGCCATTACCCGCAGCGAGTACCATACCGTTAGAAATACCAAAACGCATCTTACGTGGTGCAAGGTTTGCCACCATCACCACCAATTTGCCTTTTAAGTCTTCAGGGTTATAGAACTCACGAATACCGCTAAACACGTTACGTGGTTCAGCTTCACCAACATTTAAAGTGAGTTGTAAAAGTTTATCCGAACCTTCAACGTGAGCTGCTTCTAAAACTTCAGCCACACGTAGGTCAACTTTCATAAAGTCTTCGATACCGATAATTTCAGCTTCACCTACTCTCGGCTCAGCTTTCTTCTCTTTGGCTTTCTCTTTTTTCTTTTCAGCTTTTGGTGCTTCCGCAGGTGCAGCTAAAGAATCTTTAGATGCATCGACCATTGCAGCCACAGCTTTTGGATCTACACGTTGCATTAATGGTTGGAACAATGCGATTTCATGTGCAACCAAAACTTGCTTACGAGATTCAAAGTTGAAGCTGTCTAATTGTAAGAATGCTTGAACTTGATCTGCCAAAGTTGGAAGTACAGGTGCAAGGTACACCGCCAATTGACGGAATAGGTTAATACCGACAGAACATACGTCATGAACTTGTTGTTCTTCGCCCTCAATTTTCGCAAGTGCCCAAGGCTTTTTCTCATCGATGTATTGGTTGGCTTTATCCGCAAGCGCCATGATTTCACGGATTGCAGTTGAGAATTCACGTGATTCGTATGCTTGCGCAATTGAATCACCAGCATCAATAAAGCTTTGAACCAACTCAGGCTCTGCACAAGTCGCAGACAATTTATTGTCAAATTTCGTGTTAATGAATTTCGCACAACGACTTGCGATGTTCACCACTTTACCAACAAGGTCAGAATTCACTTTTTGAACGAAATCATCAAGGTTTAAGTCAGAATCTTCAACTTTGTCAGAAAGTTTAGACGCAAAGTAGTAACGTAAATATTCAGGGTTTAAATGCTCTAAATACGTTTCCGCTTTAATGAACGTACCACGAGATTTAGACATCTTCTGACCATTTACAGTCAAGAAACCGTTTACGAATAGGCTTGTCGGTGTACGGTAGTTGGCACCTTCAAGCATTGCAGGCCAGAACAATGCGTGGAAATACACGATGTCTTTACCAATGAAGTGATACACCTCATTTTTAGAATCTTTTTTCCAATAGTCATCAAAGCTTAAGTCAGGACGTTTAGTTTTGATGTAATTTTCAAAGCTCGACATATAGCCGATTGGCGCATCCACCCAAACATAGAAGTATTTGTTTGGAGCATCAGGGATTTCAAAACCGAAGTAAGGCGCATCACGAGAAATATCCCAATCCGACAAACCTGCTTCAAACCATTCATCTAACTTGTTGGCAATCGACACAGGTAAACGACCTTCGTCACGTGTCCATTTTTGTAGGTATTCACCAAAGTTAGGTAGTTTAAAGAAGTAATGATCTGAAGATTTCTCGACAGGAGTCGCACCGCTTAAAGTCGATTTTGGATTGAGTAATTCAGTTGCGTTGTAGGTTGTGCCGCAGACTTCGCATGAGTCGCCGTATTGATCTTCCGCTTTACATTTCGGGCAGGTGCCTTTAATAAAACGGTCTGATAAGAACATGCCTTTTTCAGGGTCAAACAATTGCGTTACAGGGCGCACCGCAATATTGCCTGCTTCACGGTTCTTAATATAAATCTCAGAAGCGCGAGCTTGGTTTTCAGCGCTGTTGGTTGAATCGTAATGATCGAAATCAACCTTGAAGCCGGCAAAGTCACGCTCATGTTCTTTTTGTACATTGGCAATTTGCTGTTCTGGAGTAATACCGTTGGCTTCAGCACGTAGCATAATTGCTGTGCCGTGAGCATCGTCCGCGCAGACATAAGTCACGTTATGACCCATTGCACGCATCGCACGTACCCAAATATCTGCTTGGATATAACCGAGTAAGTGACCCATATGGATCGGGCCATTGGCGTATGGAAGGGCGTTAGTGACTAAGATATTACGCACGGATATGACTCTCTCATTCGTATATTATGCAAGGTGCATGATTTTACCTGATGCGCGAGGGAATACAAAGTAAAGGTTTATGCTAACCTTAAATAGAAATAGTTAATCAATAGAAATTATATGAGCATATTTTCTTTAAAAAATGGACAGTTAAATCAAGTTGCTACTACTAATTTCGCTAGTGAGTCGATCCTAGAACGTCAAGATTTACAGAAAGCAATACAACAAAATATTAGTGTGGTAGCACCAAATTGCTTAATTTTGGCAGAAGAATATGCTGAATGGGATTCTTCACGTAAACGAATAGATCTACTAGCAATTGATCAGCAAGCAAATTTAGTAATTATTGAACTAAAACGTACAGATTCTGGTGATCATATGGAGCTACAAGCTCTCCGTTATGCTTCAATGATTTCGACTATGACACTTGAACATGCAGTAGATGTTTATCGAAATTATAAACATAAAAATGGTGATATTGATTTGACAAAGGAAGAAGCACTAGCAGATTTGGAAAACTTCGTAGAAATTGAATTAGATGAAACTAATTTTGGCAATGATGTTCGAATAGTTTTAGTTTCGGCTGACTTTTCCAAAGAATTGACTACATCTGTTATTTGGTTGAATGAACGTGATCTTGATATAACATGTGTAAGAATGAAGCCATACAAATTTGAAGATAATATTTTATTAGATATTCAACAAGTTATACCTTTACCAGAGGCAAAAGATTATCAGGTTAAAGCACAGAAAAAAGCTGAAGAAAGAAGAGAAAAACAGAAAAGTATAGCTGTAAGAGATAATTCAAGATATTTATTTAATGGTAAAGAATTAAATAAGCGGAAATTAGTATTAGAAATCATACATGAACATATTAAAAATAAAGGCATAACATCATATAGACAGCTTTTAGAGGAATTTCCCCAAGATCTAAGGAAAGGAAAGAAACTTTTTCGAGAGTTCAATGATGCATTTACAAATGAATCTTCAAGATATTTCATGAACGAATACGAAGTTCTTAATTTGGAAGAAGGAAAATTTGTAATTTCTAATCAGTGGGGGATTGGTAATATTCAATCTATTTTAGATAAAGCCGATTCTTTGGGATATGAAATAAATATCATCAATGAAAATGCTGTAATAGTTCAAGAGGTATTTTATCAAGACTATTGTATTCAAAAATTTTCCAATAAAACGATTACTATCCTTAAAAACAAAGTTATACAGACGCCAGTGAAGCCGATTTTAATAAATTTAGCGAGAGAAATTAATATAAATACAAAAAACAGTAGAGGTAATGATAAAAATACAAGAACATTAGGGGCTGATATCCTCGAAAAATTGAGTGAAATGAAAAATGTATGAGTTGGAAGATGATTTAGAGTTCAATCAACCTGTAAAACGCATCAAATCGAATGTGCAGGGCTTACCAACTCTGGGTAAGCAAATTCTTAATCAGGCACAGGATTATCTTGATCAAATCTCACAAGGCGAACATACACTTTTAGTCAATCATTTACGTGAACTTGCCCAGCAAGATGAATATTTTAATGTGCTTGCCGATCAGTTGGATCAACCTGTCGGTTCGAAAGTTGCCAATGATGCGTTAAACCTGATGCACTTTTGGCAACAAATTCATGCTTATGAAGATGTGCAAAGTTTTAACTTACTTGATGTTATTAACAAGGAAGCTTTTCAAAAAGATGTGTTGACCGCTTTCGATGCTATGCAGATCGATGAGCAGAATAAAGCCTTGCGTCGTCCTGTGATTATCGAAGCTTTTAAAATGTATAAACTCGGCTGTTATGCAGGTTGTGTGCCTTTACTCTATGCACAGTTGGAAGGGCTGTTGACAGATGTACTGATTCAACAAGCATTCTTAAAACAAAACGGCACCAAGTTTGTCGATGTCTACAAAATTGTGCCAGGTCTAAAAGGCAATGAAATTAAGAGCCTTTGGCATAAATCCAAGATTGCCATTGAGCTTAATCCATACTTTGCAGAACTCGCGGCTTATAAAATGGATTCAAGCTCGAATGTGACTGCGACACGTCATAATATTTTGCATGGCACGGATGTCGAGCATTTCACACAAGCACGAAGCTTTATTTTATTTATTTGGTTGTTTTCTGCATTGAACTTTATGTCGAGTATTCGCTCCTAAATTCATCATTTTCAAATCAAAAGTTACAGCGTAGTGTTATTCTACATCATCATGTGAGAAATTGTAGTGATTCGAAACATTTACGATGAGCACTGCAAATCTTCGATATAACTAAGATTCACTATCAAAGCGATAAAGAGGATTGAAGATGTCGAATAATAAAATTGATGACTTAAAAAACAAAGCTTCAGAACTCGGCGATGATCTGAAATTGAAGGCGAAAGAAGCTGAGCTGAAAGGCGAGAAAGCATTGGATCAAGTGAAGCATGGTGCAGCAGAAGCCAAGCTTGAAGGTGAAAAAAAACTGAATGATCTTAAACATGATACGCAGCAAAATTCTTCTGAAGCGCATTCAACTTTAGATGATTTAAAACATAAAGCGGTAGATTTAAAAGAGCAAGCAGCAGATAAATTGCATGAACTGAAAGATCAAGCGAGTGAAAAATTTGCGGATCTTAAAGCAAAAGCATCAGAGAAAATTGATCAACTGAAAAAGTAAATTGATCACAAAAAAGCTCATCATCAGATGAGCTTTTTTTTAATTTTTTCTAATCCATTCGATTTTTCTAATTTCATTATTCACCACAGTAAAGGTGTAAATCAGATCATGAAATTCGTAGGTATAGCTATAAGCCGTAAAACGATTTTTTCCTTCTTTCCATTCATAATGTTGTGTTGAAGTCGGCGTCTGCTTCATGTGTGAGCTTAATTTTGCATAAGAGTCACCTAAGCTGATGATTTGTCCTGAAGGAGTACGAAAATTTCGGGATTCATTGGCGGCATAGCCTAAAATTGGTAGAAGGAGCATTGTGCTCATTAAGGCAGTTATTGAGCATGTTTTTAATTTAAGTTTCAGATTTCTTTGTTTTAAAGACATATCGAAGTGTTATCTTGGTTTTATATTCTTTTCAATTTTAATTTGAAAAATTCTCTATTGTGTTGCTATTTGTTGAAAGCATGAATCACTTGCAACATGAATCAAGGCGTTTAACAGTGAAATCAAGTTTATAGAGTGTATCAATGACAGCATTCGCAATACGCCAATAAAAATAATAAAAAAGCTGACTAATTTAGTTGGAATTCGACTAACATATTTCTAATCAAACGGGGATCAATATATTGTTGCTTAACCTTGTTGATATTTCTCGTTAAACTATTCCTTTATCAGTTTCTGTCCAGACTTGGAGTACGGTATGTCGTGGCTTTCTTCACTCAAATCTGTTTTTTCACCCTCAAAGGAGGTGAATGAAGAGGCTGTACAACACGTATTACAACACTACGTTTTGCCGAATTCTGACAATTTTTTGAAAGATCGAATCACACAGGTCAATGTTGAAGGTGATGTACTGCAAATTACCATTAATACCGTGCCAAGTGAAAAAGATCAGTTACAGCAAATTCACGATGAACTCGCTGATGCTTTGGAAAAGTGTGGGATTAAAGAGCTGAATATGCATGTCATTCAGCAGAAAACAGGAAGTCATGCTCAACAACAAGGTGGTTGTGGGCACAACCATGCAGCAGGTGAAAGCTGTTCAAGCAAAAAAGACGAAGCCCCAAAATCCAATCTGCCTCCTGTTGTAGATGCATCTGCAAGCCAAGATGCGGTAAAACAAGCGAATGCGAATTACCAACCTCAACAAGAAGAAGCCCCGATTCAAAAAGCTGCACCACAGCAACGTGATGTACCTAAGCATCCACGTATCCAGAACGTGATTTTAGTTTCGTCAGGTAAGGGTGGTGTAGGGAAATCAACCACTACGGTAAATTTAGCTCTGGCATTACAAAAGCTCGGGCTGAAAGTAGGTGTGTTGGATGCAGATATCTATGGTCCAAGTATCCCAACGATGCTTGGCAATGCCGGTAAAACCCCAATGATCGAGGCAGAACATTTTGTACCGTTGGATGCTTTTGGTATGGCGGTGTTGTCGATTGGTCATCTGACAGGAGATCACAATACTCCTGTGGCTTGGCGTGGTCCAAAAGCAACAGGCGCATTGATGCAACTGTTCAACCAAACCCTTTGGCCTGATCTTGATGTATTAATGATCGACATGCCACCAGGAACAGGGGATATTCAATTAACTCTGGCACAACGTATTCCAGTGACCGGTGCAGTGATCGTGACGACACCACAAAATGTCGCATTGATGGATGCGACCAAAGGTATTGAATTGTTTAACCGTGTTCAAATTCCTGTGATGGGCGTGGTGGAAAATATGTCGACACATATTTGTTCAAACTGTGGCCATGAAGAGCAAATCTTTGGTACTGGTGGTGGCGATAAGTTATCGGAACAATACGATATTCCATTACTTGGACGTTTACCATTGAATGCGAAAATCCGAGAGCATGCCGATGAAGGTAAACCATCTGTATTGATTGGTGATGATGCAGCAGATAGTTATATTGAAATTGCACAGAAGATTGCAGCTGCATTGCCTAAAGCTGAAAGAGATCAAAGTCGGATTTTCTAACTATTTGAAAAGACTCAATGTTAAACCTGTCTAAGTCTTACTTAGGCAGGTTTTTTTGTTGACCGTTCGTCGTTTTAGGATTATTTACTCTAATTTTTCTACCTAAAATATTTTGTGAAATTTCACGTTATATGGGTATAGAAATGCGTTCAATCACTGCAATGAAGATGGTTATGATTTCTCTCATTCTGTCAACGACAGCTTCTGCTGCTATTATTCCTTATGTTGATTATCCTAAAGAATTCCAAAAGAAATCTTTAAATATTCAGGTTCAAGAAGCTGAACAACAGTCAAATTAATACTTGAACTTAGCATCACAGCGTGAATGGACTGTGATGCTGAATTTCATCGATGAAGAACGTGCTATAAGCATTTTTGCAAGAGTGCATCATGTTTTTCGTTTCGATTACATTGTGTGACTTCAGAGTTATAATTTAAATGACAAACTAACCTGATGAAAAATATTACAAAAAAAATTGTGTTTCATTCTTGAGAAATTTTCACACAAATAATATTTTGCCAATTGAAATAATCCTGATTAATCTGAGCGCATTATCAGCGAGGTCATCCTATGATTTCATGGCTCTTTATTGCGTTGGTTACCACGATTTTATTCACACCCGGACCAACCAATACTTTACTTGCATCTTCAGGCATACAGGTAGGTATTAAAAAGTCATTTCGCTTAATACCCGCGGAAGCATTAGGCTATCTTATTGCCATCACTGCATGGGGATTTTTAATTGGTCGTGTCACCACTCATTTGCCAATTTTGCCAGTGATATTAAAATTATTTAGTTCATTCTATATTATCTATCTGGCCATCAAATTATGGCGCACTGCCAACGTAGAACATCAGTTGAATCAGCCCACCATCAAAGCTTCTGAATTATTCTGTGCAACTTTACTCAATCCTAAAGCTTTGCTTTTTGCCTCGGCTATTTTCCCTGCAATTGTTTGGGTGAGTGTAGATTATTATATTGCGCACATGTTGATGTTTATTTTATTGATCCTACCCATCGCTTTTATTTGGACACTCATTGGGTCGCTGTTAGCCAATAATAAAATTAAGTGGGTAAACCAGTCCAATATGCAAAAAACAGCATCCTTAGTCCTGATGAGTTTCTCAATTCCAATGAGTTATTCTGCATTGTTAAGTCTTTAAGATGATTCACCGCAGCAGACTGAACAGGAATACAAATCGTGGGTTATTTCCATTGACGGGGTTTTCAGTTAAAGTACAGCGCAGTAATTGAATATGTATTCTGGGAATAAATAAATGGCTATTAAGTCTGATCGTTGGATTCGCGAAATGAGCGAAAAACACGGCATGATTGAACCGTATGCAGAAAACCAAGTTCGTTTAGATGAAAATGGTCAAAAACTCATTTCATATGGCGTTTCAAGCTATGGTTATGATGTTCGTTGTGCGCGTGAGTTCAAAGTGTTCACAAACGTTCACTCTGCTATTGTTGACCCAAAAAATTTCGATGATAAAAGTTTTATCGATATCGAAGCTGACGTGTGTATTATTCCACCTAACTCATTTGCGCTTGCTCGTACAGTAGAATACTTCCGTATCCCACGTAATGTCTTGACGGTGTGTTTAGGTAAATCAACCTATGCGCGTTGCGGTATTATTGTAAACGTGACGCCACTTGAGCCTGAGTGGGAAGGTCATGTGACCTTGGAATTTTCAAATACAACCAATTTACCTGCACGTATTTATGCTGGTGAAGGTGTTGCTCAAATGCTGTTCTTTGAGTCTGATGAAGTGTGCGAAACATCTTATAAAGATCGTGGTGGAAAATATCAAGGTCAAACAGGTGTAACTTTACCTAAAACCTAAGTATTGAATTGTAAGACTTCATGCAAAAAGCAAACTCAATGAGTTTGCTTTTTTTATAAGTATTTGAAAAATTGAATTTATTCATTTATCGGAAAAAATGCCAACCCAATCTCAATTTTTTGCAAATTCTACTTCATTTATATACTATAAACTGTGATGTAATCTTAATATTAAAAGAGAAGCATGGAATTCTTCTCTGAACAATTAAAAATATAAATATGGTGCAAGGCATCGTATACGGGAAGGTCGAGATGGCACTTAATTATACGAACATATTTAATCAGACTTTACTTGCAAGTTTAATGACGCTTACTACGGTTTCGGTCTATGCATTGCAGCCTCTTTCGGATGAAAATTTAAGCGCGACGACTGGTGAGGGTGTCGCCATGATTCCTCAAGATGCTTATTTTGTTTTTCAAGGGGAAAATTCAACTGCGGCAGATTTAATGAATCGCCAAAAAGATACCGGATATATTCATCTCATTCCAGTGGGGCCTTTAACGGATGCGGCATTGGATACCAATAAAAATGGAACAGTAGGGTCAGAAGATCATTCCGTGGGTAAGGCTGATTTGTTCGTGTATGGTCTCGCATTATCTAAATCTGATAATAATCACAATACGCGCTTAGCTGCGACAGATAAAGATGCACGTATAGGATCATGGGGAACAGCAACCAATCCATGGCTACTTCGAGTCGGTACTGAAACTCAGGTTCCAAATTTTGATTTAAATAAAACATGTATAAGTAATGATCCTAGCTGTCAGGTTCCATTCTTGACGCTTGAAGCTCCATTAATGGACACAGTTCGTCCTACGGATGCAGCCAATGGTCTTGATGCTTACAAATTGAAGATGGCCATGTGGGCGGATGCTTTTGTGCTTGATCCTTCTCGTAAAGAAGGGGATCCACTACTTTACCAATTGGGTGAAAAAGCAGGAACGAGTAATGCGGATCGTGCTAATCGACTACGTTTACAGGCCATTTGGAATAATTTTTCCATTAATGGAAGTAATATAAAAATCTTTCAAACTTTAAATGGTGCAAGTAACCAAGCAGGCATGAGTGCATTTTATAACAACACCTTGGGTGTTGCTGGACTTGTGCGTTTGAACTCAGGTGATGGTCAAAATCTGACGACGGGGAATAAAACAGCCAATATTCTTAGACTGAGTACGCGTGAAACATCAGACACTCCTAATTTACAATCCCCTGCCATCAACAATACTCTGGCACCAGTATTTGATGCCAATGAGGGTATCTTTATTCATAATTTGAATGCCAATATCGTATTGGGTTCACTCTATCAGCCTTTGATTCTAGGCTCTGATGGTAAAAACTTTAGTTTGGAACTCACGCGTATTCCAAATAAACCTGAAATTTATAAAAAAATATACACAGATTATAGCAATCCAAACTCGACAGAATATGCGGGCTCAACCTGTAACTTTTATAAATGTGGTAACAATGGTTTGAATGGCTATCAAGGGACGAATGCAACACATAGCAGTATCACTATTGGAAGTACTTCTTATAACGCTGCGAATAATACTTTAAGTGCTTATAAAGGATCAGATGCAGTAGGTATAAGTTTTGGTGCAGTCAATCCAATTCCCCAAACGCCTAATGCCGCATTGCCAGCATCAAATTTTAAAAATATGGGTTCTGCGGTCATTGATGGTGTTCTTATTCAGCATATGAAAATCACCACAAAAGGATTATAGGAGAGCATTCATGAAAAATTCAATAGTCGCTGTCCTATTCAGTGTTATAGCATCAATGACTTATGCACTTGAGCCCATGTCAGATGAAGCTTTAAAAAATGTTGAAGGACAAGCTGGAGCTGATCTCTCATTAAAACTTTCTTTAAACCAAAAGTTAGTGACTGAGAATAATGTTCAACGTTATGTGTTTGATGATGCATTGTGTAAGGATGTGGAATATTGTCGTCTCGCGCTTGCTGTCAATAATCGCTATATCAAAGATGGTCAAGCAAGTAGTACAGATGGTTTTAAATTATGGCTTGTTTTTAAAGGGATTCAGGGCACTCTAAATATTCAAAAGATTGGCTTGGATGGTGTGGATCTCAGCTATAAAAATGATTCTGGTACTGATCAGCTTAAAGCAGCGATGCAACTGAGCTTTGATGCATCTAAACCAATTCAAATTCGTAATTTTGGTTTTGATGCTTTGGCTTTTGGTCAGGATAAATTTACCAGTAATGCCACCGCTGAGGGTGTAGGAACAAGTCCTGCTGACTATGGTTACTTGCAAGTGACACGTTATGATTCATCTAATGCTCCTCGTTCTGCATATGACCATGGGCGAGAAACTGGTTTTATGGGTTTAAAAATGAATGGTAATTTAGCTGTTCAGGGTAAAGTCATGATGTTTGGTTGTGACGGCAGTCACCAGCGTTGTTGAAATTAAACATGCATAAGGAAATGTGATGAACAATAAAAAATACAATCACAGCTCATTGCTGGTTATGAATGCATTAAGCCTGAGTATCTTGCTTGCAAGTGGTCATGCCATGGCTTTAGAAGTGATGCATGACGAAGCTTTGCGAAGCGTAAATGGTCAAGATGGTGTGCATATCTCGACAACATTGACTGAAGCCAACATGGATCAGGTCTATTGGCAAGATCAAGCTGGTCGTGGCAGTAGTGGAGCAACCAATAATACATTGCAGGCAACAGCAGATAATGTCTCTATTCGAAAAAGTAATGTCTCTAATCAAACATTAGGGGCAGATATTAAAATTAATGCTGGAAGCAATGCGAACCAAGCAGGGTTAGACTTCAATGCCAGTGTGACACCTGCTTTAGTGACCATGAATAATCTCAGAATTTGTGATAATGAGAGTTCAAGCAGTTGTAGTTTTTCAATGGGTCAATTGGCTTTACAAACTACTTCGAATACTGATTTATCACTTAGAACGATTCACGGATTATTCAGCAAAGAGAATCTTAGCGAAATCGCACTAGGGATTAAAAATGCCAATATCTATTTAGGGCAGACTGACGCACGAAACCAACTCAACCAACTTGTTTTAAACAACTTCAATTTCAACTTCAAAGCACGTGGTGCCATGTTTGTGGATGAAGTTGAGGGATTGAGAATGCAGTCGAATACACGTACAGGGCCGACAGATAATGTTGCCGGTATGAGTAGTACGCCTAATGATAATTTGGGTTATGTGGATTTAAACCGTGTTGCAAATTCGGCTTCAAAAAAAGCAGGATTTATTAACACAGGAACCTATGGCAATGGTAAGTCAGGTGCTGAGGGTGAAACAACAAACTCAGGTCTAAATATTGAAGTAATGTTGAATAAGAACGTGAGTTCAAATGACCCATATGCTTTAAATAGCAATACGAATAATCCTCAAGGAGCTAAAGGTCTCATACGTGTAGGTGCCAGCGGGCGAATGGTCAATTCATCGTTGCAATTTCGTGGTACAAAAGGCAATGAAAGTGTTCTAGGAAATGCCAATAGTCCAACGGCTTCATCTAGTAATAGTGTAATTGGTGATTCTGGAATCGGATTCCGTATGAAAGCTGACTTTACCAAAGACAATGATTCAATGCTCGGAAGTGATGGACAAGCAACGACTTTAGAAATTGGTGGGGCAGGTCTAAATGCATACGGTTTTGAGTTTAGTAACTTAACAGGGTTAAGACCAAATACTCGAGCATCTTTTGACAGTGGTAATGTGTATCTCAATTTAGCCGATACAAAAACACTGCGCTTACCTGAAAACGAAGTGTTCCAAAAAAGTCGTTTTGGTAACGGAAGTTATTTAACCTTAGCAACTGATTATCAGCACCAAATTCATAATGCAGTAACAGGTGATAATCCATACAGCTTGATTGCTGCGATTCGTGGTGCTGAATTTCAGTCTATTTCCCGCCGTGGACGTTTTACCAATAGTGCAGGAACACCAGCAGCTAACTTGTTTGCAAATACAAATGTTAAAAATGAGTGGGGTTTGGCACTGCCTTTTTATAATCTAAATGCCAATCTTGCTCTATATGGAACATCAGTTCGTGCAGATCAAGCTTTTTATTACACTTTAGCAGGCTCCGATGTTGTTAAAAACATGATTGCTACAACGGGTAATACCTCAAGAATTGGTTTGTCTTTTGCAATGAGTACCTCTGGGGTAGACCGAGCTAATGGTCAAGCGCTAGGTAACAAAACCACGTCAATTTTAGTGGTTGATGGAGGTAAGGTAGGCAGTGGAGATACGGCAACATCAACAGATTACTATATGGGTTTACGTAATATTGATCTGTACGCGAAGGGTACAGGAAATATGGGCGTAGAAAATGGTAGTGTAAATGTCAGCTTGCGCGATATGTTGATTGTTCTATCAACAGAAGTTGCTGCGGGATATCTGCCAGGTACCATTTATAAAACCTGTAAATTAAATAGTGGAGCAGCAGGATGTGCTACGCGAAGTTCATCTCCAGACAACAATTTTGCTTTAGCTGATGATGTGATGTTTGTCGTTAAATCACGTCTTGGTGGTGATGTTAATTTTTCTTTAATTCCGAATAATGCTGCTGAAGATGGTCAGAACTTAACTTTTGTAGGTGAATTAGAATTGAAAGGTGACAATAACACCTTCCAAATTACCGATCCTCATAATGGTTCAACACTTGGTTTAGACCGTTTGACAGGTAAAATTGCATTTAATAATGCATTGGTTGTTAGTAAAGATCAAAATGGTGCGGGACAATTTGGTGTGAATGCTGCCTTGATGTTCAATCCTCAAAAGACAACTTCGGGTGTTTTTAGAGCAAGAGACATCAACTTCTATCCTCCAACTGTAGGTGCTGGCGCTCGTTTAGGCGAATTGGCTATTACTGGCGGTCGCTTGAATAGTGAATTGCGCATTACACCTCGAAATTAATAAGTAAATATGGAAAGTTGAGGGATAGACTCATGAATATGTTAAAAACAAAACGATTCAGTTTGCTTATTTTGACCACTGCGGTGGGATTCCCGTGTTTTGCTATGCAACCATTAGATGATCAGTCTCTTTCATCTACTACTGGTCAAGATGGGATCAGCATTGGTATTGGAATGGATAAGATCGAGTTCACACAGGCGGCGATCATTGATCAAGACGGAATTAAAGATCCAATATTAGGAAAAAATTATTCACAAGCTGCTGGCTTAGTGGTCGCAGGTCCAACTGGTAATCCAATTCAGGTTCAATTTTTAGGTCATACCCCTGGTTCGTCTACAATCAATGCAAAAATTGATACAGACGGAGGCAATGGCACGCCATTTGCCAATATAGGTATCACTTTTGCGGAGCAAATTACAGGGTTTAAATTGAGTCCATTCGCACTTTATATCGCCAGCAGTAATCAGGTGTCTAGTGCTACACAAACTAAATCGATTTATAATGATCTGAAGCAATTGGTGCCTGGTGTCGCTAAAATTTTAGAAATAGGCAGTGCTGATAGAAACTTTGAAATTACATTAAATCAATCCCAACGTCCTCAGATCAATGTTCAATTAGGCAATGTGCCACAAGGCTACATGGTCCAGTTTGGAGGCGCAATACAATCAATCTGTGGCACAGGCTCAGGCTGTCCTATTGCATTCGTATCTGGTAATTCTTCTGCAAAATTCGATTTTCAGGCTAAAGCTACTGATCAAAACAATGGCTTTTCATTATCTGGTTTCCATGCAGGTGTTGCACCTTTAGGTATTTACATCGGAAATACAGGACAATCTAGTAAAATGAATGTTGGTCTCAACAATGTGATCTTGGGACGTGAGGGGGCGAGTAGTCCGACGGTCTTTAATGGTTTAGCGAATGGCTCAATGGGGAGCTTTGGGGCTATTGGTACATCTGTGAAAGATTTGAAAGTGAATATCAACGGTCTATAAAAAATCCCGCGAATAGCGGGATTTTTTATGCTCAAATTATTGGGCGATTTTAGCGAGTATTTCTTCTTTACTCAGGTTGCTTGATTCAGTATCAGAACGACCTTTGTACTCAAAAGTACCAGCATCTAAACCTTTTTCACCGATAACAATACGGTGCGGAATACCTGTAATTTCGATATCGGAGAATTTAACGCCTGGTCGTTCATCACGGTCATCTAAAAGCACGTCATAACCAGCAGCTTGAAGTTCTGTATAAAGTGCTTCAGCAGCCTCTACAGTACGAGGTGATTTATGAGCATTCATCGGAACGATTGCGACATGGAAAGGTGCAATAGCAGCAGGCCAAATAATTCCTTTTTCATCGTAATTTTGTTCAATGGCAGCCGCGACTACGCGAGTCACCCCAATTCCATAACAACCCATTGTTACAGTGAATGGTTTACCATCCTTACCTAATACTTTGCAGCCCAGAGCTTCAGAGTATTTTTGACCTAATTGGAAAATATGACCAACTTCAATACCACGTTTAATTTGAAGTACACCTTTACCATCTGGAGATGGATCACCCTCAACAACATTGCGAAGATCATAAACTTCAGTGAATTGAGCATCACGCTCCCAGTTCACACCCGTCGCATGTTTGTTTGCTTCGTTTGCACCTGCAACAAAATCAGACAAAACTGATGCTGCTCGGTCAACGATGACATTAATCCCTTTTTCGACTAAACCTTGAGGACCAACAAAACCAGCGGTTAAGCCTAAAGCACTCAGTTGTTCTTCAGTTGCAAATGCAAGTGGTGATGCAATCAGCGGATGTTTCTCAGCTTTGATTTCGTTTAGCTCATGGTCACCACGAAGGAACAGTGCCACGACAGGCGCAGTTTTACCTTCTTCAGCGACTCCTTGTACCAACAAAGCTTTGACAGACTGTTTTGCATCAGTACCTAAGAAAGCGGATACATCGGCTATAGTTTTTTGATTTGGTGTTTCAACAATTTTTAATTCTTGAGTTGGTGCAGCACGCTCACCTACAAGAATCGCTTCAGCCATTTCAATATTGGCTGCATAATCTGATTCAGTTGAGAATGCAATATCATCTTCACCGCTAGATGCCAATACATGGAATTCATGCGAACCTGAACCGCCAATTGAACCTGTATCCGCCTGAACTGGACGGAAGTCTAAACCTAAACGAGTAAAAATACGGCAATAGGCATCGTACATCGTGTCGTAAGTTTCTTGTAATGAGGCTTGATCTGCATGGAATGAGTAGGCATCTTTCATCACGAATTCACGAGAGCGCATAACGCCAAAACGAGGACGCACTTCATCACGGAATTTAGTTTGAACTTGGTAGAAATTAGCGGGTAATTGTTTATAACTTTTGAGTTCGTTACGTGCTAAATCAGTAATGACTTCTTCATGTGTAGGACCGAGAACAAACGGGTTGTTGTGACGGTCATTAAAGCGTAAAAGTTCTGGACCATATTGCACATAGCGACCAGATTCTTCCCATAAACTTGCTGGTTGGGTCACAGGCATCAATACTTGTAGTGAACCAGCACGGTCCATTTCTTCGCGAACAATCGCTTCGACTTTATTTAACACACGTACGCCCATTGGCAACCAAGAATATAATCCTGAAGCCAATTTACGAATCATACCCGCACGAAGCATCAGCTGATGAGAGATTACTTCAGCATCACTTGGGGTTTCTCTTAACGTTGCAAATAAAAAGCGACTCGCGCGCATGGAATTTGTCCTAATAATGAGCGTTAAAGCATAAGATTATACGATAAAAAATGAGGTGAGCATTTTGAATGACACCTCATGACAATTCTCTACATTATGACATGAATTTTCGTGTTTGACGTACCATAAAATTCTTAAAGTCATCTAAGTAAGTAAAGATAACGGGAACGACAACTAAGGTCAGCAGGGTAGAGGTAATGACGCCCCCAATGACAGCATGCGCCATCGGAGCACTTTGTTCACCTCCTTCACCCAAGCCTAATGCCAATGGCACCATACCCATGACCATCGCACTCGTGGTCATCAAAATGGGTCTAAGTCGTGTTTTACCTGCAGCAATAATGGCATCAAAACGTGTCTGACCGCGATCAATAGCTTTCTTAATAAAGTCAATGAGGAGAATCGCATTCTTGGTTACTAATCCCATTAACATGATGATGCCAATAATGGAAAATAAATTCATTGTTGAGTTAAATAAGAATAATGCAAGGAATACCCCGACCAATGACAATGGTAATGAGGCCATGATCGCCGCAGGATGAATAAAACTATTGAATTGAGAGCCTAAAACAATATAGATAAATACAATAGAAAGTGTAACAGCTGTAACAGCGTACCCAATCGATTCTTCCATATCTGCGTTTGCACCTTGTGTTTCAAAACCATAGCCGGCAGGCATCTCGAAGTTATCTTGTAATGCTTTAATATCTCGACCAATATCACCTGCAGGTCGACCTGAAGTATTGGCTTCAACCATGACTTCACGTGCTAAATCACGACGGTTGATTTGAGATGCACCATAACTTTCTTGTGTGCTTGTTACGCTTGAGAGCGGAACCAAGATCGGTTGATTATTCGCATCCACTTTTTGCGATTTTAAATATAAATTATTGATGTCACTTGGAAGCGTACGTTGATCTTCAGAGAGGCGCAAATTGACATCATAGGTTTCACCTTTTTCGTCTTTCCACGTCGTTACATCATCACCAGCAAGGAGAGGGCGGATCACATTGGCAATTTGGCTGACTGATAATCCTAAATCGTTTGCAAGTACACGATTTACATGCACTTCAAGGGTAGGTTTAGGCTCTTTGAGCGAGCTTTCTAAATCGACGACACCATCAATTTTTGCCATTTCCACCATGAAGCGATCAGAAATTTTTTGTAATTCATCTAGCTCAGGCCCTTTGATGGAAATCATGACAGGCTTTTGACCACCAGACACAGTTTCATCCGCTGAAGCTATAGAGGTGAGGGTAATACCCGCCACGGTTTGTAGTCGATCACGAAACTCATTGGTTAAATCAGTCAGTGTCTGAGAGCGCTCTTGGCGAGGACTTAAACTGACTCGGATGCTTACGTGGTTTTTCCCGCGATCAGTCACCCCATTAATAACGCCGTACGTTCCTTTAACCTCTGGATGCTGTCGAATAATAGATTCAACTTGTTTTAACTTTGCCTGAGAGTATTCGAGTGAAGCATCTACGGGCGTTTCAAATTTGATCCGAATTTCACCTTTATCTGGAACTGGTACAAACTCTGTTCCCACCATTTTTGATAGCGCGAGCGCGCCAAACAGTGAAGCAACAGCAACGACAATTGTTATAAAGCGGAATCTTAGAGCCAGTTTTAGCAGCTTCTCGTACACTTCATTTAATGAATCAAGTTTATTTGAGATCCCATTGAAGAAGCGTTTCAATGCGCTCGGTTTTTTATTTGGATGATGACGTTCAGCCCAGTGAGCTGAGAGCATTGGATCGAGCGTAAAACTGACAAACATTGAGATCAGTACGGCGGTACTCACTGTCACGCCAAATTGGTAGAAGAAACGACCGATAATACCGCCCATGAATGCAACTGGTAAGAACACCGCAACAATAGTCAAAGTGGTTGCGAGAACTGCCAGCCCAATTTCTTTGGTTCCATCTAAAGCAGCAGTCACATGATCTTTCCCCATATCAGCATGGCGGACAATATTTTCACGTACCACAATTGCATCATCAATAAGAAGACCAATACTTAAAGACAGGGCAAGAAGAGTCATCATATTGATGGTAAAACCAAAAGCCCAAATGAACGTTAATGTACCAAGTAAGGCGATTGGCAGGGTAAGGCCTGTAATAATCGTCGATCTAAATGAACCTAAAAACAGTAGAACGATGATAACCGCAAGTACACCACCTTCAATAATTGTACGGGCAACATCACCAATACTTGCTCGTATGCCTCGAGATGTATCGACAACTACTTTCAATGTTGTCCCTTTCGGGAGTTGTTGTTCTATACGGTTTAGTGTTTTATAAGCCGCATCTACAACATCAATTACATTTGAATCAGAGCTTCTGAGAATATCCAACGCGACAGCATTTTGACCGTTAATGAAGGCACTCGACTCGAGTTCAGCTTGGCTGTCGTAAATTTCAGCTACTTGTTTTAAGTAGATTGGCGTGCCATTTTTACTCGCGACGATGAGATCCCCAAAGGATTGGGGATGAATTACTCTTGATTTAATTTCAACGACCAGCTCTGAATTTGACTGTTTGAGTGTGCCCCCAGGGACTTCAATGTTTTCGCCTTTTAGTGTGTTAATGACTTGATCAACGCCAACACCAAGACTTTGTAATTTTTGTGGATTAACTTCAATACGAATTTGACGCTGCGAGTCACCTAGCAGGTTAACTGTACCTACCCCACGAACAGTTCTCAATTGAGGAACAATTTTTTGATCTAAATAAGAGCTGAGCTCTCGGAGTGACATATTCTCAGACTCAAATACCACCGACATGATGGCACCTGCTGAAGGGTCATAGCGCTCAACAATAGGATCAGTAATTTCATCACGAAATTCAGCTGTCACTGGCGCAATTTTGTCTCGAATATCTTGAGCTGCAACGGTTGAAGGAACATCCAAATTAAACTCAGTGATAATTGTAGAGAGTCCTTCACTCGACTGCGATATCACTTGTTTAACACCTGAAATTGTATTGATCTGATCTTCCATCTTTTTGGTAATTTCAGATTCAACAGTTTCAGGAGAAGCACCTGGGTAAGTGGTATACACGACCACAAATGGGAAATCGACATCAGGGAATTCTTCAACTCCCATTCGTTGCCATGATGATAAGCCCAATACCATCAGGCATAGCATCATCATGATCGTAAAGACAGGATATTTCACACTGATTCGAGTTAACCACATAGTTCAGATCCTGTCTTACTTTGAAGCAATTGAGACTGTTTTATTTAAGTCATCATTATTAAACTTAATTCTACTGATGTAATCCGTTGGCTGAAGACCACTGATCATTGCAATATTCTCGTTGGGTTGTCGATCTAGAATTCGAATATTGGCTTTCTGAATTTTCTGATCACGGATGATCCACAGATAAGGTTTGCCATCTGCATCTTGAATAGTATCAAGCGGAACTTTTTGCCCCTGAATTTGTTTGTCATCTAAAATGAAACCTTCGACAAAAGCACCAATACTCAGTGAATTGATTGATTCATTCGGTTGAGCAAAAAACTCAACCTGACGACTGATTTGATCGGCCATTGGGGAAATGCGTGTTAACTTGGCAGCATAATTTTGGGTAGTCCCTTGAATTTTATATTCAATATTGTTTCCAATGTTGAGCGCATGTTGAGATTCGACAGGGAGTTTTGCTTGAATCTCTAATTTTTGTGGATCTACGATTTCAAATAGTGTTTGACCCATTGAAACGGTTTGACCAGGTTCAACTTGACGTTTGGTAATCACGCCAGAAATGGGGCTACGAATTAATCCATCAGCATCGGCTTTCAGTGCGATATCCACATTTGCTTGCTGAGCTCGTACAGTTTCGAGTTGAGCTTTATGCTCAACTTGACTTTGTTCATATTCAACCTTAGAAACAAATCCTTGATCATAAAGTCGTTTTTTTCGAGTGACCATATTTGCAGCTTGTTGTGCCTGCGCTTGTGCAGAAGCAAGATTAGCGCGAGCTTGTGCGAGTCGGGCTGCATTATCTTGATTATTTAAACGTACCAAGACTTGTCCTTTACTCACCCTTTCACCGACTTGTACAGAGACTTGACTAGCAGTGGCAGTCACTTGCGCTTGAATTGTACTTTGATTCACAGCGCGTATGGTGCCTGTGAAAGCAAATTTCAGATTTGAGACCCCATTTTCAACTTTGACTAAGTCCTGTTGTATTAATTCAATTTTTTGAGGGGTAGATGAGGTTGGCTGTACAATTTCGTCATTTTTTTGACAAGCGGCTAAAAGACAACTCGTACACAGCGTTCCTAATACGAGATATTTCTTAAACTGACTGCTGTGTCGAGTCGCATTCGGCATGTGATAATTCCTTTCCATTCAGACAAACTCTTCTTTATTCAAGAGTTTTTAAGCGCTTGATAATACTGTCGTATTGTGACTGAGTATTTCGATAGTTTGTTTGTAAAGATTCAATATTTTTTTGGATATTACTCATATTCTGCGCATTATAAGTGATTCGATCTTGTAAGTTTTTAGGGACAGGATTCCCTTTTTTGATATAGGTCTGTTCCTGCTTTTTAAACAATATTCGATCTTGCTCCAGTTGTTGGTACTGTTGTTTTTGAAAGGTGATTTGTTTGTTGATGTTTTTCAACATATCATCACGTTTGTTCGCAGCCACTTTACTAGAACCATAAGCACGTTTTAAGCGTAGATCTTGTTCATGTTGTTTGGCTTGTTGCGTACGTACAGCACTTTGTTGCTGTTCTTTATCGGCATCATAAGGTCGATTTTTTTTAATCACTTGCATATTACGGTCAAGTGCTTCATAACCGTGACGAATATGCTCGGGTGTTACCGAGCTACTAATATTAGCTACGCCATTTTTATCATAATAACGATACCAAGACGGTTTGGTCACTGTGGTATTAGCAATTGCTTCACTGATACATAAACCAAATGTCATCATGATCACTAAGAATGTTTTATGATGAAGATGCTTTAACCCAATTCTTGATTTGTGCGAAAGATTAAACATTGGAATTGGCCCCCGTGATATCAATTCAATTTTTTAATTTTTGCTTTTAATAACAAGCATTTTATGAGGTTTTGGTAAATTTATAAATATAAACCGTTAAATAATTTACGCTTAATCTGATTCACCCTTAAATTCTATGAAGCTTTGTGACACAATCTCTCCGCGAGTACTCAACTGCATTGAAAATCAATGTAATGTTATGTTAGAAAATAATGGTTATTCTCTAAATTAAGCGTTTCATTTTTCTTTAAATCTCATCTCAGGAAGGATCATTCAATGGATGATAATCTGCAAAATATTAAAGTGATGGTCATTGATGATTCAAAAACGATTCGTCGGACCGCAGAAACTTTATTACAGCGTGAAGGATATGACGTTGTAACTGCAGTAGATGGATTTGAAGCATTATCTAAAATTGCTGAAACTCGACCTGATATTATTTTTGTAGATATTATGATGCCGCGTTTAGATGGGTATCAAACGTGCGCATTGTTAAAAAACTCACAAAATTTCCAACATATTCCAGTGGTCATGTTATCCAGTAAAGATGGTATGTTTGATCAGGCAAAAGGACGAGTTGTTGGATCTGATGAATACCTCACGAAACCATTCAGTAAAGATGAGCTATTGAATGCGATTCGTAAACTTGTCGCTTCACGTTAAGTACTGGGAAAATAAAATATGACACGTATCTTAGTGGTAGATGACTCTCCAACAGAAATGTTTAGATTTAAAGAAATTCTGTCCAAAAATGGCTATGAAGTGCTAGAAGCAACCAATGGTGCAGATGGTGTTACCTTAGCGCAAGCAGAGCAACCAGATCTTGTACTTATGGATGTGGTGATGCCTGGTGTGAATGGATTTCAAGCAACTCGGCAAATTGCAAGAGCTGATGTAACGAAGCATATTCCAGTTGTCATTGTCAGTACCAAAGATCAGGATACGGATCGAATTTGGGGCAAAAGACAAGGCGCTGTCGACTACCTGATCAAACCTGTAGATGAATCAAGATTACTTGATGTCATTCAGCAATATTTAAATACAGGCACAGCATGATCACTCAAGATGAAAGTGATCAACAACACTGGTTAACGCAAGCCAGTAATGCTAAGTCGGCTCAAGCAAATGAGTACCGTGATGTGCAAAATCAGGACCTCTGGTCTGGTGTATGTTTTAAAGTTGAGCAGCAGCAATTTATTACCCCACTTGGTGATATTGCGGAGGTTAGCCCTTTACTGAGCATTACCTCATTACCACTTACGCCGCCGTGGTATTTAGGTTTGGCGAATTTGCGAGGTCGAGTACTGTCCGTATTAGATCTAAAGCAATTTGCTTTGAGTAAATCAACACAATTACACGCTAATGTGAAAATTTTATGTTTTAACGTGGGGCAAGACTGTGTTGGATTGCTTGTGGATGAAGTCCTTGGTGTAAAACATTATAAGAATAATACCTATAGCACCAGTTCGGATTTGATCGCAGAACCATATAGATCGTTTTGCCAAGGTTATTTTCTCGATCATTCAACACCTGTAGCTGTGCTGATGATGAGTCTGCTATATGAGCATGATCGTCTAAAGCACATGTTCACATCAAATTCAATTTAATGTGTAGTCAGCAATAGTTTTTTGGGGGAGCTGAGTGAGTTTACGGTTAAAAAAGACCAGTCGGAATGTGAATGATTCAGATTCCAACACACAGGGATGGAAAGCTTCACTTAAGTTAAAACTTGAACAGTTTTCAGAGCTGTTTGGGCAATCTGCCCAAACGAAGTCTTATTTAATCATGGCTATTATTAGCCTCGTTTGTGCTTTTCTGATTTTATTGTTTCTTATGTTTAATCTCCCACGCACGGTAGAGCAAAGTCGTGGGGTGGGGGAACTGAAATATCTCAATCAAATGATGATTATTCAGACTCAACAGTTTGAGGATAATCCTACAGATTACACATTACAGATTCTCAAAAACTCTCAGCTTATTTTTAGTTCACAACTTGAAAATGTAAAATCAGTTTATTTTTATAGTCCGGCTTTAAATGAAGTAGATCGACTATGGTTAGAGTCTCAAAGCAATATCACGGAGTCTCAGTTACAAAAAATTCAAGTAGCCCTCAATGAAATTCGCACAGGTTCTACGTGGTTACTGATTTTACTGTCACTCTTATTGTTGATTAGTTTATCGAGCTTCACCTTTGCAGTGATTAAACTTTTTATTTTGAGAAGCCAAGAAGATCGTCTGCGTTTGATGGAGCTAGTGGATAAAGATAAGAAGAATCAAACGGCGATTTATCGGCTTTTAGATGAAATTGGGGATTTAGCTGAAGGCGATTTGACCAAATATGCTGCGGTTTCTGCAGATTTTACGGGGACAATCGCGGATTCAATTAATGTAGCGATAGATCATTTGCGTGATTTGGTGATGAGAATTAATCAGGCTTCTCAACAAGTTACCCAATATATTCATCAAACTCAGCACATGAGTTCACAATTGGCGCAATCTTCAGAGCTGCAAGCTCGTGAAATCCAAAATACATCGCTCGCCATTCATGACATGGCGGACTCAATTGATCACGTTTATGAAAATGCAGCGCAATCTGCAAAAGTTGCTCAGCGCGCTGTACTTATCGCAGCGAAGGGTGGGGAAGTGGTTGAACGATCAATAGATGGAATGGATCAAATACGAGGGCAGATTCAAGAAACATCTAAAAAAATTAAAAGGCTGGGTGAATCTACTCAAGAGATTGGTAACTTTGTTGCAACCATTGAAGACATTGCAGGGCAAACGCATCTGTTGGCTTTGAATGCAGCCATTCAAGCCGCAATGGCAGGCGATGCTGGACGAGGTTTCGCGAGTGTTGCTGATGAGGTGCAGCGTTTAGCTGAACGTTCAACTGCTGCGACCAAACATATTGAGATATTGGTAAAAAATATTCAATTAGATACGCATGAGGCCGTTCGGTCTATGGAGCAAACAACTTCTGAGGTGGTTAAGGGGACTGGACTTGCTCAAGATGCAGGAGCAGCACTTGCAGATATTCAGTTGATTTCAAAACAGTTGGCTCAACTGATTGCGAATATTTCAGCATCCTCAAAAGTTCAGTCAGCTGCTGCGGGTCAAATTGCGAAGACAATGTCGCTTGTGCAAGATGTCACACGAGAAAATCATGCTTCAACCTTAGATACTGCTCAATCGATAGCAGAACTCACTCAAATGGCTGATTCTTTAAGGAAATCAGTTGCAAACTTCAAATTACCTGAGTGATTGAGCCATGAAAAATAATAATCCTAATAAAATACAATTATATCTTTCAGAAGCACTCCATCGTGCATATATAGATATGCAGCTTCCTCAGGATGAATCAAATTTTGAAGATGAGGAGCTTATTACCACCTTTGCTGAAGAGCTTAAGGAATTACTTCTAGAAATATCAGAAAATCTTCAAGTCTTATCGAATGATTTAGAACAGGTAAATATTTGGCAAGCATTGCGCCGTAATTTTCATACCTTAAAGGGTTCAGGTCGAATGCTTGGATTCAACTCAGTTTCTGAGCTTGCATGGACCGTTGAGACAATACTGAATATTAGGCTGGATCAGCAACGTTCATGGAGTCAACTGGTCCTTGAGTATGTTGAGCTGATCTCTCGTATATATCGCTACATCATTGTGCCTAGTTTAACAGTGAAACAAGCGATTCAATTAGATGTTAAACCTCTATTGCTTTTAGGTCGGCAATTAGAACATTCAAATATCATAGATCAATCATTGCATCCTTTGTTGGCGGTCAACGCTCATCTCACACAGCTAGATCTAGATTTCAGGATTGAATGTCATTGTTTGAATGACTCAAATTCACTCTCAGCAGCAGCCACAATGGAGAATACTCAAATATGGGATAACGAGGTTCTGCAAAGTTTTTATGCTGAAGCTTCAGAACAATTGAAATCCCTGCAAGATATGTTGGATAAATCCAATCAACAATTTCAGGTGGATACGCTTGCACGTGTTGTCCATTCTCTCAGGGGGAGTTCTGCAATTGTTGGACTTGAGAAAATTGAAGTATTGAGTCAGTCATTCGAAAAAATAATACAACGTAATCCATTTCTTGATACCAACAATAAAGAATTGCAAGCGCTCACAACGCAGTATATTGATTTAATCCAGTATTACTTAGAAAGCTTGCAAACAACAGGTGACAACGTAACGAGACAACAACAGTTTCAGGCATTAGAGCATACTTTTTTAATCGCATTGAGAGACTTCTCAGAACAGATTACACAGAACGATCCAAATCTTGATCCGCATGATTTACTCAAGAAAATTGTAGATTTGGGTGTAGAAGATGTTTTCCTTATCGATACCTTTGTACAAGATGGTATTTCTAACCTCGTTAGCTCTACACGTACTACTAAACGTTCGAGCTTACTGAGTCAACAACTCAGTTCAATTGCTAAATTTGCCATTAAAGTTGATTTTGATCTCCTTCGAAAAATTTCAGAAATTTTGAGTTCAATTCACTCCAACATTGCAAGAGAACCGAATTCAATTGCCTACTCAAATGTCCACCGAGTTTTACAACAAGGGCATGAAAAACTCTTAGAAATATTTGATGAACTTGCTATAGGTCAATTGGCTCAAAATAATGAGGCTTCTCAGCAACTATTAGATGATTTAAAACAACTTAATCATGAATACTTCAGTTTTTCCAATCAATCGAATTGTAGTGGTACTATAGAGCAGGAGAGCGAAGTATCTGCTCGATCCTTAGATGAAACAATTCTGACATTACTCAATATAGATTACGCACTCAAAGATTCAGCGAAAGCAAAACAGGGCTTAGATCGCGAAGTAAGTGTTTTTTTTGTCGAGGAAGCGGAAGAAATTTTGTCTCAAATCGAAGACTTGTTCAATACATGGTTAGAGTATCAAGAAGATGCTACGTGTATCCAAAAAATTATGCGGCAACTGCACACGTTGAAAGGTGGTGCATACATGTTGCAAGCAGATTACTTTGCAAATCTAATCCATGAGCTTGAATCTGTATATCTTCAACTCATTTCAGAGCAACACATTGATATAAAAAGTTTCATTATTTTGATTAAAGCCTTACAGCAGGATTTGGTACGGCGTGTCAATATCATTAAAATTGAGTCTGTCGATTATCCGATAGAGCAGGCATCAAGGATTATTCAGGGTTTAATTGAGCTTGGACATTTAAATCTTAAGGGTGGTGACTCGAAGCTGAACTTAGTACATTCGATGCAAAATGATATCACTCACCACATGTCTTCAGATTTTAGTATTCATTCAACTTTATCAGCGGACCTTGAAACCAATTTAAGTGATTTAGTCACTACGCATAATAATTCATCAAAGTTTGACTCTTCTTCCATTCAGCAAAACTCACATCAGATTGAACCATCTAACGCTAAGGAGAGTGTTTTACCGCCTCCAATGAGTAGTAATTTGCAAAAGTTTGTGCAATCTGCCGTAGCGAACGAGACACTTTCAGTCTCTACTGCTGTAATTGAAGCAACCCTTAATTTGATTGGGGAGGATTTGATTCAACGTTCGCAAGTCGAAGTAGAATTAAAATCATATCGGTCAAATTTGGTAGAAATGGATCAAACCATTCAGCGCCTTACTTCACAATTGAGACGGATGGAAGGGGAATTAGAATCCCAAATTTTATTACAACGTAGATCACATAATTCCGCCGAGCATGGATTTGATCCCTTAGAAATGGATCAATATTCATCACTTAATCAACTCTCAAAATCAATATCAGAGTCAACATCAGACTTGTTAGATATCAGAAACTCTCTGCATGAAAAGCTTCAATCTGCGGAAAGTATATTGATTCAGCAGGCAAGAATACAAAACAACATCCAACACTCGTTGATGCGTACTCGTGTCGTACCATTCAAGACGATACAAATGCGTCTTGAACGCTTATGCAAGCAACTTTCGATGAATCTGAATAAATCTGTTCAGTTACAGATTGAACATGCAGACATCGAGTTAGATCGTAGTATTCTTGAAAAGTTGATCACCTCACTTGAGCATATTCTGCGTAATGCGATTGATCACGGAATTGAGTCAGCAGAACAGCGGTTGAAATTAAATAAACCTGAACAAGCAGTCATGCAACTGACACTGGTGAATCATCACAATGAGCTGAGTATTTTGATCAAGGATGATGGTCGAGGAATTGATTCACAAGAGATTAAGCAAAAAGCTGTTGAATTTGGTTGGCTCAATGCTGAACGGGAATATTCTGAAACTGAACTATTACAATTGATTTTTAGACCAGGCTTTACCACTGCTGCAAAATTAACAACGGTTTCAGGACGTGGTGTCGGTTTAGATGTCGTAAAAAGTGAAATACAGGCATTGGGTGGGCATGTTCATGTTTCTTCGGAAAGAGGACAAGTAACTTGTTTTGAAATCAGAATTCCTAAATCTTCAATTATTACTGAAGCATTAATGGTAAAAGTTGCGGACCAATTCTTTGCCTTACCGTTACATCAAATACAACGTGTTGAAATGATCGATAGACATGATTTAAATCATGCGAAACAACAGGGTCAGTTGTTGAGAGTGCATGAAGCAAGTTATCAATTAAATGATTTGGCTGACTTCGTATTGTTAAATCAACATATAAAAAGAAACTCACCATATTCAGAAACCCCAAAAGTTCCAGTGATTTTGGTAAATATGCACCAGTCTCAACCTGTGGCTTTATTCGTTGATGAGGTCTTAGGAACTAATTCACAAATTATTGTGAAACAGACTGGAGGGCTGATCCATCAAATTGATTATCTCAGCGGTGTAACCATTATGGGCAGTGGAGAAATTTGCCCAATTTTAAATGTAAATCGTGTGGTTCAATATCTCACTCAGCAGGATTGGCCTGTACATCCAGAGTCGAAGCTCTCAAATTTAAAACATGACAATGAGGCACCTACGATTTTAGTGGTTGATGATTCGGTCACAGTTCGAAAAGTGACATCTAAGCTACTGGAGCGTTATGCTTACCAGATTGTCACAGCTACAGATGGCATTGAAGCACTTGAATATTTACAGCATTCAACACCTGCCTTAATGTTAATTGATGTTGAAATGCCAAGAATGGATGGTTTTGAAGTGATGCAATGGCTGAGAAATCAACCACATTTGCAGAACTTACCTGTGGTTATGATCACTTCACGAGTGGGGGATAAGCATAAACAACATGCTCTTGAGCTTGGTGTATCGGCTTATATGGGTAAACCTTTCCAAGAAGCAGTGTTGATTGAGCAGATCAATCAGCTTTTAAAACAGGATTGAAGTATTTTAAGCGAATTAAAAAAGGATGCATTCGCATCCTTTTTTATATTTCGTTGCTCTTAAATTTTAGCGTTATGCCAATAACTCAATTAAGATTTTTTCATAAATTTCAGCTAAAGGTTCCAAATGTGCGATTTCAACATGTTCATTAATTTGATGGATTGTGGCATTAAGTACGCCCAGTTCGAGTACCTGAGCTCCAGTTGGTGCGATAAAGCGGCCATCTGATGTACCACCACTGGTTGATAATTCTGTTGTCGTACCAGTCACATCCAAAATCGCTTTTTTGGCAGCATTGACGAGCTCTCCAACAGGGGTAAGGAATGGTAAACCTGATAGTGTCCACTCGATATCATACTCAACGCCGTGGCGATCTAAAATTTCATGTGTACGTGCTTTTAATTCATCAGCAGTAACTTCTGTAGAATAACGGAAGTTAAATAATAAGTTCATCGTGCCAGGCACAACATTGGTTGCACCCGTTCCAGCAGAAATATTGGAGATTTGGAAAGACGTTGCAGGGAAATACTCATTGCCTTGATCCCATTCTGTCTCACATAATTCAGCAATTGCTTTTGAGGCTTTATGAATTGGGTTAATTGCCAAATGTGGATAGGCCACATGCCCTTGCTTACCTTTCACTGTTAAATTGGCATTGAGAGACCCACGACGGCCATTTTTAACAATGTCACCTAAAGTATTCGTACTTGACGGTTCACCGACCAAACACCATGTCATTTTTTCTTGGCGTGCTTCTAAAGTTTCTACAACTTTCACTGTTCCATTGATAGATGGACCTTCTTCATCTGAAGTGATCAAAAAAGCAATCGAACCTTTGTGGTCTGGATGCTTAGCAACGAAACGTTCAGAGGCAATTACCATGGCTGCCAACGCCGTTTTCATATCTGCACTGCCACGCCCGTATAACTTTCCATCTCTAATTTCTGGGGCGAATGGATCGGAGTTCCACGCTTCTAGATTGCCTGTAGGAACAACATCAGTATGACCCGCAAAACAAAACACAGGTGATTCAGTCCCGCGACGAGCCCATAAGTTATCTACATCTTCAAAACGCATATTTTCAATGTTAAAACCAATCTTTGATAATCGATCAGCCATAATATTTTGACAGTTATGATCGACAGGGGTCACTGAAGGTTGGCGAAGTAATTGTAAGCTTAAATCGAGTGTTGCAGACTGGGTCATGGAGAGAAATCGAATTGGTCAAAGTTGATCTATCATAAAGTATGTTGAATTTGATGCAAAATATTAATCATTCAAGGAAATCAAATTTAAATAAAAAAAGCCCTATTAAAAAATAGGGCTTTTAGCTTCAACTTCGAATTAGTTGTTACGAATTTCGTTTGAAGTTTTTTCAGCAGTATTTGTTACAGTTTCCCCAGCTTTTGAAACGTCTTGTCCAAAACCTTTGAATGTATTACAACCAGTTAATACAAATGCAACTACGAATGAAGCGGCTAATACTTTTTTCATCATTATCTCCAATGATTGTAAATTATTTTGATGCTTAATCAGAATAAAAATTAATCATTTAGAAGAATATGAGAGTTTTATTATCAGAATGTTATTAATTGTATTCGATACATTTTTTTATTACACGAACTACACGTAAGGGAGCTTTAAAGCTGGTTGACGGTACATATAAAACTGATTTGTTTGTACATTGTGATAAAGCCCATTGCTCCACCAATGTGCTTCATTTGAAGTCTGACTTGCATTCGGACAAATCCATTCCTGTCTTTCCAGTCGATAAAAAGATGATCGTAATTGATGTCCCCATGTGCCTATACGACGATGTGGGCTGACCCAGTTAGGTAAGGTTTGAAGTTCGGTATGATACGGAAAGTAGAGTTGACCTTTCATCACCGCAATTTTTCGATCAATTTTATAAGTATTGGCTTGAGTAAATTGAAATTGCTTTTGCGTAAAATGATTGAGCTTTCTAAATAGAGTGTCGCTTCGATTTAATCCGTACCAATGTTGAAGTTGAAAGTCTTGTTCTGCTAAATAAAATTTCAGTGCAACTTCCCATTGTTCAATTTCTTGGGTGTGATGATTTAATATCACAAAGTCAATTTCACCCAAAGTATGGCGGCCGTCAATGATTTGAACACTGTGATCTAACAGCGAAAAATCAGCTTGATCGCGTTGATCATCTTGCAGCCAGAACCACATTAAAAATTCAAAGCGCAAACCTAGACGCGTACTTTTAAGTTGCTGAATAAAATCAATCAGCTCTTGTGGGTTTTGATCTAGATCATGCAGTCTGGAGATATATTTTTCGTACTGAGTTTGCCAAAATTGTTCATGGTGCAATTCAAAAGGATGAACGATCGTTAATTCTTTAGGCGCAAAACGAATAATATTAGGACTTGCGATGACAAAAGCCAGTTGACGTACAATTGTATGATGAAAGTTCTGCCATGGCTCATAAAAATCAGATTGCACCGTTTCTCCAACTAGAATTCAAAACTGAAAATAAATTTACAATCAGACACTACCACAAAAGCATATATACTAGTGAGATTCAACTGAATGAGTTGCGGTATGAAAATCGTGTTTTGGCGGAGCTTGGTCATTATTTTTGTGACTCTAGGTTTTATTGGTGCGCTATTGCCAGGATTGCCAACCACAGTCTTTTTAATTCTTGCCGCATGGGCTGCTTCAAAAGGTTGGCCACAGGTTGATGATTGGCTACTCAATCATCCTAAATATGGACCAACACTGCGAAATTGGCGTGAGCATGGCACGGTTCCACGCAAAGCAAAATGGCTCGCCTCGATGATGATGTTGATCAGCGGTATTCTTATGCTTTATACCAATGCTCCTGATTTAGTAAAAATTTTTACGAATCTCACCATGCTAATTGTCGCGATTTGGTTGTGGTTAAGACCTGAATCAAAAAATATTGTTTAAATAAATGATTAAAAATAATTTAACCCTGAGTTTTGTATGAACCCAAATCTTGAAAGTTATACCCTAAGTCAGGCGGATATCCTGATTGATATGGCGAAACAAGTTCTATATGTACCACGTATGAAAAAAAGCTATTTGGTGTCTACTGGATTGAACGGTATAGGTGAACAGGAAAATTCAGGTAAAACACCAAGAGGATGGCATCGCATTGAACAAAAAATTGGCGATGACCACCCAATCAATGCTGTTTTTAAAGCACGTATTTGGACTGGGGAGATCTATGATGTGGAACTTGGTGAGCAATTTCCAGAACGTGACTGGATTCTAACTCGAATTCTTTGGTTAGCAGGTTTAGAACCTGGTTTTAATCAAGGGGAGGGTTGTGATACCTATAATCGATATATCTATATTCATGGTACGCCAGAGTCAGAACCTTTAGGTATTCCTAAATCACATGGATGTATTCGAATGCACAGTGCAGATGTCATTGAGCTATTTGATATATTGGACGAAGGCGCTTTAGTCTATATTTCAGAACAAGAGATCGAATTGGATCAAATTTAAATCAGAATCGTAAAATGTGTTGTGATAAAAACTTTGAATAAAAATAAAAACATATCTCTAATCAGGCAAATAATAGACAAAAAAGCGATTTTTCAAGAGAAATGATCTATTTTTTAATCATTCAAACTGAAAAACTGAGAAACCTGTAGAAAAGCGTTTGACAGTATCTGAGGATTCTCTATAATGCACCACACAAACGATGAAGTCGTAAAGGGCGCTTAGCTCAGTTGGTAGAGCGTCTGCCTTACAAGCAGAATGTCGGCGGTTCGATCCCGTCAGCGCCCACCAAGCCTTTACGTTAAGTTTTAGTGCAGCGGTAGTTCAGTTGGTTAGAATATCGGCCTGTCACGCCGAGGGTCGCGGGTTCGAGTCCCGTCCGCTGCGCCACTTTAAACTTAATAGATTGTTTGTACTTTAATAGAGATATTACATAAGTGCAGCGGTAGTTCAGTTGGTTAGAATATCGGCCTGTCACGCCGAGGGTCGCGGGTTCGAGTCCCGTCCGCTGCGCCATTTTATGTAATGACCTTATTAAGGGCGCTTAGCTCAGTTGGTAGAGCGTCTGCCTTACAAGCAGAATGTCGGCGGTTCGATCCCGTCAGCGCCCACCAGATTTTTTGTGATGCAGCGGTAGTTCAGTTGGTTAGAATATCGGCCTGTCACGCCGAGGGTCGCGGGTTCGAGTCCCGTCCGCTGCGCCATCCTAAAAATCAAAGCCTAATAAGGGCGCTTAGCTCAGTTGGTAGAGCGTCTGCCTTACAAGCAGAATGTCGGCGGTTCGATCCCGTCAGCGCCCACCATATTCAAGCTGAAAAGCTTATATGACCCTAATTGCGTAAGCAGTTGCCGTTGCAGCGGTAGTTCAGTTGGTTAGAATATCGGCCTGTCACGCCGAGGGTCGCGGGTTCGAGTCCCGTCCGCTGCGCCATTTTCTAGATCCCTTGTCTAGATATAATGGTTTAAATCAGCAAGATTTCTTTCTTGCATCTTAAAAATAGCGGTGCTATTTTTATTCCTCAAGGGCGCTTAGCTCAGTTGGTAGAGCGTCTGCCTTACAAGCAGAATGTCGGCGGTTCGATCCCGTCAGCGCCCACCATATTCTTTCTATAAAAAGTCTTTTAAGTTTCTATAATTTATATAAAATATGATGAATTCATGTTTATAATAGAATTATGAGAAATCCATACCAGCGTAAGCCTTCAAGTACCTCTATTGCCTCTACAGTTGTCTCTCCAAAAGAACAATACCAACAATTTATGGAAACAATTGTAGCTCAGGCTAAAGTTTATAGTTTATATAATGATGGTTGGGCATTGTGCTCCACTCCATCTGGTCAGCGCACGCTTGCTGTTTGGCAAAGTAAAGGAATGGCACAATTATTGGTTCGTGATAAGTGGGAAAAATATCATGTGGAGGAAATCCAACTGATACCATTTATTGAACAAGTTGTTCCTTATATTCGACAACATAATACTCACTTGTCACTGAACTTGATGCCAGAAGGTCAAAATGTTTTGGTATCGGGGCGACAATTTCTAATTGACCTAAAAGCTTATCTATACCAGTTATCGATCGATCAACCTGAAAAATTAAATAGAGAAGGGGTTCCTTCTCCTCGAAAAATCCGAATACATGATAAATAAAAAATTTAGTATTCTTTTAAGATCCAGCCACTAATATAAGCAAAATATTCTCTAAGCCATGCGTTATATCGTGTGGTTAAAGGAGTTTCAGCACTGACTGATGTGATTTGGGTATAACCTTGAAATCGGGCAATGGCTGCAGCACGTGGGGTATGAAAATCACTGGTGACAACCACAATATGACTATCTTGGTTTAAGTCTATTTTGTTTAGCAGCGGAACACTGTTTTTTAAATTGAGTTCGGTGCTGGCGCTTTGACTTTCTTCAAATATACGCTGTGGGTGAATACGATACTTGTCGATCAAATATGCTTTCATCACTGCAGCTTCAGTAATTTTCTGATCAAAACCTAAACCGCCAGTTACAATAATAGAACTACTGGAATATTGAGCGGCGATCGTTGCACCTTGGTCTAATCGAGCCTGAAGCGTTGGGGAGGGTTGGTTATTGATTAAACCACTACCCAAAATAATAATCGCATCAGGTGGTGTATTCATGATGGGGGAATGATTTGATTTAGCTAAAAAATTAAAAAAAATAGCCAAGCTGATTAACCAGATGGAAAAAATTGTCCATCCCATTTTCCAAAACAAGTTAAAGTTAGAATGATTCAAACGGTAGTGTTGGATTTTCTTATTAAAAAACAGACATACAATAATCATTATGCCAATAAATGCTGGAAGTACAGTACCTAAATGAATTTTATTTTGACTGATTAAAATGATTCCATCGATTAATAGTATCAATGCTATTAACCAAGCGAAAAATTTTAAAATCCTTATATACATTCGATGTCATCACTAGTGGGAAATGCGAAAAAGTATAGCGCATAAAAAAACCGAGCAGATTAAATAAAAATCGTGCTCGGTTTTGATCATAATAACCGTGTTAGTAAACGTCTCTACGGTAGCGACCAGCTTGTCTTAATTCATCTACAGTAGTGTCACCTAAGATTTCAATTAAGGCTAGATCAACATCGCTTGCCATACCATTGATACTGCCGCACACATAGATGACAGCACCTTGATGAATCCATTTAACGACTTCATCCGCATTTTGACGCAGAATATGGTGTACATAGACTTTTTCTGGTTGGTCTCGAGAGAACGCGAGATCAATACGCTTTAACATCGCTGTATTTTGCCAAGCTTCGATTGTTTCTTTATAAAAGAAATCATGTTCGCGTTGGCGTTCACCGAAGATGAGCCAGTTGTCAGTGTAGTCCAAACGTACGCGAGCTGAAATTAGGCTCATTAGACCTGCGATTCCTGTCCCGTTACCGATACAAATAATCGGTCGATTATCATCAATTAAATGGAATGATTCATTGGTTCGAATACGAAGTTGTACCTGACTACCAACCGCAACATGATGTGTTAACCAGCCTGAGCCTAAGCCGAGTTGCTGCTGTTCATCACGTTGTTGACGTACCACCAAGCGCATCATGCCTTGAGTTGGAATACTTGCGATCGAATATTCACGAGTAGGTAAATTTTCAAGCTGCTCAACGAGTTCCTCAGCTGTAGCAAATGGCTGAATCTCGCTATTTAAATTTTTATTCCACAGGCTTTCAACTAAGGTTTGACCTGTAGTTGCGAGAACTAAAGCCTCATCTAAGTTATGCTGTTGTAAAAATGCTTGAATACGTTCAATGCTATTGCCGGGTTGAATTTCCGCAATATCTCCAGCTTGCCAGATCGCGTCGTGATCAGACTCAAGCTCTAAATTATAAGCTGGTTGACCCAAACTGTTTGGATTAAGCAGTGTACGTTTTTGAAGTTTCCATTGATCAAAGACTTTATCAATAGATAGTGTTGCTAATTCCAATTGAGCAGCTTGTGCGAGTGCATCTGTCCAATTTTGAATATCTTGGTTATTGGCATTGTCCACTTCAATCACATTAAAGAGGGGAGTTGCACCAGATGCATTGAACCAGTCATAAATACGATGACCAAAACTACAATAAGTGTCAGGATATTCACGTGAACCAAGTGCCATAACTGCGAATTGAGCATGACTTAGATTCAGTGGATGAGACATCAATTTCTTTTCAAAGCTTGCAGCTAAGTCTGGAGCTTCACCTGTACCGTAAGTACTCGCGACCACTAGAATTTGAGATGCTGTTTGTAGCTCATTAGTGGTCAGGCTTTGCACTGATTTAACAGTGACGGGTTGGCGTGCTGCTTGCAGAATTGAAGCTGTACGCCAAGCCAATTGCTCGGATACACCAGTTTGACTTGCATAAGCGATGAGCCAAGGTTTGGCATTTGGATCAACATCAACCACTGCTAAATTTTGCTTCGCTTCACGGGTCAATTGTTTTTGCTTGCGGCGTTTGAGGTAGAGCATCCAACCCGTCACAAAGAATAACGGCATAGCGAGTGCAGCTAACATCGCGAAGAACTGGTAAATAGGACCAAAGAAGCTGCCACGGTGTACAGGTAACATGCTGCTCATGATTTTTTCATTGAGCTTTTTGTCTTCGTACAATTCAACATCTTTCAATTGATTCGTATTTAAGTCGACAGTCGCTTTGTTACGAGCACGTTCATGTTGCGGAACAGGATCAACGAAACTCAGTTCTAATTCACCGTTTGCACGTTTAGGAATGGTGAAGGTTACGGAAGAAAATTGATTTTTAAACTGTTGATTAAAAGTAGACCAAGATTGGTTGAGCGCAAAGTGAATCTGTTCTGTTTGGAGTGATTTACGCTCTTCACGTCCTTCACGTCCTTCACGTTGAGCATTTGGTCCAGCATTTGAACCAGGACCTCCCGCTTGCATTTGGGGTTGCGGGCGCTCAACACCAAGCACTTTAAACATGCCGTTGCGCCACCAGTCATATGACCAATATAAACCTGTGCAAGCCAACATGAGATAGAAAATGGCCACCCATGTTCCAACGACTGCGTGTAAATCCCAAATAAAGTTTCGACCTTTTAATTTGGGTTTAACTGAAAACCATTGTTTGAAACTGTGTTTTTTCGGCCAACGTAGATATAAGCCACTGAGGACAAAGAAAATAAGAATCAGTGTACATGCACCGGTAATTTGTTTTCCAACTGGTCCGACTGTCAAGTTACGATGTAGTTGTTGTACGAATGCGAAGAATTTTCGACCTTTAATTTCAGGTAGTAATTCAGCACTGTAGGGATTGATCATCATGGTCAAACCACGACGTTCGCCTTCTTTCGCAACATTGATACTCGATGAGTCAGTAGGTTGAGCAGCAATTGTAATGCTATTGATTTTAAGATCAGGATGCTCCTGCTGGAAATGTTGATAAATTTCAGCTGGTGTTAATTTTGGGCGTTGTTCAGCAACAACTGTAAAACTTTCCTGATTGATCAGCTTGATAATTTGCTGCTCATAAGAATATATCGCCCCAGTGACACCCATAAGTGCCAAAATAAGGCCTGCTGTTATTCCGAAAAACCAGTGTAACTGGAAAAATATTTTCTTGAACATAAGGGTCTGAGTGAATTGGAATTTTTGAATGGTGCGATTATAACCTAACTCAAAAAAAGTGGAATGTATTTGAAGATAATATTTATTCTCATTCTCATATAAAAAATTGTGATAAAAAAACCTCCAAAGTTGGAGGTTTTAATATAAAGCCGTATTTACAGTGATTTTGGCTCACCAACGCTTTCTTTGAGATGTTTACGGATGGTCTCGAAAGAGAAATTTTTGCTGTTCATTCGTTTTGGCAAGATATAAGCGCCTTGCTGACCTTTAACTTTAAAGTTCACCAAAATGAAATCTGGCGTGTTATACCACTCATAGATATCTTTCCAACCAATTGAACCTACACCTTCTTGTAGTCCCATTTTTTGACGCATCACGATACCATGAGGCTGAACACCTAATTTAATTCCAGTAATTTCTTGTACTGGAAACTCATTCATTTTACGTTTAGCGTACCATTCTAGTCCAAACTTTCGCACTAAAAAGTATGTCAGCACACAGACTAAAGCCACCCAGCAAAATACAGTAGAGTAATTTTTAATAAAAATTAGACCCAAAATTGCAAGCGCAGTAATTGCACCCATAATAGCCCAAGCTTTAGTTCCAATTTTATTTGTGCTGCGCCAGATTGCGAGTTGCGCATGGCGTTGTTCAGCTTCAGTAACCTCGTAAGGAACGGGTTGTAAAGTGTAGGCGTATAAGTTTTTTGCAGTCATAGTTTCGTTAACAAAATGTGTATATCTGAGCAGAGTTTAGCATTAAATTAATACAATCAGGGAGTATATTGTACTAATTTACTGCCTTGAAAATTCAACATTTACAGTGATGCCAATGCGCTGGATTGAGTATCATGTTCATGACTTAAACTTTGTTTTAAGGTACTCAATCGTCTTAATACACCAAGCATTAAAGAAAGTTGCTGTAAAACAATCAATGATTTATGTGAATCCTGATCATCTTTATTCAAACGTTCACGAATCGCGGACTCCAAATTTGTCAGATTTAGCTCAGGGAATTCATCTCGCAAAAAAGCACCTTGGATATCATTTAACGCTTGCTGAAGTAGCTCTAATGTTGACTGATCTTGAATTTTTTCACGGTGTGCACCTAGCGCAGCAATATAGCTGATAAATGTATGATTGAGACAGAGGAACTCAAATGCTAAAGCTTTTTGTGTTGGATCAAAATCAGGTTCTGTTGCTAATGTCGATATGAGTGATGCAACATCAGCATCACGATTATGTGCAGTGCGGCGGACTACGCGGTAGTTCAAACTGTTATTACGTCCATGATGGTACTGTTGGACGACTTCAGTAAGATACTGGCATTGAGCTTCAAGTGAACGTCTGATTGAATGGGGGAGTCGTCTGAATTTCCAATCTGGAAAAATAAAGCTCACCCCAAACCATGCCAATGCACAGCCAATTAAAGTATCTAACATTCTAGGAAATGCTGCTTGGAAACCTAAACCGTCCAAATTGAAATTAATTAAGGCTAAGATCGTAATAAAGGCAGTGGCTTGCGCATATTGCTTACTGCGTAATTCAAAAAATAGGACGCCACTCACAATTAATAATAAGAGTTGACCTTCGACAGAAGGAACGAAATACAGAATTGCAAAACCAAGAATAATGCCACCGAGTGTTCCCATGATCCTGAGTCTGAGTCGACGTTTTGTGGCGTTGAAGTTTGGTTGACTAACAAATAGGGCTGTTAACAGTACCCAATAACCGTATTCGATATTGGTGACTTGAACAAAAACATATCCGATGAAAAGTACGATGGAAACACGAATCGCATGTCGAAAGAGAACGGATTCAGGTGTTAAATTCTGTTTGATACGAGAAACGATATCTTCCCAACCTTTTAGATCGTCATCTTTAAGTTGGTTTTCTAAATGTTTAGTGCGATCAAATTTAATATGCCGTTCAGTTTCAAGATTTCGTAATTGAGCATCGATGGCTTTTAAGTTCTGGAGTAAGGCAAAAAGAGCATTGACCCAGATAAGATCATGTTTTTGTTCATCACGGATTTTTTCTAATGACTTTCTGAGATTACTAAATGCATGTTCAAAACGTGGATTATGCTGGTAAGTTGTGCGATTTAAGATGCTTTCACTTAAATCTTTACAGGCTTTTGCTTGCAGTGTCAAAATGCGTTGGAAGCGAAATAAAATATCACTATGTTCAAAGGCTTTGGTTAATTGTTGATAATCAATATGTGCCGAGTCAGCTCGCTCGTGAATGTCCTGTGCAATAAAATAATATTGTAAGCTGCGACGGGTATCACTTTGACCACGATCTCCTTTTAATCGGGTAAGGAGTGTGGTTTTCATATCATTGAAAATACCTACTAATTTCCCATTTTCCAGCGACAAGCTGATCATACTTTTTTGGTAGCTATTTGCTGTCATATCTACATCAAAGAGATTAGATTTAGCAAAAAGGAAATCACCGAGTGAAGAATAGCTTTTCGAGAGCTGATCTTGAACTTGTCGAGCTGGAAAAATTAAGAAACTAAGCGTAGACAAAATCCCATACCAAATGGCACCAATCACCAAAAGACTGGGTTGCATGTACCATTCGTCAAAAATATCAACACCTAGCATGGCATAGACAGAAATTACTAAGCAACCATATGAGATGGTGGCATAACGTCTGCCTAATGAGCCCAGTAAAATGAGACCAATACAAGAGATGATCAGGCCTGAAGCAAAAAGTACAGGATATGGGAATAACAGTTGAACAGAAGCTGCCGCAATAAAGAAACCAATATAGGTATAAATCAGATTCATGATACGTACTGAGAAGCGATCATCGATGTCGCTCAGCCCAGCAGCAACAACCCCTAATGTTAATGGGATCGTCATTAATTGCTGATCTAACAGATAGGGAATAAACGCGGTACCTGCGAAAGCGACGATCATCCGCAGGTTATACATAAATGAAGTATTATAGGTCGCTTTTTTAAGCTGAATCAGCCATTTGTTCAAACCAGAATCCTTTATGAATAGAGGATAGGGGGAGATGAATATAAGTTGAATATTCATCTAATTTAAATAGGGATTATATGCTTGAAATTAACTGTTTGTCTTTATAAAACCACCCTAACTGAATGAGCGTTTTGATCCTTAAAAAAATCAGTCTTCCAAGAAAACAGCAAACTCTTCAACTGGAACTCGAGGTGTTCTGAAAGTATTCACAAGCGCATCTGGGTCGGCATAGCCTAAAGCCATCCCACAAACGAGTTCTTCGTTGGCAGGAGCATCCAGAACATCAGTGACGATTTGATGAAAATGATTCCATGCCGCTTGAGGGCATGTATCTAAACCACGTGCTTTTGCTGCAAGCATAACATTTTGAATCATCATGGAAATATCCATTTTAGACCCAATGCCCATGGCTTTATCCACGGTAAAGAAAATGCCAACAGGTGCATCAAACAATTGATAGTTTCTGAGATGTTGTGCAGCCATCTTATCCTTTTCACCTTTTTGAATGCCCAGCAATCCATAAAGTCCCCAACCATTTTCACGACGACGATCGATATACGGGGAAATCCATGTTTCTGGATAATAAGCAAAAGTCTCTGTGTATTGTTGAGTAAGTTCAGGGTTTTGATAAAGTTGCATTTGTGCATGACAAACTTGATCAATTAACCGTTGACGACGTGCGCCTGTCACCACATAGACTTTCCAGGGTTGAGTATTTGTGCCAGAAGGTGCTCTTGATGCGACTTCTAAGATTTCTTGGATAAGTTTTGTGTCTACGGGGTGATCTAAAAAGGCACGTATAGATTGGCGGCCAGTGATCACTTCATCAACGGCTTGAGTATGTTCTGTGGACATTGCAACTCCTATTTGAATAATTATGGATGATCCATGATGTCTCTACGACTAAGGTATAATTTTGAATATGCTTTTAAATAAAGATTTTATAAATTATACAGATATAAACTTTTTTCAATTCATCATCAGAAATTGTGATTGAGAAAATTGGTTTTGACAATAAAAAACATTTAATTATGAAACATAAGTTGCTAGATTAAGTTACAACGAATACACATTATGTTACGTATTTATTTTAATCAATTCATCAAATTTTAAAAAAAGCAGTTTAGTGCATCGTTGATTATTTTGAATTAATCAAACGTTGTGATTGGGATTCAGCAGGTTGACCAAGCATATATGCACGGATGCAAGATGAAATAATTGGAGATTTTTAATGAGTCAATCAAAACATCAAACATTTTTAAAGAAAAGCTTAGCAATCGCAGTTGCAACTTTTGCAGTTTCTACTGCACAAGCAGCGACTGAAAAAGATGAAATTCAAAAATTACGCCAAGAAGTTGAAGCATTAAAAGCTTTAATTCAACAGCAACATCAAGTACAACAACAGCAACAAGTGCAATTGGCTGAAGTTAAAGCTCAACCAGTAGCAGCAGCGCCTACAAATTTGAAAACTAAAGCGGGTGCTGAAGTGAATCTGTATGGTTTTGTACGTGGGGATGCGAACTATATCATTGAAGGTGCTGATAATGACTTTAATGCTGTAAACAGCGTTGGAACGAGTAATAATCCGTTAGTTGAAGATAAATTACGTGCAACGGCTAAAACAACACGTCTTGGTTTAGATTTCAAATCTAAAGTAGAAGGGGCTGATGTTGGTGGTAAAGTAGAAGTGGACTTTGCAGGCTCAAATGAAGCACTACGTATTCGTCATGCATATTTAACACTGAATAATTGGTTATTCGGTCAAACTACTTCAAACTTCTTGTCAAATCATGCTCCAGAAATGATCGATTTTGGTACCAACATTGGTGGCGGAACAAACCGTTTACCGCAAGTGCGTTGGTCTCACAAATTAGCACCAACAACTCAATTATTTATTTCAGCTGAAGAGGGTAATTCTACTGGAGATGGTATTAAATACCGCCTTCCAACTTTAACTGCAAAAGTCACGCAAGCTTATGCAGAGGGTAAAGGTAATGCTTCAGCTCGTGCCTTAATCGAAAATTATAAATCTGATACCGCTGATGATGATAAGACTGGTTTTGGTGTAGCGATCGGTACAAATTACCAAATTAGCGAACCACTCAAAGTATCTGCTGACGTGTCTTATGTAAAAGGAAACAGCAACTATTTATATGGCTCAAATAGTGCTTATGTTGTCGATGCAAATAACAATATTGAACAAAATGAGTTTATTGCAACCCAACTTGGTGCTACATATAAGTTCTCACCTCAGTTACGCTCAACACTGGCTTATGGCGCACACTATGCTGATGACAGCACGGGATATGCTAAAGCGAACACAAGTGCAAATGAAACTGTTCAACAAGCATGGATTAACTTTATCTATACACCTGTGAAACCTGTTGATTTAGGTGTTGAATATATCAATGGTAAGCGTGAAACTTTCGCAGGTCAAAGCTATAATGATGACCGTGTAGGCTTAATGGCGAAATACAGCTTCTAAGCATGAGTTATAAAAAACCGAGCATAGTCTCGGTTTTTTTATTCACTTGTCATTCATCAGTTCAGACTAAAGAATGTCTGAATTTTGCTGATTGAATAAACAAAAGTAATGCGAATTATAAAAAAAAGTGCATAATGTTCGGCTTAAACAGTGAGCAGTCCTGATCATCAGGAATTTCTTAATCATTTTAAGTTCACTAAAACATATTTAAGTGTTTGTTTGAGCCATAAATCAATTGTATCTAGCCAAACGTATGTCTAAGAATAGAGTGCGTTTTGAGCAACTGATTTATTTTGAAAAGTGTATGTTTTTTATTAACAAGATTGAATCCAATGAAATCGAGGAATTAATATATTGTTACTCAATTAAAAATTTTATCTATTCTTTTAGATAATCAATATTGAATAAGGATATGTTTATTTTTGGATGTGAGATTCGAAATAAATCTTATTGATTAAAAAACAAGCATAATATGAATTAACAGTCATCTGTATTTGCTGAGAATTAATGATGGAATTTACTTTTAACGCTTTTTACACGTTAATTGCTGCAGTAATAGTTTTATTGCTTGGCCGTTTTCTTGTCAACAAAATCGACTTCTTAAAAAAATACAATATCCCAGAGCCTGTAGCTGGTGGTTTGGTTGCTGCCATAGTTTCGTTAATTGTTCACAATTTGTGGGGTTACAGCATTACCACGAGTAGTGAATTGCAAACCAGTTTCATGTTGGTGTTTTTTGCCTCGATTGGTTTGAGTGCAAACTTCGCCAAACTCAAAGAAGGTGGTATGGGACTGGTGATCTTCCTGATCTGTGTCGCATCATTTATTATCGTACAAAACTTTGTCGGTATGAGCCTTGCAACGTTACTTGGTATTGATCCACTTATAGGTTTAATTGCAGGTTCTATTACCTTAACGGGTGGTCATGGTACTGCTGGTGCATGGGGTGAGATTTTAGAAGTCGAGCATGGTATTCAAGGTGCTTTAGCACTGGGTATGGCAAGTGCGACATTTGGTTTGATTATTGGTGGTTTGATTGGTGGTCCATTAGCGAAATTATTGATTAATAAGCACCAGCTTTCATCACCAGTGACGAATTCGGTTGAAAAAGACACACGTGATGCGAATGCAATTGCAAATCCGAATGATCAAGGCGAGTTTGTGCCTTTTGAAAACCGTAATCAAGTTCGTTTAATCACTGCGGACAATGCGATTACCACATTAGGGTTATTTGCTGCGTGTTTGGCATTTGCTGAATTTATGACAGGTTATAGTAAAGGCACTTGGTTTGAGCTTCCAACTTTCGTTTGGGCATTAGGTGGTGGTGTTATCCTGCGTAACATCCTCGAAGGTCTCATGAAAGTGGAAATCTTCGATCGTGCAATTGATGTATTTGGTAATGCCTCTTTATCGTTATACCTAGCAATGGCACTTCTTTCACTTAAGTTGTGGCAATTGGCTGATCTTGCAGGCCCATTGGTTGTAATCTTAACAGCTCAAACCTTAACTATGGCTTTGTACGCAGCATTTATCACTTTCCGTGTGATGGGTAAAAACTACGATGCAGCAGTTCTTGCAGCAGGTCACTGTGGTTTCGGTATGGGAGCAACACCAACAGCTGTTGCAAACATGCAGGCGATTACAAATATGTATGGTCCTTCACATAAAGCATTCCTCATTGTACCTTTATGTGGCGCATTTTTTGTTGACTTAATTAATGCAACTGTAATTCAGATGATTTTAAAATTCTTTGCTTAACATAAAATCTTCTTAATAAAATGTCATGTACAAAAAGCCCCGCATCTGGGGCTTTTTGTCATAAAAAATTCATACAGACGACTTGTCAATGATATGCTTTCATTCAGTTTTGATTTTTAATTTCTGATGCAATGAAGAAGTTTGTACTCCTGATTTCCCTCTTACCTTTGATTGGCTTACAAGCCTGTCAACAGGTTGTAGCCAAAGCTCAGCTTTCAAAATCTGTGTCTACACCTTTGGTGGATGCTTCATCTCATATCATTAAAAATAAGCATAAGAAAACTGATGCTCCAAGTATTGCATTGGTGCTTGGGAGTGGGGGAGCGCGAGGCTATGCGCATATTGGTGTCATTGAAGTTTTAGAGCAACGTGGAATCAAGCCTGATTTTATTGTTGGTACCAGCGCAGGGAGTATAGTCGGGTCAATATATGCCAGTGGAAAATCAGCAAAATCGTTACGTGAAGTTGCATTAAATATGCAAGTCAATGATGTACGTGATTTTAACATTGGTATTCAAGGATTTTTTGATGGCGCTAAGGTTGAGAACTATGTCAATAAACAAGTGGACTTTATGCCCTTAGAACAGCTTCCTATTCCAATGTATGTGGTGGCAACAGAGTTAAAAAATGGAAATTTAACAGTATTTAACTATGGTAATACTGGGCAAGCAGTGAGAGCTTCTATCTCTATTCCAAGTATGTTTATTCCCGTAAAAATTGCTGATAAGGATTATGTTGATGGCGGTTTAGTGAGTCCTGTACCAGTCAATGTGGCGAGAGAATTAGGGGCAGATATTGTCATTGCTGTTGATATTTTGGCCCAGCCAGAGCACACGGAAACCTCGAATGTGTGGGGGATGTTTAATCAAAATATAAATATTATGCAAAATAAGATCGCGTATAACGAGCTAAAAAATGCAGATATTGTGATACAGCCAGATCTAAGAGAAAAAGCACATATCTTTGATGTTAAGGGTCGTGAAAATACGATTCAAGCAGGTATGACTGCAGCATTGAACAAAGTTAGTTTATTAGATCAGATACGTCATCGGACGATAGGACAATATGATGCTCATCAGTATCCTGCCCATGATGATAGTAAAAGAGCTGTTTGTTTAAATTGCTAAATTGAATCAGATCTTAATTGTCTCGTAAAATATATATAAAAAATAAGTAAAATCATTGTTATAAATTGAATGATTGTTATATTGGGGTCATAAAAATGAGGGTTAGTACTTTATCTAACCCTTAAAAAGATGAAATATAAATTAAGGTGTAGTGTGTCAGTTTTTCAAGTTGGTCAAATTGTTTATTTAGCGTCAAATTCAGATATTACATTCGAAATAATACGAATTAACTATGATGAAACCTATGAAATCCAAGTCAAGAATCAAGCATCGTTAAAGTTAAAATACGATAATATTTCTGCTGAGATGCTTCGTTTAGTCAAAGATGAATAAATTTTAAGCAAATTTATCATAGTTTCTGAGAGTGAATGATTTCCTCTGATACTTTTAAGCTATCAAGTCTTGAAATTATTGGAGTTTGTTTCTGATTTAAACATTTTATAATCAAGAAAAAAGTTATAATAGTGTATTAAATCTCCTGTCATGATTGAGTTCTAATATTTATGTCCGAATTTAACCAAGCGTTACCGCTTGCAGATGATCAGTCTGAATTAACGATGTCTGTATTAATGACGCCGGATATGGCGAATTTCTCAGGTAATGTACATGGTGGAACAATTTTAAAGCTGCTTGACCAAGTTGCTTATGCGTGTGCAAGTCGATATTCAGGTTCTTATGTGGTAACTTTATCTGTTGATAAAGTGAACTTTAAAGAACCAATCCACGTGGGTGAGTTGGTGACTTTTTTAGCCAGTGTGAATCATGTGGGGCGTACCTCAATGGAAATTGGGATCCGCGTTGAAGCACAAAATATTCAAAAACGTACGGTACGACATACCAATAGTTGTTATTTCACAATGGTCGCTGTGGATGAACATGGGAAACCAAAACAAATTCCACCGCTAAACCTAGATAATGACTGGAAACGCTGTCGTTTTGAAGCTGCTGAGCATCGTAAAATTGCTCGTTTGAATGAAAATCATCATCCTTCTTGCAGCATATATAAGAAATCGGTTTAAGAAAAAAGACTTCACATGGTGAAGTCTTTTTTTATGGATTTTGTAGCTTGGCGAGGGTATGTCCATCGACAATCATGTACCAATTCCCTTGTGCATCCTTGTAGGGGTGACGAGTGACAATAAATTTCGTGTTGATAGGACCTAAACCTGTTTCAAATCCAGTATCTGAAAACTGTTTAATTGGAGCTGAAACGGCGGTTTTTTTACTGAGCTGATTGTTACTATATTCTATACGACCATTAGCAGTAATATTCAATTGAACACGACTGTCCGCGCTAATCCAATGTCCTACATAATCCAGTTTATCCTCTGGTAAAGGTTTGGAACATGCAACCAGCCATAGGCTGAGTATAGCTATCCCAAGAAATTTCTTCATTTTCATGTCACGTGCTTAGAATTAAATTGGCTTTTTGGTTAAAATATGTGATTTATTTTTCATTTATATCGTTTGATAATAATTATGTATATGTGTTTATCGTAATTTATAGAGAATTATTCAAAAAAAAACAGGCATAAAAAAGTAGAGCTGTAGCAAAGCTCTACTTTTAATCAGATCAAGCCATCGGGGGAAGACTTGGTCTAAAATTCAGTCAATTTATTTTTGATTAATTACTGAGCAGGTTGAGCTATAGGAGCTTCAGTACCTTCTTCAGCTGCAACCTCTGTACCCGGTTGAGCAGCTGTTGGTTGACCAGCAGCAGTAGTTTCAGCATTCACTGGTTGTTCTTGAGAAGAAATCAACACTTCCTGTTTTTTTTCATCTTTTGCTTCTGTTGCAGCAAATGTTGAGAAAGCTGTGAAGGCAAGTGTAGTTGCTAATAAAGTTTTAACTAAATTCATGAGTGGCATCCTTATTCAATAAAATAAATTAGAATTTAATCTCATAAGCTTTCCGAGGAGAGAAGCGAATATGAAATTAAATCTAGATCATCGCGTAAAATGTTAAAAGCTGAATCGCATCTAATACGGTTAGCGAGTCAACGAAATTCATCCTAAGTCCAGAAGCTCAATTGGGCAATCAATGCAACAAAGTGAAACACGATAGTTAACGCACGACTAACAAACCAAGGTGTAATGTAGTTTTTTTGTCTCAATGAGAGTCAATATGCCTCATAAAGTTGTCAAAAAATATGTCATGGTGAAGAAAAAAACAGCAATTTTTTTACTTAGTTTTACATTTGAAAAGGTTAAATTAGAAAATCAAAATTGAAGTTTTGAATTAAATTCAGAGTAATGATCTGTGAAATAGATTTACATATTTTCAATTTTGATTCAACAGTTCACTTATCCTATTTAATTCCAATCATTTAGTCTTTTGAATTCATGCATTCATATAAATTATGAGGAAAATTATCCTAGACTTGTTTTTTAGATAAATTCCGACAAGAATCCGTACACCTCTTCAAATTCAGAGATCCATTTTGAAAGTACTTGCAACTCAGTCAGTGCCTACACATATCATTACAGGTTTTTTAGGTGCAGGGAAAACCACGCTTTTACAACAACTTCTCAAATTTAAACCTAAAAATGAGCGATGGGCTGTATTGATGAATGAGTTTGGTCAAATTGGCGTTGATCAACAGTTATTGCCAAATAATGATGGCTATGAAATCAAAGAGCTATTGGGTGGATGTCTGTGTTGTACAAGTCAATTGCCAATGCAAATTGCATTGTCTCGGTTATTACAAGAATCTCACCCAGATCGGCTATTTATAGAGCCGACAGGGTTGGGTCATCCTGCACAGTTGGTTGAACAACTGACTGAACCACATTGGCAACATCTAGTTGCCATGCGTTCTGTAGTGACCGTGATTGATGGATCTCGTTTACATGACTCTGATTGGATGAGGCAGAGTTTATATCAAGATCAGTTAAAAGCGGCTCAAGTTGTGGTTGTGTCTCATGCTTCGGACATGAATGACATGGATCGAAAAGAATTGGCTGATTTAAAACAACAATATTTAGCTTATATTCCACATTGGCTTGAAGCTGATCAAGGCAATATTCGCTTAGAACAAATTGATTATCCTTATGTGGGAATTCAGCGTTCAATGCAACCCTTATTCAAGGTTCAGCGACAGTTCAAAGCTGATGAGGAAATGCCAGCTGTAAAGCAACTTCCATATCATTACGTCGAACAGGCTCAAGGGTATATTGTGGCAGGATGGAAGCTTCCAAAACGTTGGCAGTTTGATTTTTATGAATTATTAGACATCCTTTGTGAGCTAAAACACTGGGTACGTATTAAAGGCATCTTCAATACCAACAAAGGTTGGATGACATTCAATTTTAATCCTGATCAATTCAATTACAAATCAGGTGAAGAGAATATTGATAATCGGATTGAAGTGATAACCCAGCAGAATCAAGATTGGGAGCATTTAGAGCAATCAATTCTTAAGGCACGAATCGATGATCAATAAATACGTTAGATCATTCAACTAAGAATGCAGATGAATTGAAATGCATTTTCTCAATGTGCGCTGAATCGGGTATGCTTAGCACCAAATTTGAGGATACCCCTTATGGCGTTAAAAGCGACGATTTATAAAGCAGATTTAAACATAGCCAATATGGATGTTCATCAATATGGCGACTATCAGTTAACGATGGCTCTACATCCGTCGGAAACGATTGAGCGTTTGATGGTTCGAGTATTGGCATATGCTCGTTTTGCAGATGAGCATTTAGAATTTACTAAAGATTTATTTGAAACTGATGAGCCGGCACTTTGGCAGAAAGATTTAACAGGTCAGTTAGAAAAATGGATTGAAGTGGGTAGTCCAGACGAAGATAAAGTAAAAAAAGCGAGTGCGCGTTGTAAGGAAGTTGCGGTGGTCACTTATGGATCATCAGTGGATGAATGGTATAAGCGCAACAGTAAATTGAAAACATTGAAAAATGTGAAAATCTGGCAACTCAGTGAAAAAACAACGGCACAAATCCAAGCATTGTGCGAACGTACAATGCAACTGCAATTAAATGTGATGGATGGCGAGTGGACATTGATTTCAGATCAAGGTCAAGCTGAGATTGAGTGGACTAAATTACAGTAAGCCACTAAGATTTTAAAGATTAAATTTGGAGTAAGCACATGACGGCTGAATTAGAAATTATTGACTTGATGGTAGGTGAAGGTAAAGAGGCTGTAAAAGGTGCTTTAATTACCACTCATTATACTGGTTGGTTGGAAGATGGTACGAAGTTTGATTCATCATTAGACCGTGGTAATTACTTTGAGACTGTGATTGGTACAGGTCGTGTCATTAAAGGTTGGGATCAAGGTATTATTGGAATGAAAGTTGGGGGTAAGCGTAAACTGATTGTGCCTGCACATTTGGCTTATGGTGATCGTAAAATGGGGAATATTATCCCAGCCAATTCTAATCTAATCTTTGAAATTGAATTGTACGATGTAAAAACTCGTGATTAATTAAAGTCGATGAAAAGCCCTGCATTGCGGGGCTTTTTTATGTTACAACAATGCTGAGCGTGCAATAGATATAACAAAAAATTTCTAAAAAACGCACCGACTCAGCAGAATTAGGATTACTATTCAGAAAATTCATTCAAACAAAATTAGGGATATAAGCGCTGAATGTTTAAGTCATTTTTTCCGAACCCAAAGTGGTTTTTTCTCTCTGTCGTCTTATGGTTTTTTATTAATCTCGCTTTATGGTTTTTTGCGGATGGAAAACAATGGGGCGAATATTTAGGTTTTCCTCAAGGTTATGCAGAAGCTGAACTTGCGATTAATATCAGTCGTTTTTGGTCACCACAATTTTTGTGGTTCTATCTGTGGTTCTTGGTGGCGACCGCCTTATTTGCACTGTTTTGGAAAATAAAATCAGACAATCCGTGGCAGCGTTGGTCAGTATGGGGATCTGCATTTATCCTATTTAATATTTGGTTAACGGTACAAGTCAGCGTTGCAGTGAATGCATGGTATGTACCATTTTGGGATTCTATTCAACAGATTTTAAATTCTGGTGGTGGTGAGGTGGATAAACTCTATGCGGAATCATGGACCTTTATCAGCTTGGCCAGTATTTCAGTGACATCAGGCGTCATCAGCGCTTTCTTTACCAGTCACTATATTTTTAGATGGCGTACAGCAATGAACGAATACTATGTTCAGCATTGGGAGAAATTGCGTCATATCGAAGGTGCTTCGCAACGTGTACAGGAAGACACCATGCGTTTTGCAACGATCGTTGAGGATTTAGGGGTTGAGTTAGTCCGTGCAGTACTGATGTTAATTGCCTTTCTTCCTTTATTATTTGCATTGTCTGCGAAAGTGCCTGTTTTACCGTTTATTGGTGAGTTGCAATATTCTTTAGTATGGGCAGCGATTGGATGGGCGGTATTTGGAACTGTCTTATTAATGGTGGTGGGTATGAAACTGCCAGGATTAGAATTTAATAATCAAAAAGTGGAAGCGGCATATCGTAAAGAGTTGGTATACGGCGAAGACCATGAAAATCGTGCGCAACCTGCAACCTTAAAACAACTTTTTAAGAATATTCGTGCTAACTATTTTAAATTGTATTTCCATTATGCCTATTTCAATTTGTTTGCACGTTGGTATGGACAACTGGATAATCTGTATATGTTATTTGTGTTGTTACCAGCGATTGCAGCAGGCTTGTTGACACTGGGATTGATCCAACAAATTACAGGTGTGTTTAATCGTGTTCGAGAGTCATTCCAATATTTAGTAGGTTCATGGAAAACAATTATTGAACTGCTCTCTATTCGTAAGCGTTTAAAAGCATTTGAATCGATACTGAACGAATAAATAAAAAACTCAGTAGATATATTTGATTAGGCTAGGCTGTGTTGATATTTCATAATACTAGCCTAATACAGATGCAAGAGAAAGTAACAGAACTTTCATAGCTTTCTTAGTTTGTAATGATGTTTAAAAATTCATCTACAGTACTTAAATCGAGTAAAGGCATTTTTCACTAAATGCTAGATATTATATAAATATCAATCAATATGATCATTTTCTGAAAGTGTATTGAATTCTTGGGAATTTCAGCTTATGTCCGCTATTTTTCTATCTATTCTCTCAGAAAATTAGAGTCATAGCCCTTATCATTACATAGAGTTTCTATTTTTTCAGGTCTAGGTTATGAATTGAATTCAATACTACTTTTTTGACAACATGCGGCGTGCCATCCTCTAACAAAATACTGAACTAGATTCCCATGAGAGTAAACTACTAAATGAATTTTAGAATCATTTCAACCGATACTTTTTTGAAATACCCTGATCTTTGATTTTGATAACATGCTGATAAGATCTAATATGGCAAGCTTAAATAAATCCCCATTTTAAATAAGCATCAGAAGAAACTAATTTAAATATTTTTAATCAATTATTATCTTCTGACTACCGAGAACATTTTTTGAATATAGAGTTTGGTTTGCCGAAGGTGAAGGGTGAATCCCGCCATGGGAAGCCTATAAGAATTCTAGAAAGAATAGTTTAAATAACTTGGGAACTTTTGTTTGAGATTAATATGAAAATTAAAGAAGAAAGTTTCGAATTTATACTAGTATTGATCAGACAAAATTGTACGAGAAATAGGGATGAGTAGATTTAGTTTGGTAACTAAATTCTACTTTCTCATTATTTATTTACAATGTATATGTCGATAGACCTTAATAAGTACGAATGAAAATGATGCTCAATATATATCTATTAATTTTTTATTAAATTTCAAAAATTATTGCTAGACGTTTCGATAGGTCAGGCATATCAGCTATAGGTTGATTAGATACTTCAATCCATGCGTGAGATAAAAAATCATATTTTTGAATACCTATCTTAAATTTACAGTCATAATTATTCAGAAGCAAAAATATAGATAAAATTAATGAATATTCGAAGCATTTTAAATTGAAAGGTAATTTATTAGAAATTTTATGTATAAAATTTCCAGCAGATCTAGAATAAGCAAGATTGAGTGATAAGTTTTTCTTATTTTTTTTTAATTTTTTTATCAAATTTAATTTCTCGTGAATAAAAAAATCTTTTCCGATAAGTATAAAAAAATAAATAATAATGATTTGAAATTTATCGGATAAACTGATAAAAGTGTCTTCATGGACTAGAAAATGTCTAGCATTAGCCCATGAATAGTTATCAATTCCTTCAATATTGTTAAAAATGGGTATTTGATATTTTTCATAAGATTTTTCGAATAAATTCATCTCACAATTATTTTGAAAAAAATCTTTTTTTCCATTAATTATTTCTAAAATGTTGTTTGATTGTATTTCATCAAAAAAATAAAACTGATTTGATTTTGTATCAAAAATAGTAATTTCGCTGTCAGTTAAGACAGCATGATAGTTTTTTTTAAGTTTTCTATAATTCATTTTTTAATTTCCTTTAAGATCATTTCATTTATAATTATTTTTAATATTAGGGGGGGGACACCATTTATACCAAGTGATGAAAATTTTAAATTGTTCAAAACTTCCTCTTTTTTTGTTTCATCTATATTAAGAGTAATAGATGTATTTAATAACTCTTCAAATTTGGTTAAATTTAATTTGATGCTTTTTTGATATGCACCAGTCATGTGACCTTTGTTAATTCTATAAAAAGCATCAGATTTGAAAGTCTTATAAAAGGTATTTCTAAAATGACTTCTAGTAAATTTACCATCAAAAACATCGTATAGTGAATAATTTTTTGCACATGAAATCATTTCAGGTGTGCAGTATGGAAAAAAAAATTTAATATTAGATGGTAACTTTATAAAATTAGTTGAAGTTTCAATTTTGGCTTCATTGATTAATTTATTTTTTAAATCATTGAATGATTTTTCTTTATTTTTTTTAAAAAAAGAATTAAATATAATATGTTTAAAAATTTTAAAATAATTAATAGAATATAATGTTGAGTAATCTTTAATTTTATGCGGTTTTCTTAACATTTTTAAATTTAAAACACTCAATGGTATAGTTTCAAAAAAAAGATGATCCCCTCCATGCCCATTTATGATTGTAAAATTTGTTCCTGAGAAAAAATGATTCAGCTCTTTGATATAATATTCAATAAATGCAATAGCTGCTAAATATGTAGCGGGGTAAGGTGGAATAATATGTCTTTCTTTATCTAAATCTTGAATAAGCTGTTCTGGTTTAATTTCAAAAATTAATAATGGAATAGATAAAATTTTACATACACTTTTAGCATGTTTTAAATCCTCATTAGAAGAGCCGTGATTTATCCATGTAAAGGCAACAATATTTTTATCAGGAAACTTATTTTTTATAGTGAATATAATAGCTGTTGAATCTAAACCTCCAGAGAAGCTAATGGCTAGATTATCTTCGTTAGATACTTTATTTAATGCTAGATTCAAACTATCAACAGGATTTAAACTGTGTGATATTATAGCTAAATCTTCAATTATGATGGAGTTATTTTTCTTTAATAATTTATATCCATGGTGAATTATTTTTGTATCATCTAAAAAAAAATTATAAATATTAGAATTATTATGAATTAAGTCGTTAATATTTTTATAATTTAATTTTTTTTTAAGGAAAGAGGTGAGTTCAGTAAAATCATCAGTAACCTCAAAATGATCGGAATAGAAGTCTATATAGAAGGTTGAATTGCTATTATAATCATTAATAATAGTAATTTCAAACTCATTAATAATACTAATATGTAAATTATTATTATATAAGTTTATTATTTTATTTATGTTTGTGTAGTCGATTTTGTGAAGCATAAGTATCGCACTCTTATTATTTTTAAATTGAAAGGTTGCTTAAAATAAGCAACCTTTCAACCATAAACTATTTAAATTTATATACTGAATACTGTAATTCAATTATAGATCCGCCTCCAGTCCCATTAATATTTTTAGATGCAGAAATTGTTAGACTTGGTGATTTTTTTTTCTTGATAAAAAGTGAGGTAATTTTCATGTTATTACTCCATTTGGTTGTTTGAGTCTCAATAAAAGCATGGATTAGAACTTTTTTTAACCTTTATTTGTATTTTTTGTGTATCATTGTCTTTTAGAATCATTAAAATTGTTTTTTTTTGTATGCGTCATTGAAATATTTTCTATGTTGAGTTATTAAGAAATGAATTGAGTATTTTAAGTTAAGCTGGTAGGCATATGATAAAGAAAGTTAATTTATTCCTTTTCTATTGGGATTTTATAAAAAAAAAATATAGAAAAATTTACTTGCATTCTTTATTATTGATTACATTAAATATAATAATATCTGGATTAACTGCTTTATTACCTTATTTGATGAAATTGATTGTAGATTCATCGAACTTAAATTTTACAGTTGAGTTTACGGATCTGCCAAATTTATTAATGCTCTTGGCTATAAGTTTCGCAGTAGTATGGGGTTCTTTGAAAATACTTTTTTGGTTTAATAATATTGTTTCTTCTTTGTTTATGGCTAATGTTGAAGCTGAGATTTTACATCATTCTTTTTGTAGTTTTATTAACTCAAAATATGAGTACGCCAATAAAATTGACACGGGTGTACTAAATGCGGATGTTAAAAGAGGTGCGGTTGCTTTTGGACAGATTATTCATACTATTTTTTTAGTTGTTTTGCCTGTAATTGTTCAATTTTTAATTATCGTAAGTATTTTTGCATTTAGCTTTAGCTTTTATTTTTCATTATTTTTTTTGGTATCAATAATTTTTATTTTCTTTATAACCTATATTTTGATTTCAAAAAGTGGGCATATATTTGATAGTATATATGAGGCTGATAATCAACAATCTCAATTTTTTTTAGAGAAAGTAAACTCTTTTTATAATATTAAAACTCAGGGTTCTTTCAACTTCGAACAAAGAAAATATCGAAATCTTTGTAACAATTATATTGCTAATGTTTTTAGAGGTAATTTGAAAATAGGTGTTTTGATGATATATCAGGTATTATCAGTAGGTATGCTTTTGGTAGCTTCAATGATATTCTCTGTATATATGTTTAATAACAATCAAATGTCTTCAGGTGATTTTGTTCTTATTAGCTCTTATATAATTGAATTAAGTGCGCCATTGGTTTTAATAGCCCAAAGTTTAATGCAAACGAATGGACATTTTGTTTCTATAAAGAAATTAAAAAAATATTTTTTTGAACCTAAAGATGATTTCGATAATAGTGAATTTAAAACCAACGGATTTTATTATAAGTTTAAGAATGTTGATTTTAAAAAAAATAATATTATTATATTAAAAAAATTTAATTTTACGGTATACGAAGGTGATTTTATAATAATTAAGGGTGAAACAGGTTCGGGTAAATCATCTTTTGTAAACTTGTTGCTAGGTATTAATCATATTGATAACGGTCAACTTTTTTTTGGTGATATTGATATCTCAAATAAATTTTCTAATGAAATTTTTAAAGAAGTGGCTTATGTACCTCAAAAGAGTTTTATTTTTTCTGGTAGTATTAGAGAAAATATTTTGTATAATAATGATATTATTTATGAAGATAATGAAATTATTGATTTTCTAATTGATTTTAATCTTTATAAAATTTTGTTAAATAATAAGATCGATCTAGATTCACCTATAGATGATCTTTTTAGATTTTTTTCTGGTGGTGAGTTTCAGAGATTTAATATATTAAGAGCTTTATTGAAAAAACCAAAAATATTGATTCTCGATGAGCCTACTTCAGGGTTGGATATAAGAATGTCAAAAAAGGTAATTGGTATTATTAGGGAGTATGCTAAAACTGTAATTATGGTTTCCCACTCTTCTGATTTTAATGAGGATTCGAATATTATAATAAACCTTCCGTTTGGGGATACTTAACTTTTTTGCTTTAAATTAATATTTATTATACTTTTAAGGCTTACTTATTTTTGACTTTGATAAATTTGTAGCCAACATTTTACTAAATTTTATTTGTATTCAATCTTGTTTGTGAGTCATTCCAATATTTGGTGAGTCCGTAGAAAACGATTATTGAACTACTTTCTATCCGTAAACGTCTAAAAGCATTTGAATCTATTTTGGAAAAGTAGTGCCCATCATGGATTTAAATTATTAAAAAAAGGCTCGTATAGACGAGCCTTTTTTATGTCTGAGTGGGAACTTAGAGCGTGCTGAAAATATTTTTTAGAATCTTACAAAACCACTTACGTGCGTCTAAGTCATCCTTATGGTTATACCAGTTAACACTGACATTGAATGGACGAACCTCAAAAGGGAGTTCAAAAATTTGAATATCCGTATGCTGCTGATAAACCTTCGCGGCTCTCGAAGGCAGAGTAACCAGAAGTTCTGAGTGTTTTACCACGTTCTGCAAAACACTGAAGTGGGGGACTTCAAGCATGATCTGACGAGAATGACCAAGTTCTTTTAAACGCTGATCAATTTCAATATGACCAGTACTCGATTTGATCGCAACATGTTTTTCCGATAAATACGCTTCCATGCTGAGCTTTTGCTGTATGCGCGGATGCTCTTTTTTAGCGATACAGACATAACGTTCCTCAAACAAATTTCGAGATTCAATTTTGGGCATAATGGTGTGACTGCTATTAAAAACAGCCACATCCAAAAAGCCTTCAACCAGCCATTCCTCTACTTTTTCTGAGTGAATTTCCTCAATTTCAAGTTTGATATTGGGCGCATGTTGTTCTAAATATTCAATCAGCGAGGGAAGTAAACAAATTTCTCCTAAATCAGAAATGCCTAAACGAAATACTTTTGAAGAGGTTAGCGGGTCGAAATGCTTGGCAGAATCAATCGCCATATCAATTTTAACAATTGCTTCGTAGAAACTTGGATAAAGACTTTGTGCAAGCTTTGTGGGTTTAACACCAAACTTGTCACGTACAAAAAGCTGATCATTCAGCATTTTCCGCAGTCGATTTAAATTATAGGTGACAGAAGGTTGGCTGAGATTCAAGCGCTCTGCGGCGTGACTGATATTTTGAGTTTGATAAATAATAATAAAAACTTTAATCAGACTTAAATCGATCAACTTTACATTCCTTGTAAATATTTAGAGACAGTCGCTATATCGAATAACCACTGTAACAAAAAAAGAGAGAGTTAACTCTCTCTTTTATTTTTAATGACTTACATGTTGTTGATGAATCATTTACTCATAAGCCACGTTTTTAACGCCGTTTGCTGCGCCTGCAATTTTTTTATTGCGGAGATGGATCGCAGTCACACTGATCACTGCAATCATACAAGGGATAGATAAGGCAATGAAATTATATTGCACTGGCAAATTAAGGCTAAGTAACCATCCACATAAGATTGGACCCAAAATTGCGCCTAAACGACCTACGCCAAGTGCCATACCTAGACCTGTCGCACGTATGTTAGATGAATAATACTGTGACATATAAGCCAACAATAAAATTTGTCCGCCAATCGATGCTGCACCTGCGACTGCTACACAGAAGTAAAGCACCATGGTTGGCAAGTTATAGCTTAACAAGAATAGGGAAATTGCGCCGCTCACAAACAAGGTGCAAAGAACTTTAGGTAAACTGAATTTATCAGCAAAAAAACCACCAAAGATTGCACCCAGCATACCACCAATATTGAGCGCAAATAGGAACACTAAACTGGTTGATAGGTTGTAGCCAGCTTCCATCATCAGTTTAGGTAACCAGTTACCAAGTGCATATACCAATACCAATGCCATAAATACGCTTGCCCAGAATAGAACAGTGGTTACTCCACGACTTTCAGTAAATAAGTCTTTCACTGGTGATTTAGACGACTCTTGGTTTTCTTGATGCAGACTAATGCGCATATCAGCAGGGATTCTTAGATTTGTGTCAATTTGTTCTAAGATATGAGCAGCTTCTTTATGCTTGTTTTGACGAACCAAATAATCGATGGATTCAGGCAATAACTTCCAAATGATTGGCAATAGAATGAGTGGAATACCTGCAATCATAAACATGATTTTCCAGCCAAATTGCGGTACTAGCCACATGCCTAAAATGGCAGAACACATTCCGCCTACAGCGTAACCACTAAACATCAATGACACTAAGGTGGAGCGTAAACGCTTAGGCGCATACTCTGTCATTAGTGTAATAACGTTCGGCATCACGCCACCAAGACCTAAGCCAGCAATAAAGCGATAGATCCCGAACTCTTGAGGATTGCTCGCTAGTCCACACATCACGGTAAAACCACTAAAAATGACAATACAAACTGCAATCAGTTTTTTACGGCTAAAGCCATATTTTTCAAGTTTGTCACTCATACTGCCAAAAATGATGGCTCCAAACATCATGCCAAAGAGGGCAAGACTTCCTAAGAAGCCCGCCGTCATTGGATCGATTGCCCATTCTTGCATGAGTTTAGGCAATGCCACACCGTAGATGACTAAGTCATAGCCATCAAAAATAATAATCAATGCGCTGAGTAAGATGACTCGCCAGTGAATGGCTTTGAGTTTGGCATGATCAATAATTTCATTTGCATTTAACGTATTCATGGAGACCTCCCTGGTCAGTGAATCGGTTGATAACAGTCCTGTTAATGTTTTTGCTTATTTATATGGCTTCAGCCACGAGATGTTTCTCTATTGCTTGGCCTAAGCGTTGTTGTGCAAGTTCAACGTCTTTCTCTAAATCGTGTTGCCATAACCAATCAAAACGGTGTGCCAAATGTTGACCTACACTGTCAAAATCTGGATATAGCGGCGAATATAATTCGTAAATCTCACCAGATTCGCGCGACGTATTTTGTACACGAATGGCACGCTCTTTACGCAGTTGCTCATAGACATGAGAGAGTTGTGCAAGATCTTCAGTGCAAATTTGCGCAGGGTGTTGTTCCAGATGTTTGAATAATGCAGAGAGAATTAAAGCATCTTCAAGACCTTGACCAGCACCAGCTCCTTGATGTGGCAACATGGCATGTGCTGCATCACCAATCAAAATGACATTGTGTTCGCTGTTCTGATAGGTCTTAAGTGGCTCAATCTCATGAAGCGCCCAGATGGTAGGTTTTTCAATTAAGTTCAGTAATGCGCGACAGCTCTCACTCCAATCCGCAAAATCAGCTAGCATTTCAGTTTTGGTTGTTGGTCGTGTCCAAGGGGTACCTTCTGGCAGAGTTGTATTCTTGCGATCTGACTTAAAGGCAACAATATTGATTTCTTCACCTTTACGAATAGGGAAAGTTAAGATGTGTTTGTCTTTACCCAATAACATTTGTGGGACATCTGCAAGTTCAGGATCGTGTCCAAGTTCTGCAATGACCTGTTTAAAATCTAAATATTTGATAATGCCGCGATAAGCCCATGTTCCTGAAAATTGAGGATCGACTTTTGGAAGTTGATGTGATGCCAATACATGATCACGCACAACAGAATGGATACCATCACAACCAATCACGTAATCTGCTTCAACCACTTCACCATCTTGAAAGGTTAAACGTACTCCAGCGCTCGAAGCTTCAACAGATTGCACACGTTTATTGAAATGTGCATTTTGTGAAGGAACGAATGGAATAAGTGCATCTAAAAAATCAGCACGATGCACTGAAGATTGACCGACTTGAGGTGCGATCGAAGCCGATAGGTATTCATCGGTATAGCCATTACGCCATTGGAACCAAATATCTTGATAAGGCGCAGCAACTGTATCCGCAATGGCGTGATATTCTTCACCCAAGCCTAGAAGTTCAATTGCTTTAACAGCATTGGCACCAAATGAAATGCCTGCACCAATTTCTGAAAATTGTGCTGCTGACTCATATAAATGCACATCAAATTTTTTATTTTTTACTATGTTGGTCATTAAAGCTAATCCAGCAATACCACCACCAATGAGCGCAATCTTAATTCTTCTTTCCATGATTCAATTCCGAGTTTTTTGCCCTGGATAAGATCATTACTGATTTTTAAGTACTTATCCAATTTATATATTTTGGTGAAAACTATTTAAAAAATTGATAGTTTGAATTTGACGTCTATTCCTACTGGTTTTGAAGCTTTATTGTCAATATATGATCATTCATGTGTATGATTTAGCAAATTTACTACCTAAATTTTCATGTGCTTACTTGTTTTACAGTGAATCTGTAGGGAAATGCGTTCAGGATGTGATACAACAAAAACATAATGACAACGATGAAAATTGAGTTTAAGTGATGACATTAAAAATGAATAAAACTGCTTTACGTACACTGTGTGCATCGGCTTTGATCATGGGCGTATCGACATTTTCGAATGCGGGACCAGCTGTAGATCAATTGAGTGATTGTTTGGTTAAGTCGACGACCGCTGCTGATAAAACGACAGTACTACAGTGGACATATTCAGCATTATCTACTCATCCTGATTTAAAAGGCTTTAGTAATGTCAGTGCTGAGCAACGTACGGCATTGGATCAAAAGTTAGCGCAAGTCTTGCAACGTGTGATCGTAGAGCAATGTTCAACACAGACTAAAGCGGTGATTCAAGCTGAGGGTATTCAAGCTGTTGGTGAAAGTTTCCAAGCATTGGGTCGTAGTGCAGGCGAAGAAATCATTAAAAATCCTGAAGTGAATAATCAGCTGAAAGGGGTGGTGCGTTATATTGATTTAAATAAATTGGTGACAACATTCCTTACCCCTGATATTTGGAACAAGCTTGGGATCACTCGTTAATCTCTTATTTTAATAAATGGTAATTAAATAAATAAGTTATCGATTGATGAATGTAGGGTGGCGTTACTCAACATCATAATTCAAACTAGAGAAAAGGCAGGATGATATCCTGCCTTTTCACATTGTACGCACAGAAATTATTTGAATAGCAGCACACTTTTACCTTGCGTATGACCCTCTAAAATGTCTCGATAGGCTTGCTGTGCTTCTGTAAAAAGATATTCACGACTAACTGTCCAATTGAAGGTGCTATTTGCAACGCCTTCAACCACGTGTTTTAAATTGGAAACATTACGTTTAACCCATACTGCTTGAATTTTAGCGGATGACAGTTTGCGTCCTGCAATCGTACCCATAAATCCGCCATTTTTCACTGTAGCCAATGAGGCCTGAGTGGCATCTTCGTTGCCTGCCATATCAATTGAAGCATCGAATTGATCAGGGTGGACTTGTTTCAGACGCTCAATCAAACCTTCGCCGTACATGACAGGAATCGCACCTAAACTGCGAATATAGTCTTGATTTTTTGCTGATGCCGTTGCTACGACCGTAATGCCACGACTCACTGCCAATTGGATAGTGATCGAACCCACACCACCTGATCCACCGTGTACCAATAAGCTTTGCATTGGACCAATTTCATCTAAAATGGTCATGGCAGTTTGAGCTGCTCCTGCAATCGAGCCTGCAATCGACCATTCTAGATTTTTCGGTTTTTTAACTAAATTTGCGATAGGCACATCAATCACTGTGGCATGGGTAAATGCTCCACCAGAACCCAGCACTTCGTCACCGACTTTCCATGCACTGTTTTCAGCTACTTCTATGATTACACCTGCAAACTCAGTTCCGAAAGTTTGTGGGAGTTGTGCATGTTTGAACTCACCTGTCATGCGACGTGCATCAATGGGGTTAATCCCTGCGGCTTTGACTTGGATGCGTGCCGTGTCAGGGTTTAATGGTGGGAGTGTGTAGTCTGTAAATTCGAGGACTTCGGGTTGTCCGTAGCTTTGGGCGTTGAGTACTGTTGATTTCATGATTTGTTTCATTCTTCTTGATGATGAAATCAGTATAGAAGAGTGAAAGCAGGCAAATGAAGATCGAAAAATAGAACAGTGTTTTCTTAATTAATTGTTCTTGTGTATTGGGTGATATTATTCATATTTTTTAGAATGAAGTCGAAAATAACGAATCCAAATGATGAAGATAAATTGAATCTTGTAGACCATGATTGAAGTTAAAATATTAAGCTAAAGGTAAGTGAATGTTTAAGTTGATGATTGCACTAGTTGCGGTGCTCCTGATTGCACTTTTTGTGATTCGTTTTTTGTGAAAATTAAGATTAAGACTTTCTTGCTTTTTGTATTCTGTTTGATTTTGCTCTTTTGCATTGGAAATATGGTGAACGACTGTTGCAGTGGTTTCATTTTGATTTTTAGAGTCAATAGTATAAATTTGATAGTGTAAAATAAATTAGAAGGAATTTACTCTAAACTTTAAATCTTAACTATTTGAGAAAATTACTATTTGTTGTAACACTTTAGCCATATAAAGTAATCAGGATTCTAAATGCTAATAGATTTATATTCTAAAAGAAATAAGCAAAAAAATGAAAATGATGTGTATGAATATCAAAAATTTTCTAAGGAATTTCGTACGCAGGTTGTTTATATATTTATGGATCTTTTTGGAAAATCAGGTGCTGTTTCTTCAGTTCTGGGTAATGAAGATATTTATAAAATGATGACCCAGATCTTAAAGCGAGAATTTGGAGTATTTCAGTTGAGTCCTGTTGTGTCTCGAAGTGTTAATAATTCGGGGGATGAATTTATTCAAGGTTTTATGATTGAGAAAGAAGCGGAAAAGGTCTTAGATTATATAGAGTTAGCATTTCGAATGCTAAATAAAATAATTAATATAGGGTTAGATGAAGAAAAAGATAAATATTCAAATTTAGTACAAGAAAAAAATGACGCTATTAATGAATTAAATCAAAGGTTTGATGAACATGCTCTGGGTTATCAATTCGTCGGAGGAAAAATTATTCGAAGAGATAATACATTTACGCATTCTGAAATTGTCAAACCATCATTGGAGCTATTATCTAGAAATGAATTCAAAGGTGCTAATGTTGAGTTTTTAAAAGCACATGAACATTACCGGAATGGAAATAATCATGAAGCTTTAAATGAATGTCTTAAAGCTTTTGAAAGTATAATGCGTATTATTTGTGATAAGCATAAATGGACTGTCAAAAGTACAGCAACAGCTAGTACCTTAATAAAGGTTTGTTTTGAAAATCAATTGATTCCTGCATTTTGGGAAAGTAAATTTACTTCTTTAAAAACTTTATTAGAAAGTGGTGTACCAACTGCTAGAAATAAATTGAGTGGGCATGGCTCAGGTAGTGAAGAAAAAGAAATACCACGATATATTGTCGAATATGCGATAAATATGACTGCTTCGACAATATTATTTTTAGTACAGGCTGAAGAGAGTTTATAGTAAAAAACCCGCTCTAAAGCGGGTTTTTTGTTCCAAAACTAATCAGCCTTAACCAATCAATTTCTTCATCAATTCATTCACTTGTGCAGGGTTGGCTTTACCTTTCGCTGCTTTCATCACTTGACCCACAAGACCGTTAAAGGCTTTCTCTTTACCAGATTTATACTCTTCAACCATCTTCTCGTTGGCAGCAAGCACGTCCTTAATAATTGCTTCAATTGCGCCTGTATCAGTTTCCTGTTTTAAGCCTTTTTCCGCAATAATCTCGTCCGCAGTTTTGCCTTCTTCCCACATAAAGCCGAATACTTGCTTGGCAATCTTACCGTTAATTGTGTTGTCCACAATACGCGCAATCATACCGCCAAGTTTTTCTGCAGATACAGGAGAGTCCGCCAATTCTAAGCCCGCTTTGTTTAAAGCACCTGAGAATTCACCCATCACCCAGTTCGCTGCAATTTTACCTTGTGCAGCACCGCCCGCAGCCTTAACAACTTCTTCATAAAACTCTGACATTTCACGCGTAAGCGTAAGAACGTGCGCATCGTATTCAGTCACACCAAAGTCCGCCACAAAACGCGCACGACGTGCAGCAGGAAGCTCAGGCATCGTCGCTTTAATCGCTTCGATTTGCTCATCTGCAATGATCACAGGCAACAAGTCAGGGTCAGGGAAGTAGCGGTAATCGTTCGCTTCTTCTTTAGAACGCATTGAACGCGTTTCCATCTTCACAGGGTCGAACAAACGTGTTTCTTGGTCGATCGTGCCGTCCCATTCCAAGATTTCCATTTGACGTTCAATTTCAACATTGATCGCTTGTTCAATGAAACGGAATGAGTTGAGGTTTTTAAGCTCACAACGTGTACCAAACGGCTGACCCGGACGACGTAAAGACACGTTACAGTCGGCACGGAAAGAACCTTCCGCCATGTTACCGTCAGAGATGCCTAACCAACGCACAAGGGTGTGAATCGCTTTAATGTAGGCAACAGCTTCTTCAATCGAACGCATATCTGGTTCAGATACAATCTCAAGAAGTGGTGTCCCTGCACGGTTTAAGTCGATACCTGACATGCCTTCAAATTGGTCATGGATCGATTTACCTGCATCTTCCTCAAGGTGCGCACGTGTCACGCCAATGCGTTTAACTGTACCATCTTCAAGTTGGATGTCGATATGACCCAAGCCCACAATCGGGTTGTCCATTTGGCTGATTTGGTAGCCTTTTGGCGAATCAGGGTAGAAGTAGTTTTTACGTGCAAATACAGACGCTTGGTCGATATACGCATCGATACCCAAACCAAAGCGAATCGCAAGATCAACCACTTCTTTATTCAATACAGGCAGTACGCCCGGCATTGCCAAATCAACAAGGCTCGCTTGAGTGTTTGGGTCTTGACCAAATTCAGTTGAAGAACCTGAGAAGATTTTAGATTTAGTCGCAAGTTGAGTGTGAATCTCAATACCAATAACGACTTCCCAACCATCAATCAAATTTGATTTAGGTTTTGCATTGTTCTTCGCCATTATGCATTCTCCTCAGCAATTGCAGCGCGTTTGGTGTGCCAATCAGTTGCTTGTTGGTATTGGTGCACCACAGACAACAATTGAGATTCTGACCAGTAGTTACCAATCAACTGTAAGCCAACAGGTAAATTATTTTGATCAAAACCAACAGGCGCGTTAATCGCAGGAAGACCTGCAAGGTTGACCGCGATGGTATAGATATCGCCCAAGTACATTTCAACTGGAGAAAGGTTTGCACCAATCTTATACGCCGTTGTCGGCGCAGAAGGCGCAGCAATCACGTCAACAGACTCGAATGCTTTTAAGAAATCTTGTTGGATTAAACGACGTACTTTTTGAGCTTTCACATAGTAGGCATCGTAATAACCTGCGGAAAGCGCATAAGTACCAATCAAGATACGGCGTTGAACTTCAGCACCAAAACCTTCAGAACGAGAACGTTTGTACAAGTCCATGATGTCTTTTGGATCTTCACAGCGGTAGCCATAACGTACGCCGTCAAAACGTGACAAGTTAGACGATGCTTCAGCAGGGGCAATCAGGTAATAGGTTGGAACATATGCCTCAGTCATGTTGAGGTCAATTTCAACAAGCGTTGCGCCCATCTCTTCCAATTTTTTTAGAGATTCTTCAACACGTGCTTTAACGTCAGCAGCTAAACCTTCAACATTAAAATACTGTTTTGGAATACCAATGCGTAATCCTTTTACAGACGTGCAGTTCAAGTTTGCAACGTAGTCATCAGCATCTTTTTGTACAGAGGTTGAATCTTTTGCATCATGTCCTGCCATCACGTTCATAAGGTACGCACAGTCTTCTGCTGAACGCGCCATTGGGCCACCTTGGTCAAGTGATGATGCATAGGCAATCATACCGAAACGTGATACACGACCATAGGTTGGTTTTAAGCCTGTAAGGCCACAGAACGATGCAGGTTGACGGATTGAACCACCTGTATCTGTACCAGTCGCAAACGGTGCAAGGTCAGCTGCTACAGCCGCAGCAGAACCACCTGATGACCCGCCTGGGACACGATCTAAAGCCCAAGGGTTCGCCGTTGCACCGAAGTAAGATGATTCTGATGTAGAACCCATGGCAAATTCGTCCATGTTCACTTTACCTAAAGTCACTAGGCCCGCAGCTTTACCTTTCGCTACAACGGTTGCGTCGTACGGAGAGATAAAGTTGTCTAGCATTTTAGAACCAGCCGTGGTTTTAATGCCTTGCGTACAGAAAATATCTTTATGCGCAATAGGCAAACCCGTCAAAGCGGTCGCTGTACCTGCTTTGATCGCTGCATCAGCTGCGTCTGCTTGAGCCAATGCTTGTTCAGCAGTCACAGTTACATAAGATTTGACTTGCGCATCAATTTTTTCAATACGGTTTAAATAATGTTGCGTCAATTCACGTGAAGAGAATTTAGCGGTTGCTAAACCATCGATAAGTTCACGAACCGATAAGCGATGTAAATCTGTCATGAGAAAAATTCTTAACTAAAATTTAAATAGGGCAAAACTGAACAATTATTCAATTACACGTGGAACAAGATACAAACCGTCTTGCACAGCTGGTGCAACGGCTTGATAGTCATCACGATGGTTTTGTTCAGACACAGCGTCTTCACGTAATGGCTGCGGATGGTCAAATGGGCTCTTTAATGGCTCAACACCTTCGGTATCAATGCCTTTCAAGGTTTCCATCATTCCTAAAATTTTATTCAAACTTTGAGCATATTCAGCAGATTGAGTGTCATCCAAAGACAAGCGTGCTAAGTGTGCAATGCTTGAAACGGTTTGTGCATTTAAATCTGCAGATTGCTGAGCATCTGATGCTGACATGCTGTCTCACCTAATCAGTAATAAAAATATTCAAAATATCATGCGTTATAATAAGCGATTGACTTGTCCAAAGCATCACATTTAGTTAAAGTTGCCATCTTACGTCTATATAACGTTGAACTGAGAACGACCCGTGATTCTAAAACGACTAATTGGCTTGTTTTCGCCAGATCTAGCCATAGATTTAGGCACCGCTAATACACTAATTTATGCGCCAGGACGGGGCATTATATTAAATGAACCGACTGTTGTGGCAATTCGTCACAGTGGTTCACAAAAAATAGTTGCCGCTGTTGGCTTGGATGCTAAGCAAATGCTTGGTCGTACCCCTGCGAATATTTCTGCAATTCGTCCAATGAAAGATGGCGTGATTGCGGATTTCGAAGTCACTGAGACCATGTTAAACCAATTTATTGGTAAAGTGCATGAAAAGCGTCTTTTCCCACCAGCGCCGCGTGTTGTGGTGTGTGTGCCATGTAAATCAACTTTGGTTGAGCGTCGTGCGATTCGTGAGGCTGTATTCAATGCAGGTGCACGTGATGTTCGTTTAATCGAAGAACCAATGGCAGCAGCGATTGGTGCAGGCATGCCAGTTGAGCAAGCGTGTGGTTCGATGGTCGTAGACGTGGGTGGTGGTACAACTGAAATTGCAATCATTTCATTGCAAGGTTGTGTCTATGCAGACTCATTACGCATTGGTGGTGATGTATTTGACGAACAAATTATTCATTATGTTCGTAAAGCACACGGTTGCGTCATTGGTGAAACAACGGCTGAAACCATTAAGAAAGAAGTGGGTATGGCGCTTCCGGATGAAGATGGCAAAGTGCTAGAAATCGAAGTTCGTGGTCGTAACTTGGCGGAAGGTGTTCCGCGCGCAATTACGGTGACTTCTGATGAAATTACTCAAGCAATCACTGATCCATTGCAAAGCATTGTCTCTGCAGTGAAATCTGCGCTTGAACAAACACCTCCTGAGTTGTCATCAGATATCGCGGAGCGCGGTATTGTATTGACTGGTGGTGGTGCGTTATTACGTAACTTAGACAAGTTATTGTCACAAGAAACAGGTTTGCCAGTAGTAGTTGCTGAAGATCCACTTTCTTGCGTAACACGTGGTGGTGGTAAAGTCTTAGAACTCTTTGACAACCCGAACCATGACATGCTGTTTGTTGGTTAATTTTCTGTAATTTAATTTAAGGACGAGGCGGTGCAACCGAATCTGTTTTCAAGACAACCGCCATCTTTTCGCTCTTTCATCATTGCAGTCATCGTGTGTTTGTTCGTGTTAATGTTTAATTGGCGTGCTCCACACTTGATTCAACCAGCAAGAGATGTCTTGTACGCGGCATACAATCCCATTTATGCCATTGCAAGTTATCCCGTTTTATCGAAAGAATGGCTCAGTCAACAAACCAAGTCTGAAGCGCAATTGCGTCGTGAGAATACTGCGATGCAGGCAGAGCTGCTTCAGGCTCAGGTTCGCCTTCAAAAACTCTCAGAACTCTCCGCTGAAAATACGCGCTTACGTGGATTATTGGATACGCCTTTGATCATTGACGGTCGTATGGAAATCTCTGAGGTGATCGGCACAGATGCTGATCCATTACGTCATATCATTATCATTAACCGCGGTGCTGCGAGCCAACTGCGTGTCGGGCAAACGGTGTTGGATGATAACGGTATCATGGGGCAGATCATCAATGTTTATCCGCACAGTAGCCGTGTCATGTTATTGTCTGATAAAGAACACTCCCTATCAGTACGTCTTGAAAACTCTGGCATGCGTGCCATTGTGTCAGGCACTGGTGATTTAGGTCGTCTGAAAATGGAATATGTACCGACCAGCGCTAACGTCAAAGTCGGGGACAAGGTGTATAGTTCAGGTTTAGGACAACATTTTCCTGCGGGTTATTTGGTCGGAACAGTGTCCAAAGTTAAGCGTGAAAATACCGGTGAGTTTGCGCAGATAGACGTGAAACCTGCAGCTCAGTTGGCAGGTGGACACCATGTAGTGGTACTGTTCTCAGACTCATTAGCCATGGAGCAACCTCATGCTCAGCGCTAAAAAAATATCATCAGTTAAAACACGTGATCCTCTATGGATCATCGTGCTTTCAATCATTATTGGTTCGGTGTTGGTGGTGTATCCTCTGTCTTATACATTAGCAGGATGGCGACCGCTGATCATGTTGATGATTACGGTGTATTGGATCTTGCTTCAACCGACATGGTGTGGCGTTTGGTTTGCTTTTGCAGTCGGATTATTTACCGATTTACTGCTTGATGCACCCCTTGGATTACATGCCTTAAGCTTCGTTTTACTAACATTTACCATCCGTTGGTTTGTGCGTGAACGCCGTTTAATGACGTTTGGAAATACTTGGGCAATCGCTAGTGTTGCTATATTGGCACATCTGATTTATGTCCTGTTTGCACAAATTATTTCCGATATGCAATTTTCGATTACTCGTCATTGGCAGCCACTAATGAGCAGTATTTTAACTTGGCCCATCTTGTATTATTTGCTTAGAAAATGGCGAATTTAATCCTGGCGTCGAGCTCGCCTCGGCGTAAAGAACTGCTTGCACAGCTTGGACTTAAATTTGATATTTTTAGTCCAGAAATCGATGAGTCTGTACATGATGGTGAGCAAGCACATGATTATGTTCGACGTTTGGCAGAACAAAAAGCTCAGGTTGTTTTAGCACAATTTCCAGATGCGGTGGTCATTGCCGCAGATACAAGCCTCAATTTAGATGGGCAAATTATTGGCAAACCTGACTCGAAGCAACATGCGTTTGAAATTTGGCAATCCTTGTCAGGGCGTCAGCATGAAGTTCTCAGTGGCCTTTGTGTGGCTTCACAACATAAAACAATAAGTACGGTAGTGAGCACAAAGGTTGATTTTCAATCACTCAGTCATCATGATATGGAAGAATATTGGTCAACTGGGGAACCTGTAGGAAAAGCAGGGGCTTACGCAATACAAGGAATCGCCGCAAAGTTCGTTCCTCGTATTGAAGGTAGCTACACCAATGTGGTGGGTTTGCCTTTACATGAAACATCACAGTTACTGAATCAAATATTGAAAAATGGTTAAGGCACTAAATTAACCTTTTAAAAAATTTTTATAATGTTTTGAGTGTTTTTTATGTCTGACGAGTTGTTGATTAACGTCACCCCAATGGAGTGTCGGGTGGCGTTAGTTGAAAATGGGACGGTCAACGAACTATTTGTTGAACGCAACGCTAAACGTGGTTTAGTCGGGAATATTTATAAAGCCAAAGTTGTACGTGTATTGCCTGGTATGCAAGCGGCATTTGTAGACATTGGCTTATCTCGTACTGCTTTTTTACATATCAATGACATGATTTGGCCTCGTAATCAACCGACGCCAAATGTATTTGATCTTCTGCAACCGGGTCAGATTCTGACAGTGCAGGTGATGAAAGATATGTTAGGCACAAAAGGTGCGCGTCTAAGTACTGATCTTTCCATTCCTTCTCGCTATTTGGTGATGATGCCTTATGGACATCATACTGGCGTGTCTCAGCGAATCGAATCAGAAGAAGAGCGTGATCGTTTACGTTCGATCATTGAGCGTATTCAAGCTGAACATAAGTTACCCGGTTCTGTCATTGTACGAACTGCAGCAGAGGGGATCGAAGAAGCCGCTATTGCGCAAGATATGGCGTATTTGGCAAAACTTTGGGAATTTATTCAGCGTAAACAAAAAAGTGTCGTGGTGCCATCACTTATCTTTGAAGAGCTACCACTTCCTCAACGTATCATCCGTGATCTGGCAAATGAAGATACGGTAAAAATTCAAGTCGATTCAAGAGAAGTGTTTGGCAAGCTACAAGAGTTCGTGGCTGAGTTTGTACCAAATATGGTTGATCGTCTGAAACATTATCCTGGTGAGTGTCCGATATTCGACTTATACAATGTTGAAACAGATATTCAAAAAGCACTGCAAACACGTGTTGCTTTAAAGTCTGGTGGTTATCTCATGATTGATCAGACAGAAGCCATGACCACTATTGACGTCAATACAGGCTCATATGTAGGTGGACGCTCTCTTGAGGACACCGTCTTTAAGACCAACATGGAAGCGACACAAGTCATTGTGCGTCAACTCAGACTGCGCAACTTAGGTGGAATTATCATTATTGACTTTATTGATATGCAAGAGGCCTCACACCGTGATGAAGTGCTTAAGCAATTTGAAAAAGTCTTAGAACGTGACCATGCAAAAACTAAAATCACCCAAGTGTCTGAGCTTGGCTTAGTAGAAATGACGCGTAAACGGACGCGTGAATCACTTGAACATTTGTTATGTGAGTCTTGTCCAACGTGTCAGGGACGTGGTTATGTGAAAAGTGCCGAGACTGTTTGTTACGAAATCTTTCGAGAGATATTAAGATATGCTCGAGATTTTGAGTCTCAGACTGACTTTACTGTCGTTGCGCATCCATCGGTTGTGGATCGATTATTAACCGTAGAAGCTGCCGCCGTCTCTGATTTAGAGCATTTTGTGAAACGTGTCATTAAGTTCCAAGTCGAAAATTTATACACGCAAGAGCAATACGATATCATTTTGAATTGAAATTGTAACAGAATATCGTTAAACACTTGTTACAACTGAGATTTTACATTCGATCTCGATTTCTCAATACTTAAGAAATCAAATCGAATAGCCAAAGACAGCGATGTTGTCTTAGCAAAGTGAGGTCAAAGTGGGTATGAATTTAACGGAACAATTAGCGGGTAGCCATCGTCAAATTGTGGATTCAAACAAAAGCGCTTGCTTGATGCTCAACGATCAAGGTCAAGAAGTTCGAGTTACACAAGCGATGGTCGTTTCTCTCTGTCAGCAATTAATCAAGCAGTGTCGTAATATTAAAAATTAAGGGGCCTTTTTAAAGCCCCTTAATTTTTTTGTAAATATCGAAATATACAGCCTTAAGCTGGTTTTTCATTTGCAATTTCTATATCCGCTACGACTTGTTGCTTTGCTGTACTACGCTTAGTAGCCTTTTTTATAATCTGCGGTTTTTCATCTTCAGGTAGACCCACAATTTTTTCAAATCGTTGAATCTCATCTTCTAAATGGGTCAATAAATTTTGCATCTTAGGCAAAGCATTTCGACATGCGGTTAAACCGACTTCTAATTTATCCATATAACTGGTCATTGTAATATTCAATGCTTGACCATCAAGTACGATAGAAGCAGGGTAGAGTGCGTCCAAACGTGCACCATTCCAATATAGCGGCTCTTTAGGCCCTGGAACATTAGAAATAACGAGGTTAAAGGCCTGACGTTTAGGTGCTAAACCAGAGATGATATTTAAACCTGCAGGACCATATACGAAGGCACTATAGTTGAGAATCTGATCTGAAGTCATGCGTTTGAATTTTTGTTTCGCATTCATTACGCTACGACGAATAAGATCGAGTCGTTCTAATGGATCGGCTTTATGTGTCGCTAAGTTCGCCAGAATCATCGTAATACGATTTGACATGTCTGAATCATCCGTACGAACGGAGACAGGAACCATAGCGATTAATGGTTTTTCTGGTAAAGCACTTTGACTGATTAAATATTCACGTAAAGCACCGGAACAAATCGCAAGCACAATATCGTTAATGGTCACACCCAGTGATTTTGAAATATGGTTGAGACGCTTAAACTCATATGACTGAGCAGCGAAACGACGTGATGAGCTGACTTTTTGATTCAGAATACTACTTGGGGCTTGAAAACTAGATACATAGTCCGGATTACGTCCCATATCTTTAAAGACAGTTTCAGACAGCACTTTGAATACACCCGGTGTAGACTGCACTTGACCTTTCAAATTAGACAAGATTTGTTTTGCACGGCTTACTTTAGGTGTTTTAAGTCGCTTAGCACGCGGACCTTCAACACACCATGGCGGAACGATACTTCTTGCATTTGGATCATGAGAGAGTGATTTTTCAATTAAACGCATGCCTGCAATACCATCGACCATCCCATGATGTATTTTGAAATACATGGCGAAACGATTGCCTTCAATGCCTTCAATGATATGACACATCCATAATGGCTTAGCTCGATCAATTAATGAACTGTGCTCTTGGGAAATGTAGGTGAGTAGCTCACGAATACGACCAGGATGTGGTAGAGCAATATGTCTGAAGTGATGATCAAGATCGAATTCAGTGTCTGTGTCCCAAAACAGTCCGTTTAATTTATTATTAAACGGTGGAATTGGAATAGATTTTGAGTTGCGAATATCTGCCACTAAATCTTGAATAAAGGTTGGTGGCGCATCTTCTGGAATTTCAAATAAAAATAATCCGCCAACATGCATGGGCTGTTGTCTTTTTTCCAAAGATAAGAAAATAAAATCAAGCGGGTGTAATGGACGCATAGTCTAGGTTTGCCTCACTGCAAATTTCTAAAATTGTTTTTTAGAATTATCAATCCAAGAGATCAGTATAGACGTATTTGTTGGAGGGGGCATAAATTTTTTTAATGAATGGTCAGTACAAAAAAGCCACTTTAAATCAGTGGCTTAAAACTTTGTGAGACAGTTTTTACTTTTTTAAATTACCTGAATGTAAACCACATTCTTTATGCGTTGCTTCTTCCCACCACCAACGACCTTCACGCTCGTGCTGATTTGGAAGTACTGGACGCGTGCATGGTTCACATCCAATTGAAATAAAACCTTTTTCATGCAATGGATTATATGGAATTTCCATCATGCGAATATAATTCCAAACGTCAGCACTCGTCCAATTCGCCAAAGGGTTGTATTTAATGAGTTGTTTACCTTCACCTGAAAAACCTAGATCAGCTTGAATCACTGGAATTTCAGTACGTGTACCCGGACTTTGATCTTTACGTTGACCCGTGATCCAACCATCAAGTGTTGCTAACTTTTTACGAAGAGGTTGAACCTTACGGATACCACAACACTCTTTATGATCATCTTGATAAAAGCTAAACAGTCCTTTTTCGTTGACCAGATTCTGAACAGCTTCAGCTTCTGGGAAACATATTTCAATGTTGATATTATAGTGCTTACGAACAGTCTCAATAAATTGATAAGTTTCTGAATGCAAGCGACCTGTATCAAGACTAAACACGCGAAAAGGTTTACCTAAATTTGCAGCCATATCAATCAATACAACATCTTCAGCACCTGAAAATGAAATGGCAATTTCACCTGTTTGATTTAAAGCTAAGGCTATAATTTCCGAAGGGGATTTATCTTCATACTCTGATGCAAGTGCATCAATTAAATCTATGCTTGGAATGGTAGTCATGAGAATCCTGGCGATATAGGCTTGGAAACAACAAGTCCTATATTAAAATATTTGATGTATATTTTAGTTGAATTAAGAGATTTATCTTATGAAATAAAAATAAATACTTATGAATAAAATAGATTTAAAAAATTACATCGATATTCAACAATCTTCGGCTATGATATTGCAAATTTTATTAATGCTGAGGGCAGTATCATGGAAATCGTTTGTCTAGATCTTGAAGGCGTTTTGGTTCCTGAAATTTGGATTAATTTTGCAAAAAAAACAGGAATTAAAGAGCTTGAAGCAACAACTCGAGATATTCCAGACTACGATGTGCTCATGACTCAGCGTTTAAATATTCTTAAACAACATGGTTTAGGTTTAAATGACATTCAAGCTGTTATTGCAGATATGGGACCGTTTGAAGGCGCTAAGGAGTTTGTCGAGTGGGTACGTACTCATTTCCAACTCATCATTTTATCTGACACATTCTATGAATTTGCTCATCCATTGATGAAGCAGTTAGGTTGGCCTACGATTTTCTGTCACAAATTAGAAACTGACGAAAATGGTATGATTACAAATTATAAACTACGTCAACCTGATCAAAAACGTAAAGCAGTGCAAGCTTTACACGGTTTAAATTTCCGTGTAATTGCTGCAGGCGACTCGTATAACGATACCACGATGCTCGGTGAAGCAGATCAAGGTTTCTTATTTGATGCGCCAGATAATGTAATTGCAGAATTCCCACAATTTCCTGCGATTAATGGTTATGCTGCATTGAAAGAAGCGATTCGCAACGCTTCTGTTCGTGATATTCCAGCTTAAATTATTACTTTGAAAAAAGGACGCTTTAGCGTCCTTTTCTTATAACAATTGTTAGAATCGATACCCGATTTTCATGCCATAACCTAATGCATAATTGTTGCTGAATTCTCCAACATTTATGCCACCCGTTTGTGCAGTTGCATCGCCTAACCAGAAATATTTAACACCAGCTTGAATAAAGCTTTGCTGTGATGGGTTGAATTGACCACCTAAGCCTACACTCCAATAACCTTCAGTTGGACCTAAAGTGGTTACAGGGTTTCCAGCTCCAGAGTCATAGCCTACAGTTGTGGTTGCTGCCCATTGATCATTAAATTTATGTGCAACACCTAAGGTTGCAGAGTACTGATCATCGGAATACGAAATGAGGTCCTGTCCAACTAATCCAAGTAATTTAGGTGTAACCGTAAATTGATCCCAATGAACCCAACGCAGGTTAGCAAACGCCAAAGTGTTTGTTGCAATTCCAGACTGTAAATCAATATTTACAGATTGTGGAGTAACTGCTTCAGTTACTGCAGCGATCTTATCTAATCTATTAAACTCAGGCTTTTTTAATGCATCGGCGTAAAGTGGAAGGAGCGAGGTTTCATTCGACTGAGCTTTGTGTTTAATCTCAGAGCGATAAGTGATAGATGCTTTTAATGCAATTTTTGGAATTTGGTATGCAGTACCTGCAATCCAGCCATAAGCTTCTTTTTGGTCTACATGGATGTTATAGCCATTTAAGACTTGGTATGCACTACCTTTTAAATTGATATCAGCTTCAACTGTTTGCCATACTGGACCAGCATAAAAATTCCAATTTTCAGTGGGTTGATAGCCAATGAGTGCAGTTAAATTTTGTGTCTTAACTTCAACTGATGTACCACTTAAACTATTGCCAAATGATTGATTTTTAGCATCGTATAATGCATCTGCACCAAAAGGCTGATCGTAAATTAATCCTAAAGAAACTTGGTCAGTAATCTGTAGTTTAAGAGCAGTGTTTACAAAATAATAATCACTGCCCATATCGATAATTTTTTCGCCTGTTAAATCCTGACCAGTGATTTTATTAATCACTGTGGAAGAACCTTTAACGGTAGGATCTAAAACAGAAATGCCAGCTTCTGCATAATTACCTGATTGGAGAAATGCTGAAATCGACTGACCTGAACGATCTAATCCTGCGGCGTAAATTGAAGTTAATGGGAGTGTAGATAATAAGACTGAGTATGAAAGTACTTTAAATTTCATGATGTTCATCCATGAATGCCATATGGCGAAAAAATTGCATGAAAAATAACATAAATAAAAAAAGAGTAAATACTCGGAAATGATTGAAATATAATCAAATTTATATTGCTTCATTATCAAGTTATGAGATTAAATAATTATGTCCATGTTTTTAAAAAGTATTATTGAGCAAAAAAGGAATTGTAGTTTGTGTCGTTTTTTTATTTTAAATGATGATATAACAAACAATTAATTTATACTTGTATAAAAATAAAAAAAGACCACAATCATGTGGTCTTTTTTATTGACGAATGATTAGAATTTATAGCCGATTTTAAGACCGTAAGCTAAAGCGTCATTGTCTTTAAATTCTGCAACGTATTCATTCCCACCAGCTTGAGCCCCAGTTTGAGCCTTAGCATCACCTAACCAGAAGTATTTAACACCACCTGCGATAAACGTAGCGGGGGTAGGGCTATATTGAAGACCTAAGCCCACATTCCAATAACCTTCGGTAGGACCAAGTGTTGATACAGGATTTCCGGCACCAGAATCCCAGCCAACTGAGACATTACCTGCCCATTGTTCACTTAATTTTCTGCCAACACCTACGGTTGCAGAAATTTGGTCATCAGCATATTCAACTAAGTTAAAACCGTTAGGACGGTTTACTAGACCACCTACAGCTTGTGAAGCTACACCAAATTTGTAGGGTTGAATTGAGAAACTAGACCAATCAACCCAACGTAAATTTGCAAATGCAACAGTGTTTTCCATAATGCCTGATTGAAAATCAATGTTAACAGACTGAGGAGTAGTAATTTTTGTACTTCCTTCAGCATTATTTGCCGCAGCGAAGCCTGTTAAAGCTGGTAAAAGAGGAGCGGGTACTGCACCTGAACCAGCTAATAAGGGTGCAGCAGCTGCTAAAGCAATATTTTCGTCAGCTTTAAATTTATGATCGATTTCAGAGCGATAAGTGATTGAGGCTTTTAATGCAATCTCTGGAATTTGATATGCTGCACCAGCTAACCAACCCCATGCATAATCTTCACTAATATTTGCATCATAGCCATTAAATACACTATAAGCTTGACCGCGAAGACTTACATTACCCTTGATTGATTGGTATGCAGGACCAGCATATAAATTAATATTCTCATTTGGCTGAAAACCAAAAATCATAGATAAGTTTTGTGTATCTACTTCTACAGATGTACTTCCTGTTGGGGCAGAAGCACCTAACAAACCTGTTTGTAATGGTAGACCAGTAAGAATAGTATCAGTTGGTGCTGCAACAAAATTGTTTTCCCCATGATAGGTTGCATCAGCTCCAAATGGTTGATCGTAGATTAAGCCAAATGAAAAATTGTCATTTAATTGCAATTTTAAAGCAGCTGAAGGGAAATAATAATCGCCAGCCATATCATCAATATTTCTTTCTAATCCAACAGTTTCTTTACCTGATACTGATGGATCTAAAATTGAGATACCTGCTTCAAAGTAATTTCCTGGTTGAAGGAATGATGAAATAGATTGTCCAGAACGATCTAAAGCAGCAGCAAAAGAACCTGATGATGCTAAACCAAATAATACAGCAGCTGATAATTTTGTTAATTTCACTTGAATTTTCCCTGATCTTCTTCAATGAATTATTTTGTATTTTCCAATTGAATTGAGGATTAGTTATCTTAAACTGATCCTAAATCATATATTCACAAAATAACACATTAAGAATCAGAGTAAATACTCTAAGGAAATAAATTTATAATTGAATTTTAATTCTGATAAAAATAATAGGAATTTTATTTTTATATAAATTATTGAATTTATGAATTATTTAATTTTGAGTCATACTATCTTATCGTTAATTTATAAATGAACTATACAGTCAGTCAACGGTATTCATGATTAAATAAAAAAAGAGCACTAAAGTGCTCTTTTGAAAAATAAATGGCATTTAGAAACGATAACCCATTTTTAAACCATATGCCCAAGCATTGTTATCTTCAAAATTACCGACATATTTGCCAACAGAACGAGCTTCAGCATCTCCTAACCAAAAATATTTGACGCCTCCACCGATAAAAGTTGCTGGAGTAGGGCTAAACTGTGCACTTAATCCGACATTCCAATAACCTTCAGTTGGACCAAGTGCAGTTACAGGATTACCAGCACCTGAATCCCAACCGGCAGAAATAGCACCACCCCATTTTTCATTAATTTTTCGCCCAACACCAACTGTGGCAGACCATTGGTCTTTATCATAATCGATAATATTTTGTCGTTGGCCTGATAATAATTGGGTAATACTTCCAAATTTATCAATATCTATACCATAGCCACCCCATTCGACCCATCGTACATTTGCAAAAGCAACTGTATTGGCCATAATGCCAGTTTGGAAATCTAAATTAACGGATTGAGGTGTGGAGATTTTAGTTTTTTCTGAATCAGAATTAAGTAACTTGTTTCGTAAACTATTTGCTGCTAATGCTTGAGCTTTATCTTCTGCAGAAATAGGCAGAGAACTTACCACTTGCTCAAATGTAAGTGTCCCGTTTGCTAATGCCACAAGTCCATCAATTGTTGCAACTTGATTGTTAATTACACCAACGACTAAATTTGAATTTTCAGTAGTGTCAAGCTCATGATCAATTTCAGATCTATAAGTCAAAGACACTTTTAATGCAATTTCTGGTATTTGAAAAGCTGCTCCTGCTAACCAACCGTAGCCTTCATCACGTTTAAAAGTTGAATTATAACCAATACTAGACAGTGTTAAGTTGCCTCTCACATCTTGATATACACCGCCTGCATAAAAGTTCCATTGTTCATTAGGTTGAAAGCCGAAAAGAGCAGTAATATTATTTGAATTAACTTTTACATTAGTGCCTGCAAGTGGCCGATTACCTAAGGCTCCATCATCAGGAATCATACCATCTGTATAAGTTGCAGATGCCCCAAATGGCTGATCATATAGAATACCGAAAGAGAAATTTTCGTTAAGTTGTAATTTCAAAGCTGCGCTTGGAAAATAATAATCATCACCCATATCACTAATTGGACCCAATTGATTTTTTCCAGATACATCAGGGTCAATAATGGAGATACCTGCTTCAAAGTAGTTATTTGGTTGTAAAAATGCTCCTATCGATTGACCTGAGCGATCCATAGCGGCTGCATAAGCCCCAGAAATCGGTAATAAAGCAAATAATACAGATGCACTGATGGTTTTTAATTTCATGTTATCTATCCTTAGATAATTTGAATTTTTAATTTAATAGAATTTTTTTAGTTATTTCCTTAAGAGCTGATAAATAAACGATTTATGCTTAAATGTTTATTTTTTGCTCTACAAACAACATATCATAAAGGTAATGAGATGCAACAAAAATTTGACTGAAATGACATTATTTTTTTTATTTTGGGTCAATTTGTTGATAAGTGTATTAATCTAAGAAAATGGTGCGCCCTGCGGGACTCGAACCCACGCCGGTCACTTAGGAGGCAACTGCTCTATCCAGTTAAGCTAAGGACGCATACTAATCTGATCAAAAAATTTTTGAAAAAAAGTTATTGCTTAGCAATAACTTTTTTAATGCGTCTTACTATTTTCGGTAAAGTAATTTAAATAATACCAACATCAGGATAATCCAGATCGGAATCATGATCACAGCACCGCTTAAGCCCTGAGTCCACATGATGTAAAGCACGACAATAATAAACCCAAGAACCAAATAGTTACTGGCTGGTGACCATAGAGCAGGAAATTTTGAAGTGGTATTTGATAGTTTCATCGCTTGTTTAAATTTCAAGTGAGTCAACGCAATCATCGCCCAGTTAAGTACTAGAGCACCAACAACAATATAAATTAAATTACTTAAAGCATCTTCAGGTGCAAAATAGTTTAATAAAACACATCCGAAAATTAACACCGCTGACAACAATACCGCTGGAACAGGTACACCTTGTTTATTGGTTTTTTCAAAAATTTTAGGGGCATTACCTTGTTTTGCTAAACCAAAAAGCATACGGCTATTCGCGTACATTCCACTGTTATATACCGATAGCGCAGCAGTCAAAATAATAAAGTTGAGCAGGTGAGCAGCCCAATCAATACCCAGTTGACTGAAGATCATTACGAATGGGCTTTTATCTAGACCACCAAGTTGCAGTTGATTCCATGGAACTAAAGAAAGAAGAATTGTAAGCGACCCAACATAGAAAATCAGAATACGGAAAACAACTTGATTAATTGCTTTAGGAATCGTTTTCTCTGGATTTTCAGCCTCAGCTGCCGCCATACCAATCAGTTCAATACCACCAAAGGCGAACATCAGGAATGCCAACATGAAGAATAAACCTTCGAATCCATGAGGGAAGAAACCACCGTGAGTCCAAAGATTACTGAATGATGCAGTAGAGTCAGATCCTGCTGTAAACAACAAGAATAAACCGAAGATAATCATCGACACGACAGCTGCTACTTTAATAATAGACAGCCAAAACTCTGATTCTCCATAAAATTTAACATTACAGAGGTTAACTAAGGTAATGATAATAAAGAAGAAAAGAACTGATGACCAAGCAGGAATGTGAGGCCACCAATAGTTAATATATTTTGCAACAGCTGTTAATTCGGTCATCGCGACCAAAATATAAAGAATCCAATAGTTCCAACCTGCTAGGAATCCAGGAAACTTACCCCAATATTTATTTGCAAAATGACTAAATGATCCTGCAACAGGTTCATGAACAATCATTTCACCTAATTGGCGCATAATTAAAAAAGCGATTAAACCACCAATTGCATAACCCAAAATAATAGATGGGCCGGCAGATTGGATCACGTGTGCGGAACCTAAAAATAAGCCTGTACCAATTGCACCACCCATAGCGATTAATTGGATATGACGATTCTTTAAGCCACGCTGAAGTTGTGAAGACTTGTTATTCAAAGTATTCAGCCCGACGATTGAAATAAGTTACAAGATTGTAATAGATCAAATTGCATTAGCCTAGTACGTCAGCGTTCATGAATGTTTTTTATGATTTAAATAAAATAAAATTATTATAGAAAAATGATTTAATTATTTTTTAATCAATCATTTAATTTTATTAGAGTTTATTTTTGTTAGAGTGAATTAAATTTAATCTATCGTAATTGATGGAAATTCATACCATAGTGTTAAGTGCTCATGTCCACATAAAAAATCATTTATACTGTGTTGAACTAAAAATCACGATTGATAACAAATATTAAAAAAGAGAAGGAATGAGCTATGAGTTCAACACCACAAATTAAAATTCCAGCCACTTATATGCGTGGAGGAACGAGTAAAGGTGTTTTCTTTAACTTAAATGATTTACCCAAAGAAGCTCAAGTTCCAGGTAAAGCAAGAGATCAAATCTTATTACGTGTGATAGGAAGCCCTGATCCTTATGGCAAACAAATTGATGGAATGGGTGGTGCTTCATCTAGTACCAGTAAGACAGTCATTCTCTCTAAAAGCGCTCAATCTGATCATGATGTAGATTATCTTTTTGGACAGGTTGCAATTGATCGACCATTCGTCGATTGGAGTGGTAATTGTGGCAATCTTACGGCTGCTGTAGGCTCATTTGCGATTTCAAATGGTCTCGTGAGTGCAGAAAAGATCCCAGAGAATGGAATTTGTACGGTAAAGATTTGGCAGGTCAATATTCAGAAAACGATTATTGCGCATGTCCCAATCACAAATGGTCAGGTTCAGGAAACAGGTGATTTCGAGCTTGATGGGGTAACATTTCCAGCTGCAGAGGTGCAAATAGAATTTTTAGATCCCGCAGATGATGGAGAGGATGGGGCTGCCATGTTTCCCACAGGAAATGTGGTTGATGAGCTGGAAGTCCCAGATATTGGTCGCTTTCAGGTGACGCTGATTAATGCGGGTATTCCAACTATTTTTATGTGTGCTTCAGACTTAGGGTATGAAGGAACTGAACTTCAGGATCATATCAATAATGATGTCGAGGCCTTGGTCAAGTTTGAAAAAATTCGTGCTTATGGTGCTGTAAAGATGGGTATTATTCAGCATATTGATGAAGCGGTTCAACGTCAGCATACACCTAAAATTGCATTTGTATCTGCGCCTAAAAATTACATCTCATCTAGCGGAAAAGCAGTACACGCTGATGAGATCGACTTGACGGTTCGTGCTTTATCTATGGGTAAACTACACCATGCCATGATGGGAACCGCAGCTGTAGCGATTGGAACCGCCGCTGCAATTCCTGGAACATTAGTCAATTTAGCCTCAGGTGGTGGTGAAAAAAAATCAGTCAGATTTGGGCATCCTTCTGGAACACTCAGAGTGGGCGCTGAAGCGGAGAAAATTAATGACCAATGGACTGTAAAAAAGGCCATTATGAGTCGCAGTGCTCGAGTACTCATGGAAGGATGGGTGCGAATTCCTGGCGATACGTTTTAAGATAAAAAAACCACTTTCGAGTGGTTTTTTTACGCGCTTAAAATATGTGATAAGTATACTAAATTAGCCGGAAAGCATTACTAACAGTACGATTCACTCATAAATAATTGAGACTATGACAATTTTGACATGTTATATTAAGGAAATAAGTCAACGTGATTATATTCACCGAATTCATAGAATTAAGTTGCTGAATAGCCTTCGCTCCACGAATAATTAAAATGAGAAAGACCAATGAAGAAGGATAATAATTTTGAGCAGGATACGCCCAAGATTGATCAAGAGTTTCTAAACCAAATTCATGCTACAAATAAATTAGATTTGGTATCTGTGATTGCCAAAATCCCTGTGCCTGTGGCGCTAGTTCAGCATGATGGTGTATTTATTAGTGCAAATCAATTATTTGCTGATATCTATGAGAGTGATGCACTCTATTTACTCGGAAAGAAATTAGGTTTCGTATCAACGACGGTTTACCAATTATTTCAAGATGCGCTGCAATTGTTTCGACATGATTCACGCTTATACAAAATTGAAAATGAGTTCTATTCAAAAGGGCATTTTTTTCAAATTTATTTTAGTGCTTTAAGAGATAAATCATCCTCTTTGGATTGCGTGTTGATCGTATGTGCAGATATAACAAAATTAAAAAGACGTGAACGTGTCTTGATCCAAAATAATAAAAGGTTGTTTGAAGAGCTATATTTGGACCCTGTGACTGGGATGAACAATAAGCTGGCATTTGAACAGTTTTTAAAAGATCGCTTCCTTATTCAAGATCGGAAGAATTATTCTTTTATCAAGTTTGAAGTCGAAAATTTTAAAAAGTTTAATCAGCTCAATAGTTATACCATTGGCGATGAAATTCTGAGTCGTATTGGATCTCTGATTAAAGAGGAGTTGAATCAAGATTTAGCAGAAGTCTATCGTTTGAATTCTGCAAGTTTTATCTTGGTGATTCAAGAATCGACTCCTTGGAAAATTCTCACCATTGCTGAACGCCTAAAACAAACATTGGTCCGTGAAAAAATTTATTTCGATCCTCAAGAGGATGAGGTACTCACGTGTGCGATTGGGATTTTTCATCCTAATTGCCAGAAAATGTACTCAGAAAAGCAAATATTAGAAACCTTAGATCGTGCTGTTGACATTGCACATGTATTGGGTCGAAACTCGATTCATGTGTTAGATGAATAGTCACTCTTCATTTAAACTATCACTAAATAAAACAAATCAGCATTGTGTTTTGTAGCAATCACAATTGGTTGTAGAATAAGGACAATTTTATATATACCGACATGAAACGGTATAACTTGAGGTTCAAAGACGGCAGTGACAGTACATATCTCTGTGAATAGTGAAGTATTACAACGTGCTCAACAGCAAATCCAACAGGATCTGAAAATTGCCCTAGATGCATTTTTCATTCCAGAGCCATTGAAAAGTGCTGTAAATCATGCAGTCATGTTAGGTGGAAAACGGGTTCGTCCAGCTTTAGCGTATGCAACAGCAGAATTAAGTGAAGATCATAAAAATTTTGCTGCTGTGCGACGTGCAGCAGTTGCAGTCGAGTTAATTCATTGCTATTCACTTGCTCATGACGACTTACCATGTATGGATAATGATTTGTTGCGTCGTGGTCAACCAACTTGTCATGTTGCATATGGTGAAGATACAGCACTACTTGCGGGAGATATCTTGCAGTCGATGGCATTTGAGGTTTTAGGAAGTCGCCTTTTTGATACACAAGTCACTGTAGATCCTTCTATTGTGTTGAAGCAAATGCAGATATTGGCGACATCATCTTCTAAGATGGTTTGTGGTCAAGTCCTAGATTTGCAAGCGGAAGGCAAGAAAATTGATCAGGAAGCATTGGAAAATATTCATCGTAATAAAACTGGTGCACTGATTCAGGCCGCAATCATGATGTCAGCAGTGACAGTGATGGACGGTGTAGATGCAGGAATACCGAAATTGCGTGAATTTGGTCAGGCATTAGGTTTAGCATTTCAAGTACAAGATGATATTTTAGATATAGTTTCGGATACTGAAACGCTTGGAAAGACCGCTGGAAAAGATGAACTTGTCGATAAATCAACATACCCAGCTTTATTGGGCTTAGATGCTGCAAAAGAATATGCAAATAAGCTTCATCAGCAAGCCATTAGTGCTTTAGATTATTTTGGTGATTCGGCATCTGAACTTAAGCAGATTTCAGCTTTTTTACTTGCTCGAAAAAGTTAAAATAAAAGAGGACTGAAAGTCCTCTTTTCATTTGTTATTTTGTCGCTTTATATAATCGGTCTGCTTCGTCAAATCGGTCAGTAACATCTGAGGTCGGTTGCTTACCTAATAAACTCACAACAATGATTACGATGAGGGAGCAAATAAAGCCAGGAATGATTTCATAGATTCCAGTATCAGCCCAAATATTTTTCCATACAATAACGGTCACTGCACCAATGATCATCCCCGCCAAAGCGCCATTTAATGTCATGCGTTTCCAGAATAAAGACAGAATAATGAGCGGGCCAAATGCTGCCCCAAAGCCTGCCCAAGCGTAGGCAACTAGACCAAGTACTTTAGATTCAGGGTTTGACGCTAAAACAATCGCAAGTAAAGCTATCAGTAGCACCATCAAGCGACCCACCCAAACCAGTTCTTTTTGAGAAGCAGTTTTACGAATGAAAGATTTATAAAAATCTTCGGTTAATGTGCTTGAACATACAAGAAGTTGACAACTCAATGTACTCATTACCGCAGCTAGAATTGCAGCTAATACGATGCCTGCGATCCATGGGTTAAATAGAACTTTCGTTAACTCCATAAATACAGTTTCAGGGTTAGCATTCACAATATTAGCGAACTGTGGATTTTGCTGAAAATAAGCAATACCGACATATCCAGCAGCCACTGCACCACCAAGGCACAGAATCATCCAAGTCATACCAATACGACGAGCATTAGGAATCGATTTAACTGAATCAGCAGCCATAAAACGTACGAGAATATGAGGTTGTCCGAAATAGCCTAAACCCCAAGCCAGTAATGAAATAATTGCGACGGTACTTAAGTTACCCATTAAACTGCTTGCTTCTGGTCGCGCTGCTTCAAGTGCTAGATTCACTTGAGATAAATCGGAAAAAGTCAGTAAAGCCACGATGGGGGTAAGCAATAAGGCAAAAATCATTAATCCCGCTTGGATGGTGTCTGTCCAAGAAACAGCTAAGAACCCACCAATAAAAACGTAACTGATCGTTGCAATTGCACTAATCCAAAGGGCAGTGCTGTAAGAAAGATCAAACATACTTTCAAATAATCGAGCGCCTGCCACCATGCCTGAAGCACAATAAATGGCAAAGAAGATTAAAATGACAAATGCAGAAACGATTCGTAGAATTTTTTTCTGATCATTAAAACGATTGGAAAAGTAATCTGGGAGTGTAAGGGCATTGTGTTGAACTTCAGTATGAACTCTGAGACGTCCTGCCACTAACAGCCAGTTGAGCCATGCACCAATAATTAAACCAATTGCAATCCACATTTCTGATAGACCGGAAAGATAAATAGCACCTGGCAAACCCATAAGTAACCAGCCACTCATGTCAGAAGCACCAGCTGAAAGGGCTGTTACAAAACTTCCCAAGCGTCGTCCACCCAAAATATAATCTGAAAAGTTCGTGGTCGCTCGATACGCGATTAAACCAATCACGACCATGGCGACAATATAGAACAAGAAAGTGATTAAGGTGGGATCAAAGGTGCTCATACAATTTCCATGATGCAGTTAGACGATAGATTGTTTTCATGCAATCTTTCAGGATGCGAAATTTAACCATAAATTTAAAATAAATGCTGAAGAATTGAATCTTGAGTCATATCAATAACAAAGGCAGCCGAAGCTGCCTTTTTAAATTTTGAAGAGTGTTTGAGCGATTTAAGGATTATTACGACCCATTACCCCACGAATCGTATTCATGATGTCAGCAGGCAATACCACAGTTTTAGCATTATTAGATTTAGCCATATCCTGCATTGCTTTTACATATTGTTCACCAAGTAGATAAGCGACAGGAATTTCTTTGTCGCCTACAGCATTGGTAACCATGTTAATGGCTTTTTCTGAAGCTTCAGCGAGTACAACTTGAGCCTCAGCATCACGACGTGATGCTTCAAGACGACCTTCAGCTTCCAGAATCGCAGCTTGTTTCTCACCATCAGCACGTGTCACTGTCGCACGACGCTGACGTTCAGCTGCGGCTTGTGCTTCCATTGCGGATTGCATCGTACCTGATGGTTGAATATCTTGGATTTCAACCGTTTTAAGCGTAATTCCCCAATCTGAAATATCATCAGAAATTGCTGCTTTCAGCTTCGCTTTAATATGATCACGTGAAGATAAAGCATCATCCAAGTCCATTTCACCGACGATTGAACGTAAAGAAGTTTGGACAAGGTTTTGGATCGCCCAAGTATAGTTTTCGATACCGTAGACTGCTTTTTCTGGTGTAGTAATGTTGATATAGGCAACAGCGTTCATTAAAAGAACTGCGTTATCTCTTGTAATTACTTCCTGAGATGGAATATCAAGAACGATATCTTTTGTTGTGACTTTATATGCGACTTCATCAACATAAGGAATCACAAAGTTTAGACCTGGACTTAAGGTCGTATGGTATTTACCCAGACGTTGTACGATCCATTTATAGCCTTGAGGAACGATACGAACCCCTTTAAAAATAGTGATCCCGACGAATGCCAAAAATGCGATGGCAATAATTGAACCAGACATTTCTACTCCTTTAAGAATTATTGTTTATAACGGTGAATTGAGGTTATTGTGCGCTTGAACGACCAGCTCATTACCTAAAATATCTGTAACTCTGACACGATCACCGACCTGAACAGGGCTCAGTGTTCTGCAATTCCATTCGTCAGAGCCGAGAACTGGAAGCTGAAAACGAACTTTGACCAATTCAGGTTCATGACCAATTTGAATCACCATCCCAACTTGTCCGATTGTCGCTTCACGTGAGAGACCCGCTTTAGTCTTATCAACGGAAAGTGGTTTAATAAATTTAAACCAAATCACCGTACATGAAATCGATAGGACAACCCATAAAATAATTTGAGTTGGAAGCCCCATAGAAGGAAATAGCCACACGAGTATGCTAATAATGACTGCAGCTATACCAAACCACAGTGCAGCAAAGGCCGGTAAAATGAGCTCAGACAGGATGAGCAAAATACCTAATACAAACCAATGCCAAGGTTCAATCAATAAGTCCATACATCTACTCTAATCGTTATCTTGTTATAGACGAAAACATCTATATCAAGATAACAGACTAGGGCAGAGAAGCCTATAAAAAATGCTTAAAAGCGAGCTGTTGGTGCAGGTTTGAAAGCAGCAGGAGATTTTTTGAAATTGGCAATTGCGGTATCTATTGATTTAATTTTCAGTTGCGCTGCTTTCTCACCTTCAAGTATTGCCTCATTGCTGGCTTTCAAATCCAAAGTTCCTAAATGGCCAACTTTTGGCTGAATCACGACTGTAGCTGCATTGAGTTCAGTATTGATACTTTGTTGACCCATAATATTAATCGTTTGATCCAACAGTCCCCACATGCTCATCGGCTTATTGCCTGCAGGGCGTGCAGAAATATCAACTGCTATCACAATATCTGCACCCATATTTTTGGCAGTTTGAACTGGAATTGGACTCACGAGTCCACCATCAACATATTTGGTTTTGCCAATCGTTGTTGGAACAAAGACGTTAGGGATACTACATGACGCTCTTACGGCTTGACCTGTATTACCTTTGACGAAATCAGCGCGTTTACCATTATCTAAACGTGTGGCAACTGCAGCAAATCGAATCGGGAATAGTTCAATCGGTTTGTTCCCAACCTGTCGATTGACATAATCTTGGAGCTTTTGACCGAGGACCACACCCTGTCGATTTAAAGTTAAATCACGAATATCGGACTCTTTCAGTTGAAGTGCAATTTGCTGTAGTTGATAGGGAGATTTGCCTGAAGCATAAATACTACCGACAAAACTTCCAGCACTTGTACCCGTAACAATTTTGGGTTTTATACCATGAGATTCTAAAACCTTTAATACACCAATATGCGCAAAACCTTTTGCACCACCACCGCCTAGAGCAATAGCGATCACTGGCTCGCGTGCTTGAATTTGAGTGGATTGTGTAGGATTTTTTACAGTAGAGTTACAGCCTGATAGCGCCAATAAACTCAGGCCAATGAAGCTGATTTTGGGAAGATTGAGGAGCAATGACATAGACATTAATCTGCTAAAAAGTGTCAAAATTTTAGGCATATCTCAACAGATTGCTGTCTATTTTTCTAGCATTTTTACAAAAGTTCTTTAAAGGGTAATGCTAAACGATTCATATTTTTAGGAGAAATTTTTCCACGATAATATTCTAATATTTTGTGCAGATCAGATTCATAGTCTCCCGTCATTTCGAGGCTTCCTAAACATCGAATGATTTTATGATCATAATCAAATGCAAACATTACCACTGGTATATTTGCACCTAAGGCAATGTGATAAAAACCGCTGCGAATGTTTTTAGCACTTTTTCGTGTACCTTCAGGTGCCATTGCCACCCAAATTCTATCTCGTTTATGAATAGCTTGAACAATTTGTTGAGTCAAGCCTTGGGGGGTATCGCGTTTTACCGGAATCACCCCGATCCATTTGAGTAAATGTTTGAGTGGAGATTTGAACAGACTATCTTTTCCAAAGATTGTGACTTCAATGCCAATGCCAAGCATCGCGAGAAAGGCATACAGTCCATCATAATTTGATGTATGGGGGGACACAATTGCGACAGCTTTGGGAAAATTTGGAAATTCTCCTTCAAAAGACCAGCCTTGTCGAAGATAAAGCTGTTTGAACGCTGCTCGACTCAACTTTGAACCGCGTTGAGGAACTTGTGATGGTAATTTTGGAAATCTATTGTTCATTGTGCGTTGTATAATTGCTTTTTAAACTTATTATAAAGACCTTGTGTATGAGATACATTGGCAGAATAAGAATCAAGTGACAAGGACATCTCAATACGGATTGATTAAGAAAACATCAGTTGCAGGATACCTCTTTCATGTCACCAAATACCAAAATGTATGTGCTTTTATTTTCACTCTATTGGGCGCAAGGATTGCCAGTAGGATTTATGACACATGCTTTGCCCGTGATTCTGCGTGCTGAAGGTGTTTCCTTAACGCATATTGGTGGATTTGGATTGCTGATGGCTCCGTGGGCACTCAAAGTTTTATGGGCTCCATTGGTTGATCGCCTTCATTTGTTCAATCAAGGGCATTACCGCAGTTGGATTATACCCACTCAGTTACTCACAATTATCACATTGATTATCTTATCATTTATCCCCATTCAATCACTGAATCAACCTCAATATCTCTTTGGATTTTTCGTGGCATTGTTGATGATGAATAGTTTCGGAGCGACTCAAGATATAGCAACCGATGGCTTAGCTGTGAATATTCTAAAAGGTGAACAACAGCATTTAGGCAATATGTTCCAAGTGATTGGTTCAAGGTTGGGCTTTATTGTGGGAGGCGGTGCGATATTGTGGGTATTAGATGCATTGACTTGGCAAACCACTTTTTTATGCTTGGCTATTTTGGTGGCATTTAATACGCTACCCGTATTATTGTATCGTGAGCCTCAACATACTTCACAAAGCATCAATAATCATCAAGATGATGATTCATCATCTAAAACTCAAAGTTTCGTGAAAGCTTTAAGTCATTACTTAAAATATTTTTTTCAAAATCGAGAACTCAGACTTTGGTTTTTTGTATTGTGTAGCATTAAAGTGACGGATGGATTGTCTGGACCTATTCTTAAACCATTGTTGGTCGATTTAGGACTATCTAAGACGCAAATTGGTGTCAATGTGACCATGCTTGGAGCATTTGCTGCTTTGATCGGAGCAGGTATTGCAGGTTGGCTACTTAGGTTTTATTCGCGTCAAAGTGCTTTAATTACTTTTTCACTGCTTAAATTATTGAGTCTCATTGGATTTGCATGGTTATCGCATTATGAGGCTCGACCTTCTGAATTGAACGTCGTGTGGATCTATATCATCAATGCTTTAGAAGATATGTTCGCTGCGATGTTATTGGTGATTATTCTAACCTTGGTGATGCAATACAGTCGGAAAGAATTTGCAGGAACAGATTTTACTTTCCAAGTCGCATTGATGGCTTCTATTGCGGGAGCACTGTATACCTTGAGTGGCATATTAGGCGATTGGCTTGGTTATACCTCATATCTCATTTTGATCTGTATATTAGGATTATTTTTGTTCATACCAATTTTAGTATGGAGTCGGTATACAGTTCAAAACAAACATCCATGGAATTAGTCTGTAATCTATCTTTTATTCATTTTCATGCTTAGGATGAAATAAAAAGGAATAATCGAGATTGCGGAGAGTTGATAGCATGGGCAAATGAATACACTCCTCTAAGCACTATGAAAATTCAAGCTGTTATTTTTGATTTGGACAATACACTGACACACCGAGATTTAAGTGTTCAAACTTTTAGTCGGGCATTATTTAATACTTATAAACAGCAAATCGATCAATCTGCCTCGTCTGCGCAAGCTGAGATTCTCGAAACGATTCGATATATTGATCATGGTGGCTATCCCATCCGAGAAAGAATGACTGCACCTACCATTGGTGGTTCCGTCGCTCATGCATTACTCAATCAGTTGAAATGGAAAAAAGCACCAGAATTAGATGAATTAAGTGACTATTGGTTTAATCAATTTGGACTAAACGCAGTCATGATGCCAAATGCTATTCAGACGCTTGATCAGCTTAGAAGCGAGGGATTTAAGTTGGCAATCATTTCGAATGGAGGACATTTCACTCGACACAAAATTATCGAAGGTTTAGGAATCGCGCATTATTTTGATGTAATCATGAGTTCTGAGAAGGCAGGTGTGTCAAAGCCTCAAGCAGAAATATTTCATATGACTTGTCAACAATTAGGAATTGCACCTGACCATTGTCTTTATGTTGGTGATCATCCAGTGAATGATTATTGGGCTGCTACTCAGGCTGGATTAGATGGACTATATTTGGCGGGGTTCCACCAATCCTTGGCTGAACATCAACCGCCCTTAAATAAAACAATTCAGACTTTGCCTGAAATTTTAGCGTATATAAAACAAGTCAATGCATGATGTAAATGATGAATTTTTGAGACGATCAGCTTGATGCAGTGTAATATAAAATGATCAGTTCAAAATGCATGCAATAAACTACTGTGGTTGATTGAGCGTATTAGGGCTGAGCGATCTGCACTCGATTAGGCTCATCATTTATGTACAGCATTGTTTTATCCTTAGTGCCGCTGATAGGACTCATATTAATTGGATATTTTCTTAAACAGAAATCATATTTAACAGACGAGTTTTGGGCGGGTGCAGAGAAACTTAACTATTTTGTGTTTTTTCCTGCCATGCTTTTTGGTAATTTGGCTCAAGCTGATATTCATATGGAGATGGTGAGTAAAATTTTAGTCATTTTACTCGTGGTCTTTCCAATTGCTTGTGCGGTTTTATATATTTTAAAAAGAATTTTTCAGACCCCAACACGAAGATTTGGAGTCTATGTTCAAAGTAATGTACGTTTTAATACCTATATTGGTTTAGCAGTTGTTGCTTCGCTTTTTCCAGCAGAAGGCATGACGATTTTTGCATTACTGTTGGCGATCAGTATTCCTGTTGTGAATATCATCTCGGTATTGGCACTGACCGATGATGAAAATATGAATTTTCGCGCAGTGATTATATCGTTACTCAAAAATCCTTTAATTTTAGGTTGTCTGGTTGGGGTGCTCTACAATGTATCCGGGCTGCCATTATGGAAAGGTGCAGAGTCATTAATTTACCAACTTGCGATATGTAGCTTACCTATGGGACTAATGTGTGTCGGTGCTGCATTGCAATTTGTGGCTCTTAAAAAAGAATCATTACCTCTAATGATCAACACGCTATCGCGTTTATGTTTAATGCCGATTTTGGCTTGGCTGGTCTGTAAAATGCTGGGCTTCAATGCTTTAGAGACGCAAATCTTTATTTTATATTTTGCATTACCAACGGCTTCAGCTGCTTATATTCTGACAAAAGTATTGGGTGGTGACAGTCAATTAATGGCTGGCATAATTAGTCTGCAAATTATCGGTGCTGCAATCACACTACCCATCGTTTTGACTTTAATATTGCACTAAAACTCAGAAGTATAATTCCAAATATTTAGAATCATTTGAAAGTTTATCGATTCAATTTGAATTAGATTATGTATTTGTGTTGAATTATGAGAAAATGCAAGATTAAGTTGAATTGAAGTACTCCCATGACACACCACAATGCTGAATCTTTAAGTGATATCGAAATTTTAGATATTTTGCAGTCAATGAAATCTGACGAACTTAATGTTGAGGCGAATAAACTGATTCGAAGTGGTGGTAAAGAGGGGCGTCAGGAAGCACATAAAAAAGCCTTGGTTGCATTACATCAATCTTTTGAAGAAAAGTTTGTTGAAGCAGTGACACTTGCGCTAGGCTTAAATGAAGCACAAGCAAAAAAAATTAAATATAAAAAAGACAGAATTCGTATTCTTAAAGCGCGTGGTATTGATTATCTTGAGATTGATGGTGCTGAAACAGCACAAGTTTTATCGCAGGTTGCACAGGCGATTACACGTGAAGAAGCAATCGTAACACATGATCTACACAATATTTTTCCATTTTGGAAAGAAGGCTGGCCAATGGTTCAGTTAGATAATGCGTATGCTATTTTAGCTGAAGATATCGATATTCATTATCAAGCAACTTTAGATAAACTTTTAGAAATCTATGGTCGCTAATACTTTATTATTCAAGTTAAACAAAGAATTGAAAACGTAGTTTAGCGAACCAAGTGACTGAAAACCGATTTAAGCAAAGGCTTAAATCGGTTTTTTTTACTTTTATCAGTAGCTTATATTTTGAAAGCAGAATAAAAAATCTTAACAGACTCAAATATGTATGCTGAGATTGTTAGACATTTCAAGAGTTCTATGCATTGTTGGTCTGTTATTATTAAGCAATATTAAAAAATAAGGATAACTATAATGATGGGTCTTTCAATTGGTCATATCGCACTATTTGCCATAATTATTTTGGTCATTTTCGGTACAGCTAAATTAAAGAATTTTGGCAAAGATGTCGGCGGCGCTGTAAAAGATTTTAAAGATGCTGTTCGCGAAGATAAAAAAGACACTCATCAATAATCTTTTTTAAACAATATTCAAAGCAATATTGTGGTGTTTTAACCTATGTTTGATGTTGGGTTTGGAGAACTACTCTTTCTTGGACTGATTGTAATTGTGGTCTTGGGTCCTGATCGTTTACCCGATGCGATTCGTTTTGCGCTTCGAAGCTTGAAAAAAATAAGTGAAATAAAATCCGATATTAAACAGAAAGTAGATCTAGAACTTGAGCTTCATCAACTTCGTGAAGAATTAAAAGACGAAATTCAGAATGTTAAACAGCTTGAAACTCAAATGCAGGAATATTTCGCGCATCTAGATGATCAAATTGATCAGAAACAAAAACAATATTTCCCAATACAAAAGTTTTATGTTCCAGCACCTTATAAAACAGATTTTCTAATGACTCATTTAGCGCATTGGTCGTGTGTTGATATACATGTAATGGGAGTGAGATATGTCTGAAACTTCCGACCTCAAAAAAACACTGAGTCATTTTTCTGATTATTTTGAAGAATTTAGGCGAAATTTAATTCATGTCGTTATCGGCTTTTTAGTTATTTTTGTTGGATTAGTGCCATTCGCGAACAAAATTTATAACGCGATCGCACTGCCTCTACAAGCTAAATTACCTGCAAATGCGCATATGATTGCGACAGATATTACCAGTACATTTGTAGCACCCATTAAGTTGGTATTTTTTGTCACGCTGATCATCCTTTTTCCTTTTATTTTTTATAAATTATATGTTTTTTTAAAACATGCGCTTTATCTGAAAGAACGTAAAATTTTCTTTTTCTTTTTTCCCTCAAGTATTGTGTTGTTTTACTCGGGCATTGCACTGGGATACTTTTTTATTCTGCCCGCTGTATTGGGATTCTTTATTGGAGTTTCGCCAGATAGTGTGACCCCTATGACAGATATTCAACAATACTTATTGTTTTGTATTAAGTTTTTCTTCGTCTTAGGGCTGATTTTTCAAGTGCCATTGGTCATTATGATCACGGTGTATTTTGGATTAGTAGACATTGAGACCATCCAAAAAAATAGACCTTACATTTTTATCTTTTGTTTTTTTATTGCCATGTTTGTAACGCCGCCAGACATATTATCAATGGCGATTGGGGGCACAATGATCTATCTATTATTTGAAATTGGGCTGTTATTTTCAAGAATATTGAGTCAATCGAATTATCAAAATTAATGTTAAATAAATCACAAAATAATTAAATAGTGTCATACAGTTTTCATTATAGATACACAATTCATTCTGTATATTAAAAAGTGCTTAACAAAAGTTAGGTGTATCTAACATAAATTCTTTATAACGAGGTTTTAATCATGAGCTTAGTAGAATTAAAGCAAGAAGAAATCAATGAAGTATCTGGTGCTGGAACATTGATTGGTGACTCAATCATCCACGGTGTGAACTTATTCAATCAAACACTTAATTCAAAACTGATTTCATCAGTTGGTGTTGTATTTAGTGCAGTAGGTTTAGGGCTAGTACACCAAGCTGCTGATACTACTGGTTTAGTGGCATCAAAAACATTAATTGGTCTTGGTCGTGCACTTGGTGGCGATGTAGCTGAAACTCCAAACCATTACGAAAAAGAAAAGGCAGAAGGTCAATATAAACTTCTTCCGACTTTAAATGGCGTTCGTGCTTGGCTTTCATAAGTTTTAAATAAAGTGTTAAAGGCAGACTGGTCATGAGTACTGGTCTGCTTTCAGTAACAGAAATAATAAAGCTAAACTTTTGGTGGCTATAACAATGCAGAATTCATCAGAACAAATAGATCACGATAAAAGAAACTTTCTAAAAACAATGGGTAGCTTAGCTGCTGTTGGTGCTGTTTCAGCATGGCTTCCAACACAAAAGGCAGAAGCTTGGTTTTTTCCTTTACAAGAAAGATTAGTAAATTTCCCAACTGAAATCTCAATTTTTAAACAGAAATATGAAAATTGGTCTGGGGAATCTCGTTATGAAAATGCATGGACAGCATCACCGAGAAATCAAGAACAAGTTTTAAAAGCCATTAACTGGGCATATCAAAATGGCTATAAAGTCAGACCCAAAGGGATGTCACATAATTGGTCACCTTTATTGTTGGATGATCAAGACAAGATTACTAAAATTTTATTGATTGATATGCCAACGCATATCAACAAAGTCAGTATTGATGCAAAAGGTATTGTGACTGCCGAAGCAGGCATTCAAATGGAAGCATTGTTAACCGCAATGGAATACCGTAATCGTGGATTTGTAGCAGTGCCCGCACCTGGAGATTTAACTTTGGGTGGTGTGTTGGCCATTGATGGTCATGGCACAGGTGTACCTGCCGTAGGGGAAATAAAACAAGAAGGTCAAACTTATGGTTCGATCAGTAATTTAGTGGTATCGATCACTGCTGCTGTTTTCGACCAACGAGAAGGTCGATATGTTGCGAAAACCTTCCTGCGAAATGATCCAGAAATTGGTGCATTTTTAGTTCATATAGGTCGTGCATTTATTTTATCTGCACAATTACAAACGTCAAAAAATCAATATATTCGTTGTGAAAGCTATACCGACATTCATATCAATGAGCTATTCGCTCAAGATAAGCATGCTGGACGTACCTTCTCTCATTTTCTGGATAAATCTGGTCGTGCAGAAGCAATTTGGTTTCCATTCACCGATTATCCTTGGTTAAAAGTTTGGACTGTTACTCCGTATCGTCCTTTGACTGCTCGACAGACAGTCAAACCATTCAATTATTGGTTCTCAGATAATTTGATCAAACCTATTACTGATTTGATTCATAAAATCATCGTCAATAAAAGTACTTATCTCACGCCAACCTTCGGTTTTACTCAGTATGAAATCTCTAAACTAGGTTTAAATGGTACGCCATTATCTGGAATCACGACGATTTTGACTGGTGGTTTGGCTTCCACTCAAACTTATGATTTATGGGGAACGTCAAAAAACGTTTTACTGTATGTCAAACCAACAACTTTGCGTGTTACGGCAAATGGCTATGCTGTCATTACCAGTCGTGCAAACGTTCAACGGGTTATTGCTGATTTTTGTGATTATTACGGCATTAAGATGAAGCAATATCAAAAAATGGGTCGTTTCCCAATGAATGGACCTGTTGAAATTCGAGTTACGGGCTTGGATCATCCAGAAGATTCAATTGTTCACGGCGCTCAAACAGCAGCATTATCAGCCATTAAACCTTGTCCTGATCATCCTGAATGGGACTGTGCCGTTTGGTTTGATATTTTAACCTTGCCAGGTACGCCATTCTCAGCGCAATTTTACACAGAAGTTGAGGAGTGGATGTCACAACGTTATCAAGGTGATTCTTTGATGCGACCAGAATGGTCTAAAGGGTGGGGCTATACCAATCAAAAAGCTTGGGATAGTTCAACTTATATCGATTACGAAATTCCACGCGTCCATGCTCAGGGTCAATCTAATCATTTAACCATTCAGTCGAGTAGTCATATTTTAAAGCAATATGATCCTCATGCTTTGTTCACAGCACCTTTAGTCAATCGAGTTTTGAAATAAAACAAGATGAACGCTTCGTTTTTAATCTATTGAAATCAGTATCCAACTGAGTTTATTCAAAGCAGATTTAGCTGAGCGAAGTGTGGGATAGAACAGGAGACAACACAGATCATGACTATTTTATTGAAAACTTTTGGTTTGTGTTTGTCTCTTTTAAGCACGCTGTTGAAATGTAGTCAACTTGATGAAAATTCAATATAAAAACCCGTACTTGAAAAATTAATTACAAATATATATGACAAATAAGCTGTTTAGAGACAAAGCGATTGATGCACAAAAGTCAAAGTGGATTGGTGAAGTCATTTTGATTCGACCATTTTCATTTACGGTACTCACGATTGTTGTCGCCATTTTTACTGTTTTATTAGTGAGTTTTATTTTTTTTGGAAGCTATACGAAGAGGACGAGTGTTAAAGGATTATTGATTCCTAATACAGGTTTAATCCGAGTTTATAGTGCTGAAGGGGGTACAGTCAGTGAAAAATTCGTCAAAGAAGGTCAATTAGTGGAGAAAGGGACACCATTAATTACATTAAAAATGACGCGTTATAATAGTACAGGTAACTATAATGAGTCTGTACAAAAACAAATTGAGTTAAAAAAACAAAGTTTAGATACTGAAAAAAATAAACTAAAAGACTTACATTTAAATAATGTTCAACAATTAAATGCAGAAATTCAATCTATACGTTTAGATTTAATAAAATTAGATGGCTTAATTGCCGAGCAACGCCAACGTCTAGCACTTGCACAAGAAAATGCACATCGTTATCGAGATTTAAAAGATAAAGAATATATTTCGATTGAAGAATATCAACTGAAGCAAGATAACTATATCAGCCTAAAAGTTGCATTACAGAGTTATGAGCGTGAAAAAAATACTAAACAAGCTGAATTAGAAAATAAATTATTGGCTCAGCAAGGACTAGCATCGAAGTTGGAAAGTGAGCTGACTTTGGTCGATCGTCAATTAGCTTCGAATCAGCAAGAATTTTTAGAAAATAAAGCGCGGGATAGTTTGCTATTACAAGCCAATGCGACAGGAAAAATAGCATCGATTAATGCAGAGGTTGGTCAGTTTATTTCTCCTAATATTCCTGTTATGAATATTGTTCCGACGCCTTCTTATTTAGAAGCACATCTTTTTGTACCCAGTTCAGCAATTGGATTTATAAGGACTGGTCAAACCGTAAAACTTCGTTTTCAAGCCTATCCTTACCAAAAATTTGGTCAAGGTGAAGGTGTGATTCATTCAATCTCAGCGACGACGATGAACCCACAAGAACTGACCAATTTAGGCGAGTTAAGTCAGGGTGTAACACTTAACCAAAGTGAACCTGTGTATTTAGTCAAAGTCAAATTAGAACAACAGTTTGTAAAAGCCTATGGTGAAAGTAAGCCTCTTAAAGTGGGCATGGCCTTTGATGCAGATATCATGCAAGAAAAAAGAAAACTATATGAATGGGTACTCGAACCGTTATATAGCATCACTGGCAAGATATAAGAAGAAATAACATGCAGATATTAGACAAAATTTCTCTTGGATTTGGACGGAAAATTCCAACCATTTTACAGACGGAAGCGACAGAATGTGGATTAGCCTGTATTGCGATGATTGCGCATTATTATGGCTATGAGTCTGATTTATTAACGTTAAGACGTCGTTTTTCAGTTTCTCAAAAGGGTTCAAATCTCAATCAGCTGATCAAAATTAGTAATCAGTTGAAAATGGTAACACGCCCATTAAAGCTGGATTTAGAAGATTTAGATCAGCTTAAAACCCCGTGTATTTTACATTGGGATTTCAACCACTTTGTGGTATTGCAAGAAGTCAGTGCCAATAAAGTCACGATTTTAGATCCAGCATTTGGTAAACGTGTACTGACACTCAATGAGGTGTCTGAACATTTTACGGGTGTTGCATTAGAGCTTTGGCCAGATACTGAATTTGAAAAAAAAGAAGATAAAAATCAGATTCAGCTTAAAGGTCTAATCGGTCATGTTCGTGGTTTATGGAAATCTCTCGGGCAAATTTTAATCTTGGCCTTAGCCTTAGAAGTTTTTTCATTAATTAGCCCATTTTTTATGCAATGGGTGATCGACCATGTGATCGTATCTGCAGATCGGGATCTCTTAACGATACTGGCTATTGGGTTTGGCATGTTGATGTTGCTTCAGCAGTTTATCGGGCTACTTCGTTCTTGGATCATGATGTATATGAGCACACATTTAAGTGTGCAGTGGCAAGCCAACGTCTTTAATCACATGATTAATGTTCCTGTCTCTTATTTTGAAAGACGATCACTCGGTGACATTGTTTCGCGATTTGGATCAATTGGTAACATTCAAACCACGCTCACCACAACGTTCTTAGCTGCGATTCTTGATGGATTAATGACAGTATTTACGTTGATTTTAATGTTTGTATACAGTCCGAAGTTAGCTTGGATTGCAATTTTTACCATGGGCTTATACGCCTTAATCCGATGGATTTGGTATGCACCTTTGAAGCGAGCGACTGAAGCGCAAATTATTCATGCAGCGAAGCAAAGCAGCCATTTTATGGAAACTGTGCGTGGAGCTAAAACCATAAAACTGTTCCAGCGACAAGATGTTCGCCGTTCGACTTGGTTAAACCTTATGGTCAATCAAGTCAATGCTGGATTAACGACCCAAAAGTTAGGTTTAGGATTCTCATTGGCGAATGGAGTCTTATTTGGGATTCAGAACATTCTAATTATTTGGTTAGGTGCCACATTGGTATTGGAGGGTAATTTTACAGTTGGTGTGCTGATGGCATTTATGGCGTATAAAGGCCAATTTGATAGTCGGGTTGCAGGACTAATCGATAAGTTTATCGAAGTTAAAATGCTTCAAATTGATGTAGAGCGTTTATCCGATATTGTGTTAACAGAACAAGAAAAATTATACGGTGATGCTGAAATCACAAATGTAGATCAGGTTGAGAATGCAATTGAAGTCGAAAATCTGCACTTTAAATATTCAGAAAATGACCCTTATGTACTCAAGGGGATTAGTTTTAAGATTCCCCAAAATCAATCTGTCGCCATTGTCGGGGCAACAGGTTGCGGTAAGACCACACTGCTACATGTTCTGTTAGGCGTATTTAAACAGAATGAAGGTGAAGTCAAAATCATGGGGCGTGACTTTGAACAATTAGGATTAAACGCTGTGCGAGATCAAGTCGCGACAGTGTTACAAGATGACATTCTATTTGCTGGTTCAATCGCAGAAAACATTTGCTTTTTTGATTCAAATCCAGATATGCAATGGGTACAACAATGTGCAGCATATGCCGCAATTCATGATGACATTAGCCGTATGCCAATGGGATATCAAACCTTAGTGGGGGATATTGGTAATATGTTGTCAGGAGGACAGAAACAACGAATTTTATTGGCTCGTGCTATCTATAAAAAACCAAAGATTTTATTTATGGATGAGGCGACCAGTAGTTTAGACGTATTAAAAGAACAAGAGGTCAATGCAAATCTCAAGCATTTGAATATTACCAAATTGATTATTGCACACCGTCCAGAAACGATTTCATCTGCTGAGCGGATTATCGCTTTACAAGATGGCGTGATTGTCCGTGATATGTTGACCAAGGATTTGCAACCTAAATGAAAATTCCATACATCGCTTTCATTGTTGTTGCTGAGTCGCTATTCGTACATAGTTCGTTGGCTTATGCAGAGAGTTGGTTGTCAAAACTGACTCCAAATCTAAAAAAACAGCGCGAGACTTTATGGTTTGATGAGCTCACGGCTCAGCATAAAGCCCGTGAGAATGAGACAAAACGTAAGCAAATAGAACAACAACTCAATCAAAGTGTGTCACTTGACCTTCAAAATCAGAAAATGTTAAGTCAACCTCAACATTGTTTATCTCAAAATAGTCTCAAGAATGAACAGCAGATAGAGCTCCTTGATGCCATTGAACGTGCAGTTTGTCGTAATCCTGAGACAAAAAGTACTTGGGCACAAACGCGTATTCAAGCTGCTCAGCTTAAAATCTCTAAAGCAAATTATTATCCTCAAGTGAATAGCACCTTGAATTACGATTGGTCACGTGATGATAATCAAGTAAAAGATCGTCCTGTTTTGAGTTATGACACTGACTTACGCCGTTACGGACTTGGAATAAGAGCCAATTGGCTACTTTATGATTTTGGTAGTCGATTTTATCAAGCAGAAGAAGCCGAAAAATTATTAGCGATGTCTTTGGCACAGCATGATGTAGCTTTGCAAAATATGATCATCAAAACGATTTCGACTTATTATCAAATTATTCAGGCTGAGTTAAAGTTAAATAATATTAATGAGTTGGTTGTACTTGCAGAAAAAAACTATGAAATTGCAAATGCTCGATATCGTGCGGGTGTTGGTATCAAATCAGATGCATTACAAATGTCCGCAAATTTGGCGAAAGCAAAGTCAGATCAAACTAAATTTTTAGGTGATTTAAAAATAGCAAAAGGACTTTTAGCATCATTAATGGGTGAGCCTGCATACCAAAATTTCAAAATTAATAATCAATTAAAAATTCCAAAAGAGCTAGATCTTAAACCGATTGAAATCCTCATTCAGGATGCTGAAAAAATGCATCCAAAGTTTAAAGCTGCACAGTATGATTCACTCGGAGCTGAAAATAAAATTAAGGCAATACAGCGGTCTAGATATCCATCTATTAGTTTTAATGGCATTTATGATCAGCAAAAACAAACGAGTGAAAGTTATGGAAGTGATCGCCAATCTCTACAAGCGGGTGTGCAAGTCAATTTCCCATTGTTTGATGGTTATAATCGAAAAAATCAAATTGTCATTGCTCAAGAAAACTTAAAATTAAAGCTATTAGAGCAGGAGAGATTGAAGCTTGAAATTAATGCTGAAATCTGGAAAAACTATAATGAGCTAAATGCAATTCATGACAATATTAAGGCGCTAACGATATTGAATCAAAGTGCTTCAGAAGCCTATGAAGTCGCTCAAGGACGTTATAAAGCGGGTGTAGGAAATTTACTAGAAGTGCTTAATGCTCAGAATGTGTTAAGTGAAGCAAAAATGAATTATTCCACCTTGTTGACAGAGTTTTTAGTGGTGAGGTATCAACTTCTATCTAACATGGGAAATTTGAATATTTGGAATGAGACACGAGCTCAATAAGTTTTTATAAATAAGAGAATGGAGTGATCAAAAAATCACTCCGAAACTCGAGATACAATTAAATAGCAGAATAGAATGGGAACATCCCAAATATTAATCCACTTGCAAGCATCACTAAGCACGTAATAATCGCCCATTTAATGGTAAATTTTTGGTGTTGACCAAACTCAATCCCAGCAAGCCCGCAGAGTAAAAAGGTAGATGGAACTAAGGGTGAGAGCAGATGAACGGGTTGACCAACAATCGATGCACGTGCCATTTCCACAGGAGAGATGCCATAATGTGCTGCAGCTTCAGATAAGATGGGCAGAACACCATAGTAAAAAGCATCATTTGACATAAAGAACGTTAAAGGCATGCTTAAAACGGCTGTGATTGGTGCCAAATATGGACCCATACTATCTGGAATAATCGCTACTAACTCTTTTGACATGGCATCAACCATACCCGTGCCAGTGAGTAAACCTGTAAAAATACCAGCGGCAAAAATAATACCAACGACATTTAAAGCACTACCAGCATGATGAGCGACTAGGCTTTTTTGCATATCAATATCACGATAGTTCACGACTAAAGCAATACACAATGCAATCATAAATAAAATAGGCATAGGCAAAATACCCATGACTAGGCTGGCCATCAGTGCAAGAGTCAATAATCCATTGAACCATCTCAAATGCGCTCGATTTGCCTCTGGGTTTGATGAAATTTGAATATTGTCGCCATGGCTAATATCCAATTCCATGATGCCTAATCTTTTTCGCTCCATTCGGCCATACATGGTTCCTAAAAAGTACAACCAACCAATGGCGAACAGCATCGGTAAAATCATAGGAACAAACACATCGCTAGGATCTACATGGAGTGCACTTGCCGCACGTGCAGTAGGTCCACCCCATGGCGTTAAATTCATGATTCCACTGGCTAACATCATGAGACAGGCCATAATTAAAGGGCTCATGCCTAATCGCTTGTAAAGCGGTAACATGGCAGCAACACAGATCATATAAGTGGTAGAGCCATCACCATCTAAAGACACGATCAATGTTAAGGTAATCGTACCTAATACTACTTTGAGGGGATCACCTTTTACCAATCTGAGAATAAATTTCACTGATGGATCGAATAAACCTGTATCAATCATGATGGCAAAATACAAGATAGCAAATAGCAACATGACGCCGGTAGGTGCTAACTTTTTAACACCATCTAACATCATTTCACCAAGTTCATTAAGTTGAATATGGTTCAAACTATCTACAAAAAAACCTAATCCATATGCAATTAGCGCAAAAAGAACGGGAATAAGCGTGAGTGCGACGAGGGGAGTCATACGTCTAGACATAATGAGGTACATAAAGCACAAAATCATGCCCAAACCAAGCAAGGTCAACATGGATCTATCCTTAGATTAGCGTTTTAATCAATATTGTTTCTATTACAGTATTTGTTATCTTCGAAAACGCCGACCATCTTAGAGAAATTTATGATTAAACTAAATATTGTTTAGAAAATATTAAAATAACCATAATTTTTATAAAAAATAGTAGTTAAAATTCATAAGTTTAAAATTTATATTTTGTGATTGGAGACATTAAAAATGATTTTTAAGTGTGGTAGTTGTAGTAAAAATTGAGTATAAATTCTAATTTTAATAATTTTTGAAGGCGAAAAATCTCAAGTTTAATTAGATAAACTGAATAAAAAATCCACCTGAGTGGTGGATAGTGTCTTATTCAACAGTTGATTCTAATTCTGCTTTTTCATCAAGTAATCTGGTCACGAGTAGTTGGTCAATTTTAAAATGGTCAACATCGACCACCTCAAATTTATAACCATTAAATACTACACTATCAGCAGGACGTGGAATCTTACGAAGTTTAAACATCATAAACCCAGCTAAAGTTTCATAGTTTTCATCATCAGGCATTTCATCAATTTCTAATGCATGCTTGACATCTTCAATAGGTGTACTGCCTTCAATCAGCCAAGAATGATCATCCCGCTTGATAATTTGAAGATCTTCATCCGTTGGCGTAACCCAGTCACCCATCACGGTAATCATAATATCAGATAGGGTAATAACACCAACCACCAAGGCATATTCATTGATGACTACGGCAAACTTTTCTTTACTAGATCTGAAGCGATCAAGTAATTCTGATAGTGTAAGTGTATCTGGAATCGTTAATACATTACGGATAGTGGATTCATTCAACTGATTAAATTTTTGATTATTTAAAATACGAATCAAGATATCTTTAGCATCAACATAGCCAATCACTTGATCAATATTTTCATTGCAGACTAAATATTTTGAATAGGGAAATTCAGCCAGTTTTTGACGAATACTTTCTTCTGATTCATTGATGGTAAAGAAAACTACGTTTTCACGTGTAGTCATGCTCGAAGGAACATTTCGTTCTTCAAGTTCAAATACATTTTCAATAAAGTGATGTTCTTGTTTTTGTAAGACACCTGCTTGTGCCCCTGCATCCATTACCGCGGAAATATCATCAAAAGTAATATTATCATCACGAGTAGTATTTACTTTGAATAAACGGAATAAGAGGTTGGCAATTGCATTAATAAACCAAGCTAATGGACGACAAACAGTAATGAATACCTGAATAGGATTAATTAAAGAGACAGCGATTTTTTCAGGTGCAATCATTGCCAATCGTTTAGGCATAAGATCAGCAAATAAAATAAACAGTGATGTCACTAAAGTAAATGATAATGCAAAACCAATTGATTGTGACCAAGGACCATCATAGAAACGATCGACCAAAATCACAAAATAAGGTCTAAATGCAGCTTCACCTAAAATCCCCCCCAAAATTGCAATAGCATTTAAGCCGATTTGCGAGGCAGCAAAGAAATCAGCTGAATTCTCTTGAAGCGTAAGCACCTTTTGTGCACGATCATCACCAGACTCAGCCAAAATTTTCAGTTTCACTTTACGTGATCCTGCAAGTGCGATTTCACTTAATGATAAGAATCCAGCTCCAGCAATCAAAATCATAATGATCACGAAATTCTGAAAGAGGCTCACACGAACACCTTTGTTTTTAAATTATTTATGAGGAAAGTTTTATCACAAAAAACATAGAGGTAGTGAATTTTTACACTACCTCAATATCATAGTTATTGAGTAAAAAATTTTAAAGTATTGATTTAAATCAGCTCTACTCAATCAAAATTGTGAGAAGTGGGTATTGTTATTTGAAAGAAATTCACGATTTTCTTCCTCAGTCATTTGACGAGCAACATATAAAATCAACTGACGTAACCAACGATGAGCAGGATGATGATGTAATAGAGGGCACCACGCCATTTTGAGTTCAAATTCAGGAATGTAAAATGGAGGGTCTTTGAGCATCAAGTTTTGACTTTTAGCTTGTAGGCGAGCGATTTTCGTCGGTAATGTCGCAATGAGATCAACATTAGACGCTAATAAACCTGGCATTTGATAATGACGTGTAAATACCGAAATTTTGCGTTTTTGACCAATACGCTCTAAAGCTTGATCAATCCAACCTAAACCGGCTTGTTTCTCTGGGTTAACACCAAATCCTACCCCCATCCCAGTTTTAGAAACCCAGATATGTTGCGCATCTAGATAACTTTTTAGATTCAAATTATTTACGGCAGGATGCTTATTATTCAGTAAGCATGAAAAGCTGTCACGCCACACCAGAACCTGATGAAAACTTTGTGGTATTTCGTTGAAACGGTTGATGGCAAGATCAACTTTACCTTGTTCCATATCACGATAAGATACATCACTCGGTGTTAGAAAATCTAAAACAACATTTGGTGCTTCTGAACGCAGAGCCTTAACTAAGCGAGGCACAAGTGTCGCTTCAGCATAATCTGAAGTCATGATGCGGAAAACACGATTTGACGTATAAGGTCTAAATTCTGTTCGTGGTTCTAAGATCATAGATAGATCAGAAAGGGCATCACGAATACGAGGCTGTAGTTCTAAAGCCCTTTCTGTAGGAGTCATTCCTTCAGAAGAGCGAATTAAAAGCGGATCATTAAATAAGTTACGAAGACGACGTAAAATATTACTCATTGCAGGCTGAGTAACACCCAATTGTTCTGCTGCACGTGTAACATTCTTCTCTCGCAAAAGAACATCTAAGTAAATTAAGAGATTGAGATCAACCCGCTCAAGATTCATAAAAAAAATACCGAAAATAAATTTTTGAAATCGTGGAGAATTATGCCATAAGCGCTTAGGTTTGTGTGTTTTTATGCTGATTTTTTCAGCAGAATTTAACATATATTCATCAAATTTACGTTATTTTTGTCATAAGGCAGTACCTATACATTTATTTAAGAAATAGGGCTTTAGTTGTTTTTGAAATTACCATGCTATGTTCTAAATTGTTTTTAGGTTTATCTCAATTTAAATGCTTTATTGTTGATTCCATCAATATGGTTCACAGTTTAAAAAATATTCATTTAAAACTAACAGTTTATTAATGATGCTCTGTCAAAAAAGTCAATTGAAGGGTAAAATCTAAAGATGTTTGAAGAAAAAATAAACGTAATTGTGAGCTTGATACTTAAGTCTAATGAATAAGAATTACTCAAATTGTGTTAAAAGTGTACAAATACTTATTTTATAAATTTTATTAAAATCAATAATTTATTGAATGGTATTTCATTTATATTACGACTTTAATCTACATATTTTTTAAATAAATACTGAGAATTAAACGAAAATATTGGATTAATTTCTAGAGTCAATCTAAGCTAAGTCCATAGCAACGAAGCGCTCTAAATCTGAACAATTAATACCGAGTAGATTTAGTCCTTCGATTGATAAATCCTAAAATTATATACAGGGTAAAATATCATGACTACATACCAAACAGCGATTGATGCAATCCGCGAATTAAAAGCAAAATTCGGCAACACTTGGGCAGACATCAGTCCTGAAGATGCTGCACGTATGCAACTTCAAAACCGTTTCAAAACTGGTTTAGATATTGCGAAATACACAGCTGCGATTATGCGTCGTGATATGGCTGCTTATGATGCTGATTCTAGCAAATATACTCAATCTTTGGGTTGCTGGCATGGTTTCATCGCACAACAAAAAATGATTGCGAACAAAAAATACTTCGGCACTACTGAACGCCGTTACATCTACCTTTCTGGTTGGATGGTTGCTGCACTTCGTTCTGAGTTTGGTCCACTTCCTGACCAATCTATGCACGAAAAAACTTCAGTTCCTGCATTGATCGAAGAAATCTACACATTCTTACGTCAAGCAGACGCAAAAGAATTAAACGACTTATTCCGTGCACTTAAAAAAGCGCAAGAAGCGGGTGATACTGCTAAAGCTGCTGAAATCACTTCACAAATCGACAACTTCCAAACTCACGTTGTGCCAATTATTGCCGACATCGATGCTGGTTTCGGTAACGAAGAAGCAACTTACTTACTTGCAAAGAAAATGATCGAAGCGGGTGCATGTGCACTTCAAATCGAAAACCAAGTTTCTGACGCGAAACAATGTGGTCACCAAGCAGGTAAAGTAACTGTTCCACACGAAGACTTCATTGCGAAAATCCATGCACTTCGCTATGCATTCTTAGAAATGGGTCTTGACGACGGTATCATCGTTGCACGTACTGACTCTGAAGGCGCTGACTTGACTCAAAAAATCCCAGTGGTTAAAGAGCCAGGCGATATCGCTTCTCAATACATCAGCTACTTAGACACTACTGAAATTGATATTTCAGAAGCGCAAGAAGACGAAATCCTAATCAAACGTGATGGTAAATTACACCGTCCTAAGCGTTTAGCTTCTGGTCTATATCAATTCCGTGAAGGTACTCAAATTGACCGTGTTGTACTTGACTGTGTAACAAGTTTACAGAACGGTGCTGACCTTCTTTGGATCGAAACTGCAACGCCAAACGTTGAAGAAATCGCTCACATGGTGAACCGTGTACGTGAAGTTGTGCCAAATGCAAAACTTGTTTATAACAACTCACCATCATTCAACTGGACGTTAAACTTCCGTCAACAAGCTTACGACCGTTGGGTTGCTGAAGGTAAAGACGTATCTGCTTACGACCGTGCTAAGTTAATGAGCGCTGAGTATGACAATACTGAATTAGCTGCTGATGCTGATGCTAAGATCCGTACGTTCCAAGCTGATGCTTCTCGTGAAGCAGGTGTATTCCATCACTTGATTACACTTCCGACTTACCACACTGCTGCGCTTTCTACACATGAGCTTGCAGAAGGTTACTTCGGTTCTGAAGGTATGTTGGCTTATGTTGCTGGTGTACAACGTAAAGAAATCCGTGGTGGTATCGCTTGTGTTAAACATCAAGCAATGGCTGGTTCAGACATCGGTGATGACCATAAAGAAATCTTCGCTGGCGACAACGCGCTTAAAGCGGGTGACGATGCGAAAAATACAATGAACCAATTCTCTGCATAAGGCACTGAACTAATTCAAAAAAACCCTGCGTAAGCAGGGTTTTTTTATTGTTAATGAAATTATTTAACTAAATACATGAGCCAATTTAATTGATGTATAGATAGAAAAACAGCGGTAGTAAAACCTAATACATATTTTGAATAAAAGTAATGCCAAAGCTGTTACAATCCCGAAAATTTACATTTGTATATTTATATGTTTGAAAAATTTGCTGAACAGAGTTTAAATGCATTAGGTTGGGAAATTGATAACCATTGGCCCTTAGATTTAGACCAATGTGTCATGATTGCTGCACCACACACCAGTAACTGGGATGCTTTATACGCGCGATTAGCGCTCAAAGCTTTAGGTGTAAATGTCAGAATTACAATTAAAGACAGCTATATGAAGTTTCCATTTGGTCCTTTTGTCCGGGCTATGGGAGGGATCGGAATTAATCGCCGACCAAAGAAAGAGGGAGAGGAAAGACCAAGCATGGTGCAATTAATGGCAGATCTTTTTAAAGATCATCCAAAATTGGTCATGTTGGTGACGCCCGAGGGAACAAGGTCAAAACAAGAAAAATGGAAAACGGGTTTTTACCATGTGGCAATTACAGCGAATGTCCCAATCGCTTTAGCATATATGGATTACAGTCAAAAAAAATGCGGTGTAGGTAAAATTATTTATCCTACTGGAGATATAGAAGTGGATATGGCAGAAATTATGGAATTTTATTCAAAGATTTCAGCTAAATTCCCCGAAAAATTTAGTGTTGACCAACGATATTCACACAACAGTTAATATATGGAGAAGGCAGAACAATCTGCCTTTTTTAATACAAGAAAATTGCGTTTAAGGTTAAAATAAAGCCTGAAAAAAACAATAAAGTTAAGACAATCGACTTAAATTTTTGCTCAGATATTTGATAAAAAATTTTTGCTCCAATGATCGCTGGTAGGCTGACCGTGAAGATCAAAATCCACAAATAGGACAAGTGATTTACGTTAATGGTCTGGTTAAATAAATAGATGAGCAAAGTAAACAGTTGAATGGCGAAATTAAAATGTCGAAGAATGTTGCGTTGCTCATGTTTAGGAAGTTGTTTTAGCATCACCCAAGCTGAGGGAATTGCACCACAGAATCCACCGAGCCCACCTAAAATTCCACCCAAAAAACCAATCAAGCCGTCCATCCTGAGTTCGGTATCTTTTAAGCAATGTAGTTGCGGATTAAAAAACATGAGTGGACACCAAATTAATAAAAATATCCCAAGTAGTAATTTGAACGTGTCTGCATTGATATAATGAAGCAAAAAAGTACCCAAAGGTACCCCAATTAAGCCAGCGATAATATAGACCCAAACGATAGAGGGCTTTATAAAGGTTCTTGGTTCTTTATACATTGAAATGATATGACACCATAGTGATGCACAAACGACCAAGGGGGCGGTGATCTGAGGCGGTAGAATCCATACCCAAAAAGACATCGCAATAAGAGCGAAGGCAAAACCTGTGAGACCTTGAATAAATCCAGCAAAAATTGCGCCTAGAATAAAGATACATAACGTCATAAGGTGACTGCATCAATTGCTAAAGCAGGAGTAAAAGAAAAATGCATGAGATCGTCGGATAAGGAAAACTGATCAATCCTAAAATAATATTTGTTATCTTAAAAATAATAAGAACAGCAATAGCTAGCAGTAAAGCGAATAAAAGCCCTGAAAATCAGGGCTTTTATTATTAATTGGTTTTAGGTTTTAGGTTTTGTGTTAGACCGTTGATGTCTCCACCCTGAATACCGAGTTCACTCATTAAGCTGTCAATAAGAGGGGCTTGCGAACGATATCTGAGTGCGCTATTCACCACTTGATCTGAAAGTGCAACGGATTGTGATTGATCTGATTGATCAGCTGAAGTTGTGGCGCCAGTAATGCCAGCAAGACCATTCACTTGTAATATCTTGATATCATCAATATTTTCCATTGGTTTAACACTTTCACGGATGATTTCAGGCAAATACTTCAAAAGTGCCAAACGAATTTGCATCTCAACTTGTTCACTCGACAAGATATTATTTGCTTCATTGACTGCGCGTGTCCCTTCAGCATCGACTTGGTATTGTTTTTCTAAAGCTTGAGCCAATAAAATTTTAGCATCAGCTTCACCTTTAGCTTTTAGGCGAACTTTTTCTGCTTCTGCTTCAGCCGCAGTACGCACAGCTTCAGCCTCATCTACAGCAGCTTGTTTTGATGCCTCGGCAGCCACAGTAATTGAAATAGCATCAGTTTCTGCAGCCTGTTTTGCAGCAACAAGTTCAACCGCTTTAATACGCTCAGCTCGCTGTGTTTCACGAACAGTCACAACTTCTTCCTCGGCTTTCACTGCTTGCGCACGGGCTTGGTCAGCAAGTGCTTTGGCTTCAGATTCAGCACGAGATTTCTCGGCAATCGCGATTGCGCGATCTTGTTCCGCAAGTTCAATGGTTTTCTTTTGTTCTACTTGCGCTTGTTCAATAATTTGTGCTTTTTGAATATTTTGATTTTCGACATCACGTGCAGCTGAAATACGTTTTAATTCAATTTCACGTTCTGCAGCGATTTGGGCTTCTTCTGCCTCACGCTTTTTGGCAGCTTCTTGTGTTGCAATTTCAGCAAGTTGTTCAGCTTTTCGAATCGAAATTTCACGCTCTTGTTGCATCTTTGCGTATTCTTCTTCACGCAGGATTTGAAGGCGTGCTTGTTCAGCTTCTAAATTTTTCGCTTTAATGGCTAAGTCAGCATCTTGTTCAATATCGTTACGTTTTTTTCGACGATCTTCAATAGTTTCTGTTAATTTTGTTAAACCTTCTGCATCAAATGCATTTTGTGGATTAAAAAATTTAAAGCTGGTCTGATCAAGACCTGTTAAAGATACAGTTTCGAGTTCTAAACCATTTTTGAACAGATCTTCTGAAACAACTTGTTGAACTTTCTGAACGAAGTCGACACGTTTTTCATGTAACTCTTCCATAGCCATTTCTGCTGCTACTGCACGCAGGGAATCTACAAATTTACCTTCAACCAAATCTTTTAATTCATTTGGTGACATGGTTTTTTGACCCAAAGTTTGTGCCGCGGTAGCAATCGATTCAGCTGTTGGCTTAACACGAACATAGAACTCAGCCATCACATCTACACGCATTCGATCACGCGTAATCAAGGCTTGATCAGCTGCACGTTTAACTTCTAAGCGAAGGGTATTCATATTGACAGGAATGACTTCATGTAAAACAGGAAGTACAATTGCACCACCTCCCAATATAACTTTTTCCCCACCAAAACCAGTTCTGACAAATGAAACTTCCTTGCTTGAGCGTTTATATAGTCTTGCAATAATGGTTCCGATGACAACCAGCGCAATGAGAATAAGTCCTGCAATTATAATAATTTGATAAAAACTTGAACTAAACATTTTTTTCTCTAAGTTGATTTATTGTGAAATGGCTTGAAAGCCTTTGAGACTACGTTGTGTAAGTAAGACTTGCTGACCTTGTACGAATATTTCGTCAGCTTCAGGTTCGACTAAAATGTAATGTGTTTGACCAAAGCGATCTTTGAGTTTTGCTTGCGCAGGATAGTGCAGTCGAGCAGTGCCTAAAACGATTTCTGCTCGAAGTCCAATTAAATCGTCGCTATGAATTGCTGTGGTTTCATCTTTAGGGATGATCTTTGCTATCCATTTTGAGAATAGACGTACGAATGGCATACAGACCACAAGAACCAGTGGAGTAATGAGCCAGACTGTTAAAAATGATCCAAATACATGATGGATGATAGATTGGGCTAAGAAGCCAACAATTGAAAAGGTCGTGAGAAAGATGATCAGCCAAATTAATACAGGAATACGTCCAAGATAAAGCCAATCTAAAAATTGCATCCAAATACTAGATTGATGGTCAACGATCATTTCAGGAGAAGAATCTAATGAACTAGGTAGAAATTGCTCTAAAAATCCTTGACTACTGAGACCTGTTATTAATAGAAAGACTTCAAGAATGCCTATAAAAAACATCAAGCAGATACTAATACTGAAGAATAGGTTCGACGGATTTATAAACATGTCCCACATGGGTAGTCTCTTATAGATATTAGAATTTTTAACAAATTTTAATCAAAATAATAAAATAAAGTGACCTAATTATCAATTATATAATATTGATTTCATTTTGAATGGATTCAACATAAAAAAATACGCAGTGATTGGGGTGATCACTGCGCAGAACAACGAATCTGCTTACACAGTTTCGGTTAAGGAGAAATGTTATGAATTTTGGGGGTATTCATAACAGTAATTAAATGATATTCAATTTCATTTAGCAACTCATTGGTAGTCGGGTTAAAACGTGTAAGATTACGTTAATAAGTTTAATTGAAGGTTAATTTTAATTAGGTTAATAAATAGCCATAAAAAAAGCCGCAATGTGATGCGGCTTTAAGTGTGCTTATTTTTTGGGGATTAAAATTTAAAAACACCTAATCCAGCTTTGACTTCATCCAATGTTGCTTGCGTAATATCACGACACTTGTCTGTACCAGTTTTTAAGATATCCATAATATAATCAGGATCCTTAGCAAGCTCCATACGACGTTCACGAATAGGCGTGATCAACTCTTTTAAAACACCTTCAAGGCGTTTTTTGACTGTACCATCACCTAAACCACCACGACGATAGTGATCTTTAAGCTCTGCTACTTCTTCTGGATTTGGATCAAAAGCATCTAAATAAGTAAATACAACATTACCTTCCACCTGACCTGGATCTTCAATACGAAGATGGTTAGGATCTGTATACATAGCATTTACAGCTTTTTTAATGTCTTTATCAGAAGCATCTAAAACAATTGTATTGCCCAATGATTTAGACATTTTAGCTTTACCATCAAATCCTGGTAATCGACCAACATTCGATAGCAAAGCTTTACATTCAGGCAAAAGCTCTTGCCCAATCTGACGATTTAAACGACGAACAATTTCATTTGTTTGTTCAATCATTGGAATTTGGTCTTCACCTACGGGCACAATCGATGCTTTAAAAGCAGTGATATCAGCTGCTTGAGCAACTGGATAGCATAAGAATCCAGCTGGGATGTCACGCTCGAACCCACGCATTTGTATTTCAGACTTAATCGTAGGATTTCGTTCTAGTCTTGAAACTGTGACAAAGTTTAAATAAAGCATGGTCAGCTCATTCAAAGCTGGCAAGCTTGATTGAACGCAAATTGTTGTTTTTGTCGGGTCGATCCCAACAGCGAGATAGTCAGTTGCAACTTCAATAATATTACGTCTAACTTTTTCGAAGTTATCAGCATTGTCTGTAAAAGCTTGTGCATCAGCCAATAATAGATGTTGGTGATGGGAATCTTGCAAACCTACTCGTGAACGTAAAGAACCGACAAAGTGGCCTAAATGAAGTTGTCCAGTTGGACGGTCACCTGTCAAAATAACAGGGCGATTATCTTGATTACTCATTTTCTATACCAAAGTCATCAACACTAGGGCTGAATTTTTAAAATTTCGCAATATTGTACGGCATTATTTTTTTTTATGTCAGCATAAAGCATCGAAAGAATCGAATTAAAAACGCCTTATTTGAGATAGTATTAATAATGTTGATACAGAATAAATTGAAATAGAAGAATAAAATTCCAAAAAACAAAGAAGGATAACAATAATGGCAAATAGTTTATTGGTGCTATTAGATGATATAGCCACCATTCTTGATGATGTTGCGCTGATGAGTAAAATGGCTGCAAAAAAAACGGCCGGTGTATTGGGTGATGACTTGGCACTCAATGCTCAACAAGTTAGTGGTGTGAAAGCCGACCGTGAATTGCCTGTCGTTTGGTCTGTTGCAAAAGGCTCATTTGTTAATAAATTAATTTTGGTTCCATTAGCATTATTAATTAGTGTGATTGCACCTTGGCTTATAAATCCTTTATTGATGTTAGGTGGATTATTTTTATGTTATGAAGGTGTAGAAAAAGTAATTCACTCATTACACCATAAAAAAGCTAAAACATCTGAACAGGCCGAAAAAGAACTCGAAAACTTAAATGTAGATCTAGCAACTTTTGAGAAAGATAAAATCAAAGGCGCGATACGAACAGACTTTATTTTATCTGCTGAAATTATCGTGATTTCATTGGGTACAGTTGCAGCAGCTACTTTTGGAATAAAGGTTGCAGTCTTGTCAGTCATCGCAATTTTAATGACGATTGGTGTTTATGGTTTAGTTGCTATGATTGTTAAAATTGATGATTTGGGATTTTATCTCGTCAAACAAACGTCTACATTGAAACAGAGAATTGGTCAGGGCTTACTTGCTTTTGCGCCTAAACTTATGAAGACACTAACCATTGTCGGAACAATCGCGATGTTCTTGGTTGGTGGTGGTATTATTAATCATACCATCCCATTATTTCATCATTTTACTGAAGATTCCGTCGATTATATTGAACATATTCCAAATATAGGCAGTATCATCGGTGCTTTAACCCCGACGCTCTTAAACTTTGTCATAGGTTTTATTGCAGGACTTATCGTTTTGGTCGTTGTTTCAGGAATACAAAAACTATGGAACGCTAGAAAAGTTTAGAGTTTGATGAAATAACGTATTATATGAAGTTATATGATTAAAAAGGGCTGAGATTATGCGTTGGAAAGGCCGGAGAGTAAGTAGTAATTTAGAAGATCGCCGTGGAGGCGGTGGGGCTAAAGCTGGTGGAATTAGTATTCTCGGTTTAGTTGTTGCATTTGTTGCTTGGAAATTTTTTGGGGTTGATCCACAACAAGCCTATCAGGCAACTAAACAAGTGACTTCTAACAATCAGCAACAAGCGATAGGGATTGAAAACCCAACACCCGAGCAACAAGAAACAGCGGCATTTGTTGGTACGGTACTCGCTGATACTGAAGATACATGGACCACCGTTTTTCAAAAACAGGGAATGCAATACCAAGCACCGAAACTAGTGATGTTTAGTGGTGTAGTCAATTCAGGCTGTGGTACAGCCCAGTCAGCGATGGGGCCATTTTATTGTCCTGCAGACCAAAAAATCTATATTGATACTGATTTTTTTAAAGATATGCGTCAGCAAATGGGTATATCGGGTGAACGAAATCAATCAGAATTATCTACACAAAATGCTGCTGGTGACTTTGCACAAGCTTATGTGATTGCGCATGAAGTCGGACATCATATTCAAAATCTTTTAGGTATTTCAACTCAAGTCCAACAAGCTAGACAACGAGCTACTGAAGCTCAAGGGAACCAATTATCAGTCCGTTTGGAATTGCAAGCTGATTGTCTAGCTGGTGTGTGGGCAAAAGATACACATCAACGAACTCAATTCTTGGAGCAAGGTGATGTTGAAGAGGCAATGGATGCGGCGCATAAGATTGGTGATGATTATCTTCAGAAAAAGGCTAGAGGACATGTGGTTCCTGATAGCTTTACCCACGGCACAAGCCAACAAAGAATGTATTGGTTCGATCGTGGCATGAAAACAGGTGATGTGAACCAATGTGATACATTCAATACCTCAATCTAAATCTACCAAGCAGAATCGATTGATTTTTTTGCAAAGTTAATACATGTAGCCTGCTAATGGAATAATTTATTAGGAAGGCTACACATCTTTAAAAAAAAGGGATTGCGAGTAAACATTCTTTATATAAAATAAATAAATGGCTATAGTTTTTTCATTTAAAATTTAAATGATCTCATTTAAATAAAACATATCATAGAGTGCAAAATGGGCAACTTTTTTTTTCTCCAAGTATTTACAGTGGTTTTTGCCCTCTCAATTGCCACAACCATATTCAATAAACGAATTCTAGGTTTTCCCCAAGCGATAGGGGTGCCAATTGTTTCAGCAATTTTTGTCTTTATTCTGCAATGGGCTGCCAATTTATTAGGGGATAATCGTTTTATCACCATTAATTTGGCAAATATTGAAGAAGCAGTCCGTCATATTGATTTTTATGATTTTCTCGTAAATGGTGTTATTTGCTTCATTCTTACATCGTCGGCATTGAAATTTAAAGTGTCTGATCTAAAAGTGTATTGGAAGCCAATTAGTATTCTTGCCACTATTGCTCTGGTTTTGTGTGCAGCATTGTTTGGTGGATTATTATTTGGATTTCAATATTTGATTGGTAACCCTGTACCAATACTCGTACTTTTATTACTCGGTTCTGCTTTAGGGGCTACAGATCCAATCGGAATCAAAGGGGTACTCAGTTCTGTACGTGCACCACATCATTTAATGGTGAAATTGGAGGGTGAATCACTGTTCAATGATGCAATGTGTATCGCTGTATTTATGACATTGTTGAATGTGCTTGAAGGCGAGCATTTTAGTCTGTTGCTGACACTACAAACACTCCTTTATGAAATTGTGGTAGCTGTAATTATTGGTTTGGTATTTGGTTGGGGGATTTTACGATTGCTTCGCGGGAAGCATGAAATGGAATCATTAATCCTAACGACAGCTTTACTGGCTTGTGGTTCATATTTGGTTGCTTTATTTGCTCATGCATCAGCACCAATCGCATGTGTGATTGGTGGACTTATTGTTGGTAATAAATGGAAAGAAATTTTACAAAATCGTGAAATCCAAGAAGTAAATCACTTTTGGCATACAGTTGAAGGTATCATTAATTCTTTTTTATTTACTTTAATTGGTTTAGAGCTGTTTATTCTTGATCTTAATGCCAGCATGATACTTGGCGGTATTATCGCATTTGTAATTTTACATATTTCACGTTTTGCTGCGAACTTTCTGGCTTTTGCATTCTTCCCATCGTTTCGTAAGAAAAGCTATAACGGTAGCCTAGCAATTTTATCATGGGGGGGAGTAAGAGGGGGGATTTCATTGGCTCTAATTCTTGCGGTTGCTAATGTCCCAGAGTTAAGGCAATACAGTAGTATCTTGATTGGTTATACTTTTATTGTTGTTTTATTATCGGGCGTAGTATGTGGTTTAGGTTTGCCAGCAGTCATGAATGCTTTCTATTACAACCCTAATGAGGAAAAAGAGGGCTTAAAGGGAATATATCAGCGATTATGTAATAAGCTTAATCGTAAAGGATTTAAATATATTGTTGGTGAAGATAGTAAAGGTAATGAGATTATTACGATTTATAATCCTGAAGTGATATTAGATCGGACTTCTGATGATGGTGTGGCAATCGTCCATCATCCCGCTAAAGCTGAAGAGGTGAAGAAGTTAGAAAATCCAGAAAATTTCTAAAAAAATTATATTTAATTGAAGCAAGCATGATAGTGCTTGCTCTTTTTTTTATGAATTAAGCATGATCAATGCAGAAGATAACAGTGATATTGTTTAAATATTTTATTCAGTTACGCAGAATTTTATCGATGAAATATAAAATTAAAATGTGAAAATTACATCATATTTAAAGCAAATTTTATTTCTTAACTTACTAAAAAGTAAGTATTAATTTTCAATATAAAATGAAAAGTATACTAGTTTACTAACATTAAAATGTTAGGTGAGCAAGTTACCGTATGTAGTTAAGCTAAATATAGCAGAAATTATGATAAGTAAGCCTTTGAAATTTGGTGACCTGAAATATCCTAAAAGTAAGTAAAAATATTAATTCTTATGTCATAAGTATTTGTAAATAAAAGATATATTTTGATTGTGGATGAGCGGTTACAAAAAGCTGATAAAAGACGCAAAATCTATTCGCATTAAATCTTAAAAATGTGATATAAATCTCACTTATAGATAATAGTGTCTATCTTTTTTGTATCTTAGATGTAGAAAGATCGATAAAAATAAAATTTATAAGTGAGAATTTACCATGGCTAATATCTCCGTAATATCTAAAGAGAGTCATCAGGTATTAGAGAATGTCAACTCTAGTCAAGTGGGGCTTAACGAAAACTCTGTAGTTGTCGTTCAAGTATCTAAAGATGATGTAGCTTCAATCACTCGTGATAATAATAATGCTCTAATCAATTTGCGTAATGGTGAAGTGATTGTGATTGAAAACTATTTCAATCCTTCATTTGCTGATAACAGCCTCGTATTCCAAGATGAAAGTGGTCAACTTTATTGGGTTAAATTTACCAATGAAGATGGCTCAATTGCAGAAACAATTCTGTATTACCCAATCGAAGAAATCGAACCTCTTCTTTATTCCGATGATTTTATCGGTGGTATTCTCCCTTGGTTAATTGGTGCTGGTGCAGCTGGTGCAATTGCAGCAGTCGCAGATAATGGTTCTGACTCTAATCCTACGCCTCAGCCAAAGCCAAGTGCATTATTAAATGCACCAATCGTCATTGATGATGTGCCAGAGCATATCGGTGAAGTTGCTGATGGTGGTGTAACAAATGATGCTCGTCCAGAAATCAAAGGTTCTGGAGCTCAACCTGGTGCAATCATCAAAATCTATAATGGCGATGAACTAATTGGTGAGACGGTTGCATTGTCTAATGGTGATTGGAGTTTTACACCTGATCAAGATTTAAAAGATGGTATCTATGAGCTTTCTGTCACACAAACTGTAAGTGGTCAAGAAAGTGATAAATCACCGATTAAGACAATCACGCTTGATACTGTCCCACCATCAGACATCACTATTGATGAAATTGGAAATAAGGGTGAAACAAACTCAGAAACACCTAAATTATCAGGTGAAGGTGAGCCAGAATCTAATGTTGAAATAGAAATTAAAGATAAAGATGGGAACGTGGTTGATAAAGAAACTGTTCCTGTTGATAAAGATGGCAAATGGGAATATACACCTGAGAAAAACCTTGATGAAGGTAAATACGAAGTTATCGTAACGCCTATTGATAAATCAGGAAATAAAGGTGAAGAAGAAAAACAGGAATTCAATGTTGACTTAACTCCTCCAGACATAGACATCGATCCAATCCCTACTGATCCTGAACCTGAGGGTTGGGATACAGCAACGAATCAATCAACTTTTGCAATCGCTGCAATCGCAAATACTCTTTCGGAATCGGAGAATAATCCAGTGACTACAACTAAAAATCAAACTCCTACATTTACGGGAACCACTAAAGATAGTGAGAGCGTAAAAGTAGTGATTCGCGATAGTTCAGGTAAGATTATCGCAGAAGGTCCTGCTACAGTGACCAACGGTAAATGGCAGTTTAAATCACCTGTAACATTAGCTGAAGGTGACTATAAACTAGAAGCAACAGCATATGACGCGGCTGGTAATAGTAAAGTCGCTACTTCAAGCTTTACTGTGGATATTACTCCACCTAAAGTAACGATTGAAGAGTTACCACTTACGAACATTGATGCGCCTACCTTTAAAGGTAAAACTGAAGATGGTGCAACACAAGTACGTGTTGAAATCAAGGATGCGGCTGGCAAGGTTGTTCAATCTGCAGTTGTGAATGTTGCAGCCGATGGTAGCTGGACATATAAGCCATCTAAAGCGTTACCAGATGGTACATATAGTGTCGAGGCTTCAGCTCGTGATGCGGTAGGAAATGTAAGTCAACCTGCTAAAACTACGGTTGAAGTTGATACAATCGATCCGGAAATTACAATCGATCCTCTAGAAGATACTAGTGATACAACTCCTGAAATTAATGGTAAGACTGAACCAGGCGCAACAGTAAAAGTTGAAATCTTAGACAAAGATGGCAACCCTGTAGCAACAGGTGATGCGACTGTAGATCCTGAAGGTAACTGGTCGTATACACCGACTGAAGCACTACCAGAAGGTGAATATACAGTTAAAGCTGAAGCGAAAGATAAAGCTGGTAACGTTGGTGAAGCGACATCTAATGGCTCATTTAAAGTTGATACAACTGCACCATCTGATACCGATGTAACGATTGATCCAATTGCGGATACAAACGATACAACACCAGAAATCACAGGTACAACTGAAC
>NZ_JBWYIR010000005.1:0-194767 GCF_056779855.1 Acinetobacter sp. ANC_7654 | reverse complement strand
TAAAGATCCAGTGTGGAGAACAGACTCAAGGAAGAGTCCAACAGAGTTAGAACAGATTGCGTTCTACCACTGTGACCAAGTTGGTACACCTTAAGCTTTAAGTAATGAGCAAGGTGAATGTATCTGGGAGTTAACACTGAATACATGGGGACAAACACAACAGATCAAAGTGAAGCACCAAGAGAACCCATTAGAACAAAGTGATATCCGTTTCCAAGGGCAATATTACGATGAGGAAACAGGATTACATTACAACCGTTACAGATACTATGAACCGTATAGTGCACGTTATATCAGTAAAGACCCGATAGGGTTATTTGGTGGTATGAACACGTCGGCTTATGTAAGTGATCCGAATCAGTGGGTTGATCCAATGGGCTTGCAGCCAGAAGAAGGAAAAAAATCGGGATTAGGTATTGGCTTTCTATTCCCAAATACAATGTCTGGGTTTGCTAGAAAACCCGAGGATGCTCGTACTTTAAGATCATTAGGTGTAATACGTAATAATAACTTGGCGGCAGCATCTGTAGCAGGCTATGGACCTTATGTTGTGGCAGGAACTGCGGCAGCTGGATCTGCTGCTGCACCAGTTGTAGGTAGAGTGGCTGCACCAATTGCCCAGAAAGTAGCACCGCTTATTGGTACTGGAGCACAATTAGAAGGTGCAGGTTTAACTGCGGCTACAGTAGCTAAAGCAGCAGGTACTTCAGCGTTAGTAGGTGGCGGTATGGATGCTGGTATCCAAGCATATACTTGTAGATGCGTTAAAGATATTAATCTTGTACGTACTGGAGGAGTCGCTGCCGTTAGTGCTGTAACGAGTGGATGGGGAGCTACAACATCAGCAGCAGCTGGTTTTGGGCAAGTTGGTTGGAAAAGTGTGGCATACCCCAAATATAGGGAAGTTTGTTAAGAATAATGCTTCAGGCATGGTTATTTTTGCGAATGAGCAAGTCATGGGGCAAGCTGGTTCAAGAGCAGTTAAAGCTGCAACTGAAAAAGAAAAATCAACTAATAAATAAGGTGAAGTAATGTTAACAATTTTAGTGGAAATAATCATGGGAGTATTTATAGCGAATTTCAAAGCTACAGAACATCCGATTATTAATATTATTATACGAGGTATTATTATTGCTGTAGTTATGTTTTTATTGATGGTCTTCTCAGATCTATCAAATGGTAAAGACAGTTCTATTGGGCTAGCACTAGCTATAAGTATTGGAGTAGGGTTAATAATTAGCTTAGGAGTTTTTTTAATTGAGATAATAGCAAATTATATTGATAAGAAATAGTGATGGAATATATTTTAAATTAGGGTTCTTTCATAAATCATTTTTTACTCAGTTCTAAATTATAAATCCCTGCGATTAAACTGAATCTTAATCCCAATCTTTTGCCACGGTTGCGATATCGCTCAGCAAGGATTTTGAAGGTCTTCAAAGTCCCAAATACATGCTCAATCCCAATTCTTCTTTTATTGATTTCTTGGTTATAAAGTTTTAGCTACAGGATGTAGTTTACAGCGCTTTTTTGCTTTTAATGGCAATAGACTATTTGGATACACCGTATAAATCCCTTGATAGCCTTTATCTGAAAGGATAAAAGACCCTTTAAGAATTTGATTCAGGTTACGTTTGAAAAGCTCGAAATCATGTACAGCACCACGACTCGTGCATAAACTCAGAACTTGCTGTGTTCTATAATGGATAATGGCTTCTACTTTAAAAGTATGTGCCTTCTTCTTACCACCATAGCTTTTCTTCTGTTTTTTTTAGGTCTTTGTATTAGAATTTCTGTGGCATCTACGATCACCACATTCCAGTCGATACCTTCGCCTTCAGGCAAACTCTTGGGTAAATTAAATAGATTGGACTTGATCAGGCAATCCTCTACGTGGCGGACGATTCTTGAAGCAGTAGGCTCTGACACACCATAACTCGTTGCGACATGAAACAATGTTCGATATTCACGCCAATAACTTAAGCACAGAAGGATTTGATCTTCTACACTTAACTTAGATGGTCTACCTTTAGCAGGTACAAGCATTTTTAGCTGTTCAGTCATTAAATCAAAGGTTGACCATGAGATGCCTGTATATCGCTTAAACTGTGTTTCAGAAAGCTTCTTTGAGTCGATGTATTTCATTCGCACATTATGCATGAATATTTAAAATTATTCGGTACAAATAGTCAGCAAGGGATAGATCGTTTTTTGATTTATGAAAGAGATCTATTTAAGAATTCAACTGCAGAGAAAAGTTATGTTTGAAAATATTGATATTGATGCTTTAAAGAAAAAAATAAATTAGCATCGTCCTCTCTCCCCCTGCAATGGTAAAAAATCTACAATATGTATCACATTATCAAAGCAATAGTTTTTTCTCCATACTCAATTTTTCTAGAAGTTCCAAAATAACGAAAAACAATTTGCTTCCTATTTAAGGCATTTAGAATAAAATTGGAAAGGGTACTATCACTTAATGCAAGACTAACACTGCCAAAAACCTCTTTACAATTTTCTAAATACCATTCTTCAAGCTCATTATCAGAGAACTTACCATAATCATGTTCAACAAAGGCATCAAATTTCTTTAGATACGATGTAAGACAAAGAGTGAAATAAGGATCAAGTCTTTCGGTCGCCCCTAAATCAGTAAAATCAATTGTTTTGTCAACAATTTTTTCTGGAAATAAATATAAATGCCCCGCATCAAACCAGAACTCAATCGCTATATAATCCCAATCAAGCAATGTGATTACTTGCGAGAATTCTTCGAAAAACATATGTATAGCTTTTTTACAATCAGAAGATAACTCATCACTGCCTTGATCCAACCTACCGACATGATCACTACTAAAAGTTAAAGAGTCATCATATTTCTCAATATCATATAATGCCATTACGCTTACTCCAGTCTTGTCCCTTTCTTATCCATATTTCTCAAAGTTACTCTCATTTCACGATTAAAGTTAACAAGGTACTTTGCTGCCTCTTCATTCGTCATATTTGGATAGGTACGATTTACGTTATTCAAATAATTTTCAATCCTTATACTGTAATATTGATGTGGCCCCCTATGATTTGATAATCGCACACCATTCTCTGCGCCGTTTATATTAAACCCACCCTTTGAAGATTTTTTGTACTAATGAATGGCTTTGTTGCACAAAGCTATTCTTAAGGGCTTCTTCAGCCATATAATTTTCAAATGAAGAAGCCTACACACGAAATCTACCGCATGTAGTGGTTTAATAAAGTTGGACACTAAATTAGGTGATAATGTATTCACCAAAGAGGTGCTCAATGAAAACAAGACGAACATTCACTCCAGAATTCAAATTAGAGGCAGCTAGCCTTGTGCTTGATCAAGGCTATTCAATTTCTCAAGCCTGTCGTGCTTTAGATGTTGGACAAACAGCATTAAAACGTTTGGTCGATCAACTTCAACTGGAACGTACAGGTCAAGCTCCAACAGCCACTGCTTTAACTCCCGAGCAAAGAGAAATACAGCAACTTAAAGCTCGTATTCATCAACTCGAACAGGAGAAGATTATTCTAAAAAAGGCTACAGCTCTCTTAATGTCAGACGAATTCAAACATATGTGTTGATCGATCAATTAAGAAAGCTAAGCTCTGTTAAATTATTATGTCACGCCTTTGGTGTACTTTGTTCAAGTTACTACCATTACTGTTCAAAAAGTAAAAGTTCGAATCCAGATCGCATCAAGCTTAAAGTGATGATCAAGAGTCTTTTTAGACAGAGTCGTTGCTCTCTCGGCAGTCGTGGAATTCGATCAATGCTACTGAATCAAGGTATTAGTGTTGGGCGCTATTTGGTACGTAAGTTGATGCGTGAATTGGGGCTTGTTTCCAAACAGCGTAAGAGGCACAAGTATCAAAGCAATGTTGATGATATTCCTGTTGCCCCAAATACATTAAATAGGCAATTTAAACCTGCTCAACCTAACCATGCTTGGAGCAGCGATATTACATATATTTGGACAGGTAAAACATGGGCTTACCTTGCTATCGTTCTTAATTTATATGCACGTTGAATCATTGGTTGGTCTATATCAGCAAAAGCAGATCAGCATTTAGTGATTAAGGCTTTAGATGAAGCATGGCATTGTAGAGGAAAGCCTGTTGGTGTCATCTTTCATTCTCTTGCGAAGCAATGCTTCTCAGGTAGCCAATATAAAAGTCATCTCGTTCGACAGAGGTTAGAGCATTATGACATGCGACAAAGTATGAGCCGAAAAGGTAACTGTTGGGATAATGCTCCAACAGAACGAATCTTCAGGAGCCTTAAGACTGAATGGATTCCTAAACTCGGATATCACTCAATTGAAGAAGCAAAGCTAGATATCGGTCTGTATCTGATGAAATATTACAATCAGATTCGACGACATCAATTTAATGATGGCATCAGCCCTTGTGAGGCTGAACAAAAACTTAAAACTATGTCCAATATTTGTTGACCTCTACACTGAATAAAGTTACTACAGAGTTAAATCAAGATAAAATCGATTTAAATAATAGGGTAAATATAACACTCAATAAAAAAACCGAGCAAAAAAGCTCGGTTTTTTTATTGTACGTAATTTTATTTTTCAACAAACGCACGTTCAATCACATAATCACCAAGAACACCCATACGTGGAGATTCTTTTAAGCCATGTTGGTCAAGAAGTGCAGCTACATCGTCAAGGAATGCAGGAGAACCACATAACATTGCACGGTCAGTTTCAGGATTAAAACGAGGTAAGCCGATTTTCTCGAAAAGAGCACCAGTTTCAATCGCAGTTGTAACACGACCTTGAGTATGGAAGTCTTCACGTGTAACTGTTGGGTAATAAATTAACTTTTCTTTCGCACCAAGTTCCCCAAAGAACTCATGGTTTGGAATTTCATTTTGAATAAGGTCTTGATACGCCAACTCTGAGATATAACGTGTACCGTGTACAACGATGATTTTCTCGAAACGCTCATAAGTTTCTGGATCACGGATAGTCGAAAGGAAAGGAGCTAAACCAGTACCTGATGATAAAAGATACAAGTTTTTACCAGGATTTAAATCATCAAGAACAAGTGTACCAGTCGGTTTTTTAGAAACTAAAATTTCATCACCAACTTTTACTTTTTGTAGGATTGATGTCAAAGGACCATCTGGAACTTTAATAGAGAAAAACTCAAGTTCTTCTTCATAGTTCGCGCTAGCAATCGAATATGCACGCATTAAAGGCTTGCCATTGACTTCTAAACCAATCATCACAAATTGACCATTTTTAAAACGCAATGCTGTATCGCGAGTCGTTTTAAAACTGAATAATGTGTCATTCCAGTGGTGTACGTGAGTAATCTTTTCGACGTTAAAAGCAGCCATTAAAGGTCTCAATAAATTATCAAATTAGAACAGCTTGCTATTCTAAACTAAAACCATTCTCGATAAACTGAATATATTTAATTGAGCTTATCAAAAAAAGTGATTATGAATGAGCTGACTTTACCTGTGATTGGTATAATGAGATCTCCCTACAAAGAAAAGTTTGGTATTCCACGTCAGCCAAATTTAGTAAATGTTGAAAGTTATATTGAACTATTGGCGCCATATAATGATGAATTGGCTTTTGAAGGTATACATGATTTCAGTCACTTATGGCTGATTTGGCAGTTTCACGATAATAAAAATCAGAATAATCAAAAATTTAAGCCACAAGTCAGACCACCACGTTTAGGTGGAAATAAAAAAATGGGGGTCTTTGCGACAAGAAGCATGTACCGTCCAGCACCTATCGGTATGTCAGTCGTACAATTCAAAAAACTTTTTAAAGAAGGTGATTCTTTGAGATTGTATGTGTCTGGCAGTGATTTACTAGATGGAACACCCGTTATCGATATCAAACCATATATTCAATATTCTGATGCCGTGGTTGAGGCGACGAGCGGTTATGCACAGGATAAGCCAATTCAAAAAAAAGTTGTTTGGTCAAAAACTGCTGAAACTCAGCGAAATCAACTGTTGGATCAACAATGTGTCGCTGAAAGTTTAATAAAGGAATTGGAACAAGTTTTGTCATTTGATCCAAGACCATCTTATCAAAATGATCCTGAGCGAATTTATGGGCTAAGTTTCGGCCTCTTAAATGTCAAATTTAAAGTGGATACTGAGGTTGAGATCGTTGCACTGGAACTTTGTGCAAACGAATAAATTGTTGGACTGATGTATTTAAAGCTGAATTTGATCTAATGAATTTAATTGTAAATTCTGAATAGGCTAAAGGCTAATGTTGAATAAAGAATTTGCTATAGTTGGGCTCAAGGAATGGGGCAATTTGAATGAATTTTAATTTTGAAATTGATACAACATGGTGTTTAGAACAACTACTAAAAGATGGTCGTATTTTAGAGCGAGATAAGTTGCTCATACAAACCCGACACCGCCAAAAAGATCAATTTAAATGGCATCCATTGCAGTGGATTGCTCATTTTGAATTGGTAGATCAAGTTCAACCTCAACATAAGTTAACATTGCAACGCTTATGTGAGTGGTTAGCATTAAAAACACAACTCCAATATTATGTGATCGACCCGCTTAAAGTAGATGTTGCAGCACTGACTCAGGTCATGTCACAAGAATATGCATTCAAAAATAAAATTCTTGCTGTGGAGGTGCATCCTGATCAGATCTTAATTGGTACAGATCAACCATTCTTGGATGATTGGGTTAAGAATTTAGAAAAGAGTTTAAGTCCTAAAAAAATTGTTAAGGTTTTACTGAATCCAGAGCAGTTACAACGTTACTTGATTGAATATTATCAAGTGAGCCGAGCAGTAAACTCTTCTCAATATTCAGGAGCTTACGACCGACAGAGCCGAGGTGTTGAATCCCTTTTACAATTGGGTGATAGTCAAAATCCTGATGCCAACGATCAGCACATCGTAAAATTAGTCGACTGGTTGCTTCAATTTGCCTTTGAACAGGGTGCGAGTGATATTCATCTTGAGCCTCGTGCGGAGAAAGGACGTGTTAGATTCCGTATCGATGGTGTGCTGCATACGATTTATAACATGCCTAGCAATACACTCACGGCAGTAATTTCTCGTATTAAAATTCTGGGTCGTATGAACGTTGCAGAAAAACGACGTCCTCAGGATGGGCGTTTAAAAACGCGTACACCTAAGGGTCAAGAAACTGAACTGCGTTTATCAACTCTGCCTACTGCAGCAGGCGAAAAAATGGTAATGCGAATTTTTGATCCTGAAGTATTAGTGAGGAGTTTCCAACAACTGGGTTTTGAAGGAAAACTGCTAGAACAATGGAATGCCATTACCAAAAATAGTCACGGCATCATTTTAGTGACAGGTCCAACTGGTTCAGGTAAAACCACAACCCTGTATTCATCAATGAAACAACTTGCGACTGAGCAATTAAATGTTTGTACGATTGAAGATCCTATCGAGATGATAGAGCCGAGCTTTAATCAGATGCAGGTAAACCCTGCAATTGATCTTCATTTTGCCGATGGTGTACGTGCCCTCATGCGCCAAGATCCAGACATTATCATGGTAGGGGAAATCCGAGACCAAGATACAGCGAATATGGCGATTCAAGCTGCGTTAACAGGTCATCTCGTACTTTCAACACTTCATACAAACGATGCACCTTCAAGCTTGACTCGTTTACATGATCTAGGGGTGCAGCCATTTTTAACAGCGGCAACAATCTTAGGGGTATTGGCGCAAAGGTTAGTCAGAAAATTATGTTCTCATTGTAAAGAAAAACGGGAAATTAATGCTCAAGAATGGGAACATCTGACCTATGGGTATTTAGTGAAGATGCCTGCTCAAGTGTATCATGCCAAAGGTTGTGAACATTGTCGTCACACAGGGTATAAGGGTCGGGTGGGTATATATGAGTTTATGCCTGTGTCTCTAGAAACAAAACAAAAAATCAGTGCTAATCTTAATTTAGATGAATTACGTGCTCACGCAAAAAAAGAAGGTGTAGAGCCGTTGCGTATTGCGGGTGCTCGAAAAGTCCTTGAAGGGGTAACGACATTAGAAGAGGTACTAAGAGTCGTACCACTAAGTTAATTGTCAAAGATTAATAAATATTCATATTTCTTAAGATTCGCTTCAGCTTTGTTTGTTTTAATAGCTTCATCGAAACAAACATCACATGAAAAGGTATAGAAAATGAAAGTTTTAAATCAAGCTTTAATCGCGACAGTTTTAGTCGGTGCAACTACATTTGCAATGGCTAATACGGCAGTGAACCAAAGTGCTGTTAATCATGCAGCCATTGCACCACAAGCAATTACGACTGTTAAAAATGCTTTAACTGCCAAAGATGATACCCCAGTGAAATTAAAAGGCTATATTGTTAAGGCAACTGGTGATGAAAAATATCAATTCCGCGATAGCACGGGTGTGATCACTGTGGATATTGATGATGAACTTTGGCAAGGTAAACCAATCTCTGCAAAAACACCTGTTGTATTAATTGGTGAAGTGGATATTGATTATAAGCCTGCTAAGCGTGTAGAAATTGATGTAGATCAAGTTCAATTTTAATGAGCTATCTACTGAATTGAGTATTTGATTTATGGCTTTTAAGTACTCAAACCAAAAAACCACATTCTCCAGAAATGTGGTTTTTTTATGCATCTTTTTTTGAAAAACTTTATAGTGAATGAATTGTGGCTTAGTGAAGAGAGACATGCGTATATTGTTAGCAGAAGATGATGTGTCACAAGCTGAAAGTATCAAAGCTTGGTTAGAAATGGATGGATATAGTGTTGATTGGGTCGAGCGTGGAGATCATGCGATATTAGCAATTGAGCAGCATCAATATGATTGTTTATTACTTGATCGTGGATTACCGAAAGCAACTGGTGATGACATTCTGACACATTTAAGAAAACACCAACACAATACACCAGTTATTTTTATTACAGCCCAAGACAGTATCCAAGATCGTGTTGGAGGACTTGATTTGGGGGCTAATGATTATCTAGTTAAACCATTCAGTTTAGATGAGCTCTCGGCGAGAGTGAGAGCACAATTACGTACTCAGCACAAAGGCACGTCTCAAATCCTAATGTATGGATCCGTGAGTTTGGACCCCCAAACCAAAGTTGTTAAATTGAATTCAGAAATTGTCAATCTCACAGCGAAAGAGTACCAAATTTTATATAAGTTGATGCAACATCCTGAACGTGTTGTGACACGTGAACAACTAGAAGAGTCCTTATATGCTTGGGGTGATGAAATCGAAAGTAATGCAGTTGAAGTTTTTATTTATCAGATTCGGAAAAAAATAGGCTCAACCATGATTAAAACGATTCGCGGATTAGGTTATAGAATGAATTTAGATCAGGCTTAAGGTAGAACAGCGTTGCATCAGCACCCTATTTCTTTACAAAATCGTCTTGTTAAGTCTTCAATGCTCAGTTCGATGTTGGCGGGCGTTATCGCATTAATTCTTTTATTGGTGATCTCGCTTTACCAAAACATGCAGACCCATGACAATATGATGGATGAAATCGCCGATTTGATTTTGGTCAGTGATATTTCAAGTCATGTGGGAAATGAGTTAGATGATTTAAGTGAACAATTTGATATCAAATATGAATTAAAGCTCGATGAACTTATTTTGATTGAATCCCAAGACCTTGCTTTCAATCAAATTGGTTCCAAGGTGTTTTTTCAGAATGATCACTTTGGTTTTGTTTGGCTAGAAGGACGATTATTTCGTTATTACAGTGAGCAAAGTGATCAGCAAATTCTAACTATGCTTCAACCCATGTCAGCGCGTGTTGATCAGTTATTCAAAAGTTTGCTGGGCTACGGTGGTGTTCTCATTATTTTATGGGGCATTCAATGGTTTATTCTACACTTTATTATACGACGTCAGTTTAGATCTATTCACCAACTTTCAAAATTAATTTCCCAAAAGACTGTTAAGGATTTATCACCGATTACACCTTCAAAACCAGAACTAAAAGAACTGCAACCTATTGTGAGTCAAATAAACCAAATGATGGAGCGTTTAGATCGGGCAATTACTGCGGAACAACGTTTTACAGCTGATGCATCCCATGAATTAAGGTCGCCACTTTCTGCGATTCAAATGCGGTTACAACTTTTAAAACGAAAATACCAGTCTGATCATGAGGATTTGTCACAAGACTTAGAGCAGATTCTAAAAGATGTGAGTAGGGGCTCAAATATTTTAGAAAATTTACTTTTGTTGGCTAGACTTGATCCGTCTTCAACGCAAGATGTACCGATACAGTCCATAGATTTAGACCGTTTGACGAAAGAGGTTTTACATTCAGTACAACCTTTGAGCCAAGAAAAAAATATTCAGTTTAAAACTGAGTTAGGAAATCATGCGATTAAGGCAAATCCTGAGTTAATGTTTAGCTGCATTCGAAATTTAGTCGATAATGCAATCCGCTATACGCCACAGAATGGAATCGTTGATATTTTAATCAAACAAAATAATAATGAAATTCTATTTGTGATTGAAAATGAAGGTCACGGCATTGAGCAAACAGTGATTGATCGGCTGGGAGAAAGATTTTATCGTCAGTTAGGCACACGTACAACGGGCTCAGGATTAGGATTATCAATTTGCCGTAAAATTGTCGAATTACATCAAGCCGAGATTGTATTTAAGAAATCAGAGTTAGGTGGTTTAAAAGTTGAAATAAAATTTCATTAAAACCGATTGTCTATAAAGTTGAAGAAATAAAATTAAAGAAGCAGTATGGGCTGATTCATACTGCTTAGTTCCACGATTATTATTATCAAATTTTAGAATTTTTATTTTGTCAAAATGAGTCGATTATTTCGTGTGAGACGAAGGCGATATTCTTCTCCTGCATGCATGATGCGAATTTCTCTGCCTAGAGCAAATAGATTATTTGAGTGAAGCATTGGTAATGCTTGGTGGTTTTCGTTATTACGTGTAAATAAGCTAAATGGTGCGTTCATTCCTTGGACTCCGTGGTATGTGGTGAACGATTTAAATGATAATCATTATCGAATAGAGCTGTCAACGATATTTTTTCTCATTTATAAAAAAACATAAAATGCTTACAATTAAGCACTCATTTTTTGAAAGAAAATCATGTCAAAAAAAACACTTAATGTTTCTATAGCGTTGTTATTCCACAAAAATCAAGTTCTTGTAGGATGGAGAGAAGTCTCTTTACATCAGGGGGATAAAGCTGAGTTTCCTGGAGGAAAAGTGGAGTTAGGTGAAACTCCTGAACAAGCTTGCAAGCGTGAAGTTCAAGAAGAGGTGGGAATTTTTCTAGATCATGTCTATTTATTCGATATTATTACGCATGAATATGAAGATCTAATCGTAAAATTACACATTTATCAGGCTTATGTTGATCAGTCTCTACTAGATCATATTCAAAGTCCTTGGACATGGCATGATCGTTCAGCACTAACCATTTTGAATTTTCCTAAAGCTAATGATGCCATTGTTAAACGACTACTCTGGCCGAATAAAATTGCAATAAAAAATATAGATCGTCTCGATACAATCATTGATCTTAATCGAGTTAGCTATTTGAGAACTAAAAATGCTTTAGATTTTGCGCTGCATCTCAACCAGAAGAATCAACTGGATCAGCTCATTATCAATCGTGATGTGTGGATAGGATTATCAGAATCAAATCAGAAAAAAGTATTTGCCGTACAATTTAAACATGATCAATTGATGCAATTAAATTCTGATTCATTTATGGAGGAATGGAAGGGCATTAAACGCATCGCATCCTGTCATGACCATTCTAGTGTCAGTCGAGCTGTAGCGTTAGGTTTTGATGCAATATTTTTAAGTCCAGTACTGTGTACAACATCGCATCCTCAGCAAGCACCCTTAGGTTGGACGCAGTTTGAATTGTTATCAAAAGATATACATATACCAGTTTATGCGCTAGGCGGTATGAAGCCTGAATTATTAGATCAGGCCATACAACATGGAGCTTATGGAATTGCTGGTATTCGTGCTTTTTAAAGGCATTAAAAAGTAAAACTCATGCTTAAATCAAAATTTCTTGATTTGGTTTTGTGCTTCTTGGATGAGTTTTTGATTTTTTTGGAGTTGACCTGATTTCAAAATAATTTGCCAAAGTTGTCGCTTCATCGTTGCTGTTTGAGCATAACTGAGACCTCGTTTTGCCAACGATTCAGCATTTTTTGCCTCATTTTTTTGATTGGCAATCATCGCGAGATACATATAGGTCTCTGCAGATTGAGGGGCAAGTCTTTGTGCTTGGAGTGCGGCTTTCTCAGCTTCACTCCATTTTGCTTGACGAAATGCATGATGGGTTTGTTGCATTAGATTTTTAAATGCGGGAAGTTGGCGGCCATCATCGAATTTTTGAGTTGAGCTTTTCTGTTCAGGAATAACAATTTGTAATTGTTCCCGTTTAATCTCGGGTCGATCATAAGGCGTAATTTTAATACCATCGGCATCTTTTTGAGATGGTGTTGTTTTAGTCTCAGGTTGTTTAGGTTTCTGAGACGGTTGTGAGTTTTGAGGGGAGGTTAAAGTTTGGCAACCGCCTAAGAGTAATATGCTGGCGAATAGTACGCTAAAATTCAGTTTTTTCATTAACCTTAACTCCTCCTAAACTTATTTTAAGGATTATAACTTCCACTCGAAAGTACTCGAGTGGCATTCGTATTTAAATCCCGTTCCATTTCTGTTTCGCTCTCACGAATATATTGGTCGATGCTGTCTTCTGCTGGAATTTCTTCTGCATTCGTTTCAGGAACGTAAGTCGGCTCTACTTGGTAGTGTGGTAAGCCACATGCTGTTGCGCGACGAGGAACAGTATATTTAAGTATCGGTACATAGAGCGCACCTTGACAACCTTGTGCTGAAAGCTCGCCGCTATTTGAGTCAATCCAATGCCATTGTACCTCATCAGGTTGACGTAAATTGACTGGTTTTTGCTTCAGTTGCTTCATTACGTTGGTCCACACGGGTAAAGCGCCAGATGAGCCCGTTAAGCCTGTGACTTTATTGTCATCTAATCCAAGCCAGACAACTGCCAAATGATTACCTGAATACCCCGCGAACCAAGAATCTCTTGTATCATTGGTCGTACCTGATTTACCCGCTAGATTTAGATTCGGAGCGAGGCCGTTATAAGCAGCACGTCCTGTACCTGCCGACATCACACGTTGTAATCCGTAATTTAAAATATAAGCAGCCGATGGGTCGATCGTTTGTTGAACATTTAAACTATAGCGATTAATGAGCTGACCATTGGTATCAACAACTGTTCGGATAGATTTTGTAGGATATTTAAACCCTCCAGTTGCAAAGTTGCCATAAATATTCATGATTTCCATAGGCGACATTTCAACAGCCCCTAAGAAAATCGATGGGTAATTTGGAATAGGTGAAGTCACGCCAAACTTCATTAAATGATTGGTAAATGAAGAAAGTCCAAATTCTTGTCCTAAGCGAACTGTAGATAGGTTATACGAATTGGCTAAAGCTTGAACCATTGGGACGTAACCATACGAAGTTCCGCTATAATTTTTGGGTGTCCAAGTCTGATTGCGATCGACTGGCACACTAATTGGCGAGTCTTCGATTGCCGTCGCCCAGTTATAACGACCAGATTCCAAAGCAGTTAGGAAAATAACAGGTTTTAATAATGAGCCTACCTGACGTTTTGCATCAACTGCGCGGTTAAAACCTGTGAAGTCAGATACTGAACCTACGGCTGCAATCAATTCACCATTTTCAGGGTGAGAAACTAATACCGCGCCTTGAAGCTCTTTCAAGCGTGCAGGATTGGTCTTAGACAGTCTTGATACTGAATCTGTAAATGATTTTTGTACTTTGATTTGTGCGATTGGATCTAATGTGGTGAAAATTCGAAGACCTTGTTTCGTTAAATCGCTTTCTTGGTATTCTGTTTTGAGTTGACGACGAACGATGTCTAGGAAATCAGGGAAGCGAGCTGGGCCTAAAGTCGGTTTTTTAATCACGTTTAAAGGTTTAGCTGACTCAGTTTCATATTGCTCTTCAGTCAAATATCCCATGACTAACATATTGTTTAGAACAACATTACGGCGTTTTAATGCACTTTCAGGATTTCTCCAAGGATTGTATAAGCTAGGACCTTGAACGAGTCCGACAAGGAAAGCCTGTTGCGCTATACTCAATTCTCTAAGTGGTAAACCAAAATAAAATTGAGACGCTAAACCATAGCCATTGATCGAGTAATTACCATTTTGTCCTAAATTAACTTCATTCAAATATGCTTCCAGAATTTCATCTTTGTCATAATGAAACTCAAGCAACAACGCCATAAAGGCTTCATTCACTTTACGTTTGATTGTACGTTCAGGGGTCAAATAAAAGTTTTTAACCAATTGCTGTGTGAGTGTAGAACCACCTTGACGCTTACCACCAGTAACGTTGCTTACAACTGCGCGTGCTGTACCACGAAACGAGACGCCGTGATGATGATAGAAGTTGCGGTCTTCAGTCGCAATAAGCGCTTGAATTAAAGGTTTAGGAACACGATTGAGTTTAATGAGAACACGGTCCTCGTTGTGTTGAGGGTAGATTCCCCCAACTAACATTGGTTCTAGACGGGCAATCCCCGTACTCGATGGTTTTGTTGCTTTAATCTCTGAAATTTGACTAGCGCCAAAACTGACTTGGAGGATTTGTTCTGGTTCTACACTATCACCAAAATCGAAGCCACGCGTGTGGACATATATAGTATTGCCTTGAACCAAAAAATTACCTGGCTTGGTATAGTCTTCAGCGTTTTTATAACCCAACAGACCTAGCTCTTGAATGAAGTTTTGTTGCTCAACGGGTGCATTAGCATAAACTTCCAAGGGGCGTGCATATACTTTCGCTGGAATATCCCAACGATTGCCTTCAAATTTATCGCGAATAATATTATCTAAACGGATTAGATAAATACTAAAAGCCACAAATGCAGAAATCACCAGCACTGAGAAAATCAATGCAATTAAGCCAATACCACGTTCAAACTTCATAGATCAAAAAGCAAAACCCTGTTTTATTGCGCTCATCATGCGAAGCTTTTTTATAATTTGCAATAATTAAACTGTGAATTTATGCCTTTTTTAGATAAATGTAATGATTTATCTAATTCAATATTAAGGAGAAAATTAAGATTTTAAGTTGGGGAAATGTGAAATTATTCGTGAAATTCATAACATGAAACAGGCTTGAAATATGTAAGTCACAGAATGATGATGATATGATACTCAACAATTCATCTGGAGCCGTAGCATACGTGCAACTTTCAGCAAAGTCATTTCGTAATATTGGATTAATTGGACGACCAGATAAATCATCTGTGGTTGAGACTTTAAGTCTAATTCATGACCATTTGATTAGTTTAGGTTTGCATCCAGTTTTTGATTCAGAAACCGCTAAATTGGTCCCTTATAAAAATTCGCAAACGGTCAGTCGAGCTTTATTGGGTGAAGTTACAGATTTGGTGATTGTCGTAGGTGGTGATGGTTCATTGCTTCAAGCGGCTAGATCTTTAGTGAAATACAATACTCCCGTCATCGGGGTAAACCGTGGGCGTTTAGGTTTCCTAACAGATATCAAACCGACAGAAGTGTTATTTAAATTAGATCAAGTCTTGAAAGGTGAGTTTCAGCTAGATCGCCGTTTTTTATTAGAAGTCGAAGTTCGTAGTAAAAATGAACTGATTTATGATGCAATAGCATTGAATGATGTGGTGCTGCATTCAGGTAAGTCAGTCCATATGATTGAGTTTGATCTTCATATTGATGGTCAATATGTTTATCGCCAACACAGTGATGGTTTGATTGTATCGACACCTACGGGTTCAACAGCATACGCACTTTCTGGTGGCGGTCCAATTTTGCACCCAAGTATGGATGCGATCGCGCTAGTGCCAATGCACCCGCATACGCTTTCTTCTCGTCCGATTGTGGTGGGTGGTCAAAGTGAAATTAAAATTCAAATTCGTAAGAATCGAGTGTTGCCAATGGTGAGTGCTGATGGGCAACACAGTGTTTCTTTAAATGAAGGTGATTGGTTGCATATTCGCAAACATCCTTTCAAACTTACTTTATTACATCCACCTGGATACGACTTTTATATGGCATGTCGTACCAAACTAGGATGGAATCAAGATTACGATTCATTTCATCAGCAGGACTAAACATGAATATTGAACAAATGTTATCAGTTTTGGATGCAGACATCGTTGCTCGTTTAAGAACTGCCGTTGAAATCGGTAAATGGCCAAACGGTGTAGCTTTAACTCAAGAGCAGCGTCAGATTTCAATGCAAGCAGTCATTGCTTGGGAAGCTAAAAATCTGCCAGAAACAGAAAGATCAGGGTATATTGATAAAGGTCATAAAGAGGAAGGTGATGAATGTGATTCACATGTTCCAGAGCCAGAATTTCAACCTATACGTTTTGTATAATGTTCTATGCTTAAAAAAGACACCTGATGGTGTCTTTTTTTAATCCGAAGTTAAACTCGATGACGTGATTGCCAGTATTCTTGAGCCAAAGTCTGCGCTTGTGTAAATGTATCAGCCACATTCATGGTGTAAAGTGCGATTGCCATAGTTTCAATAACAGCCACCTCTCCGTAAGTATGTTGGGAATCACCTAACCATACTTCTTTGAAAGTATCTAAGTTCAACTCTTCTTCAATTGCTGAACGATCAGCTGTGAGTTTCGGAAGTTCAAGCTCATACAGTTCACCGTCTCGTATACCGCAAATTAAGGTTTTTGCATCTGGGTTTCGTTCAAATTCACCGCCTTCACCTTTAATCACCGCACTGTTAACGTAACCTAATTTGGCGGCAGTCTGTTGATGAGAACTGCGGTACGCAGGGTGAAATATCGCTTGCAAAGTGGCTTTGGCATTGAAGGGATTGATGAGTCGTGAAAGCGTATGAATGGGTGAGCGTAAGCCCATGATATTGCGTAATGCAATTAAGTCACTCAAGGTAGGTGAAATGACTTCGAGTGGTATATAGGCAAAGTTATGCTGATTAAGTTCTGATGTCACTTCGTTTTCATTTTGACAAATGGTATAACCTAAATACTCTAAAACTTGTTCTGTATATAATCGATTAATGGTATGTCCAGAAGCCCCATGCATTACAATACGATGACCATGTTTTGCTAAGGTTAACGCCGATAAGATAAACCACGGATAGTGTTTGCGTTTCCCCGCGTAAGAAGACCAGTCTAGGTCGACATCAATAGCTCTAAATTTAAGTTGATCACGAGTCGCTTGCACAAAGCCAGCCAGTTCATCTACAGATTCTTCTTTCACTCGTAAAAGCATTAAAAAAGCACCCAGCTGAACGTCTAATACCTCATTTTTTAAAATCATCTCAAATGCTTGATAGGCTTCTTCATAGGTCAGTGATCGCGCACCATTTTTTCCTTTGCCAAGAATACGAACAAATTGCGCAAATGGATGTTCAAAGTCTTTATATAAATTACGTTTTGTATTCATGATCAATGCAGTTGGATGTTCTTAATGACAGTGTAACGTGGAATGATGCTTCGAATAAAAGCTAAATATCAAATTCAATGATCAAGCATTATTTTTAGCTTTTGAGACTGACCAAATTGTATGAATTTTCAAGCGCTTTTGTCCATGACAACTGGAAAAAAACGGGATAGCATGAATACTTATAAAAAAATGAAATGTAAGGAACACAAGAATGTTGGCATATGATGCAGATTTAGAATTATTCCGTGATAATTTCAAACGTTTTATGAGTGAGCACGTTGCTCCTCATTATGAGCAGTGGGAACGTGAAGGAAAAATGCCACGTTCAGTGTGGAATGCACTTGGTGAAAATGGCTTCTTGTGCGTAGATGTTCCTGAAGAATATGGTGGTTATGGTGTTCCAACAGAATATTCTTTAATGTTGGTTGAAGAGTCGGCACGTGCAGGTTATAGCGCATTATCGACAGGTATTTCATGTCACTCAGAAATTGCAGCACCATATATTCTACACATCGCGAACGAAGAACAAAAAAAATACTGGTTGCCAAAAATGGTTTCTGGTGAAGTGGTCGGGGCAATTGGAATGACAGAGCCAGGTGCTGGTTCTGATTTACAAGCCATCCGTACGAATGCCATTTTGAATGGTGATCATTATGTTTTGAATGGCTCTAAAACCTTTATTTCAAATGGTCAGCATGCAGACTTGGTTGTGCTTGCCGTTAAAACAGATCCTCAGGCACGTGCTAAAGGCGTCTCACTTCTATTGGTTGATACTCATTTAGAAGGGTTTAAAAAAGGCACAAATCTCGACAAAATCGGTTTGCATTCGCAAGATACTTCGGAACTCTTTTTTGACAATGTAAAAGTTCCAGCTGATCAGCTTTTAGGTCAAGCGGGTCAGGGATTTGCATATTTGATGCAAGAATTACCTCGTGAGCGGACAGCGATTGCTGCGACAGCATTAGGAGCAATTCGAGGTTCAATTGATGTGTCAGTTCAATATGTCCAAGAACGTCAGGCTTTTGGTCAAAAAATTGGACAATTCCAAAATTCTCGTTTTGTTTTAGCACAAGCGAAAATCGATGAACTGGCTACAGCCGCTTTTTATAATCAAAACCTAGCATTGTATAAAGAAGGGAAATTGGATGTTGAAACAGCAGCTGCATTAAAAAGTTTCAGTACAGATATGCAAATGAAAGTGGCGGATAATCTACTGCAACTCTTTGGTGGCTATGGCTATATGACGGAATATCCTATTTCACGCTTCTTTGTGGATGCACGTATTCAACGAATCTACGGCGGAACCAACGAAATCATGAAAGAAATCGTAGCACGTGGCATGCTAGGACGTTAATTTTTATCCGTATTTACATCTCGCTTGATGAATACAAGCGAGATGTATTCGAATGTGTTTTCAATTTTTAAAACTTATAGAACGAACTGATTTTAAAAAAAAGATTAAAGCTATCCTATTCAATGTTCTTGTCTTTTTCTAATTTATAGCGCGTATTGGATTGATGATTATTTCAACTGTATATTTTTAAGTCTTATTGCCATAAAGTTTGGTTGCTTAACATTTGAAAGCTAACTATTGTTATACTGTTTACATAACTGATTCTGTAAGGCGACATTACAATGATCAACGATGATCAAAACACGACGAATTCTTTAGACTTAGCTAAAATCCGCGAAGATATCGACTCAGTAGATCAACAACTCCAACAACTGATTAACCGTCGAGCACGACTTGCTGAAGCTGTAGCAAAAGCAAAATTTGCTTCTGAAGAAAATCCAATGTTTTATCGTCCTGAGCGTGAAGCACAAGTTTTGCGTAATGTGATGGAGCGTAATGAAGGTCCTTTATCTGACGTGACGATGGCACGTTTGTTTAGAGAAATTATGTCTGCGTGCCTTGCTTTAGAAGCACCACAAAGCATTGCTTTCCTTGGTCCAGTAGGAACTTACACCCATTCGGCAGTACTGAAGCATTTTGGACATGATGCGGTTGTACGCCCACTTCCTACAATTGATGAAGTGTTCCGTGAAGTCGAAGCAGGCAGTGCACATTATGGTTTAGTTCCTGTTGAGAACTCATCAGAAGGCGTGGTTAACCACACGCTTGATTGTTTCAAAGCGTCACATTTAAATGTGATTGGTGAAGTTGAATTACGTATTCATCATCAATTTTTGATTTCTTCAAATACGCGTAAAGACAGCATTAAACAAATCTATGCGCATCAACAAACTTTAGCTCAATGTCGTGGCTGGCTCGATGCTCATTATCCAGGTGTTGAACGTGTGGCTTTGAGTTCGAATGCTGAAGCTGCTCGCCGTATCCGTAATGAATGGCATTCTGCGGCAATCGCATCTGAAACAGCTGCGAGCTTATATGATTTAGAAATTTTACATAGCAATATTGAAGATAATCCAGAAAATACAACACGTTTCTTAGTTATTGGGCGTGAAAAAGTACCACAAAGTGGTAATGATAAAACTTCTTTATTGATCTCTGCACATGACCGTGCAGGTGCGTTATTAGAAATTTTAGCGCCGTTCGCTAAACATAACATTAGCTTGACCAGTATCGAAACAAGACCTGCATTGCCTGAAAAATGGGCTTATGTATTCTTTATCGATTTAGAAGGGCATATCGAACAAGAGAACGTACGTGCGGCTGTCGAAGAAATTCGTCCATTAGTCAAAGAAATCCGTGTTCTTGGTTCATACCCGATTGCGGTACTTTAAAAAGAGTTGATACTTAGATATGTCTCAACCTTTATTTAAAAAAGTTGCATTTATTGGGCTAGGATTGATTGGATCAAGTTTAGCACGTGTCATTCAAGCACATGGTCTTGCTGAAAATGTTGTGGCATCTACGCGATCTGTTCAAACGTTAGAAGAAGCTAAAGCTTTAGGTTTGATTAGTGAAGGATATGCTAATGCCAAAGATGCAGTGGTTGATGCAGATTTAATTGTTCTTGCTTTACCCGTGAGAGCTACACAATCTGTATTAAACTCGATCAAATCTGTGATTACTCCTGATACTATAATTACAGATGTGGGCAGTACCAAAGGCAATGTGGTTGAGGCTGCAATTGCGGTTTTTGGTGAGCAGTTACCCGCAGGTTTTGTTCCAGGGCATCCAATAGCTGGTGCTGAACATACTGGTGTTCATGCAGGTAAAGTAGATTTATTTGCTAACCACAAAGTGATATTAACGCCGTTAGCAACAAGTGCTGAGTGGGCAGTGCAAAAACTGATTCAGTTATGGCAAGCTGCTCAAGCTGAAGTAATTTGTATGGATGTGGAAAAGCATGATGAGGTGCTTGCGCATACAAGTCATCTGCCACATTTAATGGCATTCAATTTGGTTGAGCAACTTGCAAATCGTGAAGATAATCTGGACATTTTCCGTTATGCAGCAGGTGGTTTCAGAGACTTTTCTCGCATTGCGGCGAGTGATCCACAAATGTGGCATGACATATTCTTTGCCAATAAAAAAGCGATTTTGAATGCTGTTGATGGATTTGAGAACCAATTGGCTCATATTCGACAGCTCATTGAAAACGAAGATTCAAAAGCACTCATGGGATTGCTTGGACATGCTCAAGCAGCACGCCAACATTTTAACCATATGCTTGCCAAGAAACCTTTAATGGAGAACAAAACTGTGACACAGCAATTTACTATTCTGCCGGGTGCTAAATCATTTACTGGAAAATTTAGCGTGCCAGGTGACAAATCTGTGTCACACCGTTCAATCATGTTTGGTGCGATCGCTGAAGGTACAACACATGTTACTGGTTTCTTAGAAGGTGAAGATGCCTTAGCAACACTTCAAGCATTCCGTGATATGGGTGTAAATATTGAAGGTCCAAAAAATGGTGAAGTCACGATTCATGGTGTAGGAATGGATGGCCTTAAAGCTCCAGCAAGTGAGCTTTATATGGGTAACTCTGGGACTTCGATGCGTCTTCTGTCAGGGATGTTGTCTGCGCAAAAATTTGACTCAGTAATGACTGGTGATGCATCGTTGAGCAAACGTCCTATGGAACGTATTGCAAAGCCACTCCGTGAAATGGGTGCTCAAATTCAAACAACAGGTGAGCGTGGCACACCGCCAGTATCGATCACAGGTAATCAGCAACTTAAAGGTATTCATTACGATTTACCGATGGCTTCTGCACAAGTGAAGTCTGGCATTTTGCTCGCTGGTTTATGGGCAGAAGGTGTAACGTCGGTGATTGAGCCAGAACCTACACGTGATCACTCTGAGCGTATGTTACGTGCATTTGGGTATGATGTGAAAACTGAAGGTAACCGTATTTCTTTAAAAGGTGGTGGTAAGTTAGTTGGCACGAATATTCAAGTGCCTTCAGATATTTCATCTGCTGCGTTCTTTATGGTGGGTGCTGCCATTACTGAAAATTCAGATGTAACACTTGAGGCAGTGGGTATTAACCCTACTCGTACTGGTGTGATCGAAATTTTGAAGCAAATGGGGGCTGATATTTCAGTCGAGAATGAACGAATTGCAGGTGGTGAACCAATCGCTGATATTCGAATTCGTGGCACTCGTACTTTGAAAGGCATCCACATGCCTGAAGATCAAGTACCTTTAGCGATTGATGAATTCCCAGCATTATTTATTGCTGCAGCTTGTGCTGAAGGTCAAACAGTGTTAACTGGTGCAGCTGAACTTCGTGTAAAAGAGTCTGATCGAATCCAAGTGATGGCTGATGGATTGAAAACCATGGGTGTTGATTGTACGCCTACGGATGACGGCATTATTATTGAAGGTAAAGGTAAGTCTGGTGATTGGTCTGCTATCTTTACAGGTGGTGAAATTGAGTCACATCATGATCATCGTATTGCCATGAGTTTCTCCATTGCGGGTCTGCGTACTTCAGGCGCAATTAAAATTTTGGGAACTGAAACCGTTGCAACAAGTTTCCCAACATTTACTCAACTCACTGAACAAGCGGGTCTATCTATTCAAGTTAGTGAATAATACGACCAAAGATTTGTATATTTCTTTTCAAACAGCCAAGCAAAAGCTTGGCTGTTTTGTTTATATTGCTTATTCTAATTCTATATAATTAAAAAGCCTTTGGATGAGGAAATGAAAAAATTACAATTTTTAGTTGATCAAACGAAATACGCTAAGGCTCATTCAAGTCATTCTCATGATAATGCACAAACTTACGTTACAGCATTGTTATCTGAACAGTTGGTGCAACATGGATTTCACACTCAAACTACGAATCCGCATGAATTAGAAGTCAGTGTCTCTGATCACCCAATCGCTTTAGGGGTGAACTGTAATCAACCAGATGGCGAAGGACATTTTGTATGTGAAATAAGTGCGCATGCAGATGAGGAACAGGATTGGTTCCAAAAAATTGAGACGCAGAGTGTGATTAAACAACTTGCGCAAGCAGTAGAGCAGACATTAAGAGAAGATGAGTCGTTCCAGTCGCTAGAATGGAAATCCTAACGAGGAATAAAACAAACCCAATGTAAAGAATCTACACTGGGTTTTTCTGAAACACGTAATATTTATATTAAGCCGTAAGGAAGCGAGTGATCGCGACGCGAAGTTGCTTCAAATAACCTGTGAAGAAGTGATTAGCACCAGGTAGCACTGTAATAATATGGCGTTGAGGCTTTGCCCATTCAATCAAATCGGATAATAAAGTGACTTCATCTGCCTCACCATGAATAAACAGAATATCACCTTTAATTGCCGGAGTAACATAGTGACGGATACCAGCAACTGTAGCTGTTGGTAAACCACATAGAATAACTTGTTCAGGTTGAATTTCTTGAGGTAGTGCATGATATGCCTTCGCCATGACATGTGCACCAAAACTAAAGCCTCCAACATAGAAAGGCAATGTAAGGTGTTTCGCGCGTACTTGACGAATGACTTCTAAAATATCTTCTGTTTCACCGAATCCTTCATCGTGAACCCCTTCACTTTGACCTGATCCACGGAAACTTGGACGATAAACGATATAACCACGCTCAAGGAACATTTGAGCTAGCAGAGTGGGAACTTTGTGCTGAGGAGTACCACCTTGAAGCGGGTGAGGGTGACAAACGACCGCAAATCCTTTTACTTCAGACTGAGGATAATCTACAAAAACCTCAATTTTGCCAACAGGGCCTTGAATGAACATTTGTTCAGACATAAAAATACCGATTAACGTGCAGGAGAATCGTATATTTTAACGTCAATAATTAAAAAAAACACAATTGGAAATAAAATAAGTCTACTGTTATAGTTTGATTAATTGTTTTTTGATCAGGTTTCTATGTTTGCCTTAATTTCTCCTGCTAAGACATTAGATTATGAATCTACACTTCCAACTGATGAGCATACTTTACCAAGATTGCTTGACCACTCACAACAGCTTATAGACGTAAGTCGTAAACTGTCTGCTTCAGAAATCGCCAAATTAATGAGTGTAAGTGAAAAAATTGCGAATCTTAACGTGGAACGCTTTAGAGATTGGCAATCAGACCTTGATTTATCAAATTCACGCCAAGCAATTTTTGCCTTTAAGGGCGATGTTTATACAGGTCTGGATGCGTATTCGCTTACGCAAGCTGATTTAGAATATGCTCAACGCCATTTAAGAATGCTATCAGGTCTCTATGGATTACTTCGACCACTGGATTTAATGATGCCTTATCGTTTAGAAATGGGCACGAAATTAGCAAATCCACGAGGTCACAATCTTTATGAATTTTGGGGAGATGAAATTACCCAATTGATCAATCAAGACTTATCAAAAGCTAAGAGTGATTTATTGGTCAATATCGCATCCGATGAATATTATAAATCGGTGAAAGAAAGCAAAATTAAAGCTGAAATTATCAAGCCTGTATTTTTAGACCAGAAAAATGGAAAATATAAAGTGATAAGTTTCTATGCTAAAAAAGCCCGAGGATTGATGGCACGTTATATTATCGAAAATAAACCTAACACGGTGGATGATCTTAAATCATTCAATACAGACGGCTATTATTTCGATGCTGAAAGTTCTTTGAAAGGTGAGCTCGTTTTTAAACGTGATGAGCAGGCTGCTTAAAAATAAATAGGCGGTAGCGGGGCAAGATGTCTGATGATTGATGCATATTTAAACCAGTTGAGAAGATACTGGGCCGTTACTGCACAACAGCTTGAACTATCTTCAGAGGATTCCATATCTATTCTTGATAGATTAGAAATTCATTACAGTGAGCCTCATCGTCACTACCACACAGTGCAGCATATCGTTGAATGTATGGATCACTTACAATTGGTTCTACCAAATTTAAAAAATCCTTTATCAGTCTCTATAGCTCTTTGGTTTCATGATGTCATTTATGAGCCTAAGGCACATGATAATGAACAACAAAGTGCTGATATGATGCTGAATAGCATATCTCCCCACATGGAGATGAGGAGATGTGAGAAAATTTATCAGTGGATATTAGCGACCAAAGAGCATCGTTGTGCATCTGATTCGGATCTTAACTATTTACTTGATATTGATCTTGCAATTCTCGGTTCAAACGCCAAACGTTTTGAAGAATATCAGCAGCAAATTCATCAAGAATTCAGTTGGGTACCCTCTGAAATTTATACATTAAAACGAAATGAAGTTCTTAATAGCTTTTATCAAATGGAATCCATTTATAAAACAGCATATTTTCATGACACTTTAGAAAATCAAGCCAAACAAAATTTAGAACGAGCATTCGTTAGGCTGATTTGAAAGCAGCTAATGCGCGCTGTCGACTCATCTTTAAATCAACAATAGGTTTTGGATAATTGAGTTTAAGATTCGGATTTTTAGCATAAGGCTCATGAATGATTTTTGCATCAAGATGAGCTAATTCAGGTACCCATTTGCGAATATAATTACCTTGACTATCAAATTTTTGTGATTGACTAATGGGGTTGAAAATACGGAAATAAGGTACAGCATCTGTACCTGTTGAAGCACACCATTGCCAACCACCATTATTTGCCGCTAAATCTCCATCAATCAAATGTTGCATAAACCATTGTTCGCCTTTACGCCAGTCGATGAGCAAATTCTTACTAAGGAACATGGCGACAATCATTCTGACACGATTGTGCATCCATCCTGTTTGAAGCATTTGACGGATTCCAGCGTCCACAATTGGAATACCCGTTTGTCCAAACTTCCAAGCATTTAATTCATCGGGTGCATCACGCCATGGCACATTAGATGTATTTATATTGAATGGTTGATATTTCGATAATCTTGGAAAGTCAAACAGGATGTGTTGATAAAATTCTCGCCATAATAATTCATCTAACCAAGTTTGTTGACCATCAGAGTAGAGATGAAAATTGCCATTTGAGCGACTAAAAATTGCAGCCAAACATTGTCGAATCGAAACAATTCCTAGATTTAAATACGGTGATAATTGACTGGTAGCATCAATGTTTGGAAAGTCGCGTTGTTGTTTATAGGGCTCTAAATTCTCGTCAACAAATTTCTCGAGCATTTGTAGTGCATATGATTCTCCAACAGGCCATTGATATTTAATCTGAGCATCAGGATAAAAATCATGTATTGATGGAATTTTGGAGGTATGAAAGCGTTGTATAAGCTCATGAGGTTGTACTTTCGGTACAGCGAGTGGTTGAGGAACAGAGATATTCAAGATTTCATAGCATGCACGTTTATAAGCACCAAAAACTTGGTAAGGCTGGTGCGTCTTATTTCGAATTGATCCAAGTGGGAAAATTGTGCGGTCATGATAATACTTGACAGTTACTTGATGCGATTCTAATAAGGTCTGCACTTGTGCATCACGATGTAACTCATTCACGCCGATTTCAATGTTGGCGTGTATCGCAGTAATTTGATATTTATTTGTGAAAGTTAATAATCTAGCTGGTACATCATCCCATTGGGGAACGATTTCCACTACAAGTGGGATATTGAATTGCTTTAACTCACTTTCAAGTGATTTAAGTTGGCGAAGATAAAAGTCAATTTTAATCACTGCATCATCATGCAATTTCCATTGTTCAGGCGAAAGTATCACCACTGCACAAGTATTCCCATGCCGGGTTGCCTCCATTAACGCCGTGTTGTCCCTAACTCTTAAATCCTGACGAAACCAAATGAGATTCATATGATTAATATCCAAATATCCTCAGGAAATTATAAGAATTTGAATCATTTAAATCGTTAAGCATTGTAATTTTTTGCATAAAAAAAAGGCGAAGCAGAAGCTTCACCTTTTTGTCCTAAAATCCGTAGATCTTAGTGGTGGTGACCACCAACACCGTGAACGTGACCGTGATCTAACTCTTCTTGAGTTGCTTCACGGATTTCAACGATTTCAACATCAAATGTTAAGTCTTGACCAGCAAGCGGGAAGTTAGCATCAACGATTACGTTTTCGCCCTCAACCGCTTTAACAGTCACAATTTGAACGCCATCATCAGTTTGCGCTTGGAATTGCATACCAGCTTCGATGTTGTCTACGCCTTGGAACATTTGTTTAGGTACTTCTTGAACTAAATCAGTGTTGTACTCACCATAAGCTTCAGCAGCAGGAATCGTTACTGTGAATTTATCACCAGTCGTTTTACCTAACATTGCTTTTTCTAAGCCAGGGATAATGTTGCCAGCGCCTTGCAAATATGCAAGTGGTTCACCTTGAGATTGATCGAGAGTTTCACCCTCTGCATTAGTCAATTTATAGTTAAATAAAACCACAAGGTCATTTGCAATAACTGTCATGTTAATGATCCATTCAAATATTTTAAGGGTACATCATAAAGTGAAAACCAATTTTTGTAGACAATTTTCTAAAAAAAATGCAGTTTCGATAATTTATAACGCTTAAATATTACATTGGGGTGTCTTTTCGATTTTTCAATGCAATTTGATTTTAGGTGCTATTTTTCTGGTCACAAAATCTTTGGCTGTGAGTAACCCTGCCTGTGCATAACCATAAATCGTGGCTTGATGCAGTCGGTAAAGCGATACATACATCGACTTCGCCACAAATCCTTCAACATTGACCTGACCAAGTAATTCACCAACTGCTTTATTCTCACTTAAAGACACAAGTGAACCTTTGTCAGAAAAATTGAACATCGGCTGTGATTTTCCTGAAATTCGTGCTTTCATTGCATCAATGAGGAAAGCAGCCTGTTGACTTGCAACTTGCGCACGCGGTCCTAAAGCGGTTTCACGGGCATCTAAAATACAGTATGCGCAATCACCGAAAGCAAAAACATTCGGATCTGCTTTTGTTTGGAGTGTTGCAAATACGTGTAAGCGACCCATACGATCTTTTTCGAAGCCTTCTAGGTTTTGAATCACTGCTGGAGTTTTAATGCCTGCAGCCCAAACTTTTAATTGTGCTGGAATTGAACTTCCATCATTAAAGTAAATTTGATCAGCATCCACTTTTTCGACACGCTTAGACGTTAAAATATCCACATTCATGCGCTTAAGCTGCTTGGTGCTGTGGTCTGACATTTTTTCAGAAAGAGCCGGTAGAATACGATCCGCGCCTTCAATTAGTGAAATTTTGACGCTTTTAGGGTCAATTTTATTAAGACCGTATTTAAAGAAGTTTTGTTTGGCTTGAACTAATTCAGCTGCAAGCTCAACACCTGTTGCACCTGCACCTATAATGCCAATATGCAGCTCACGATGGTCATTGTTATTTTGAGCTTCGATATAAAGATGAAGTAGATGCTGCTGGAACTGTTCGGCCTGTTTTGAATTATCTAAATAGTGACAATGTTCTTGCACACCTGAAGTATTAAAATCATTGGAAACCGAACCAACCGCTAGAATAAGAGTGTCATAACTTAGCGTTAAATGATCAGTCGATTGGTCATAGGTCGATGCAACAGGTTTGAGCAATTGAATGGTCTTGGCTTCACGATCTAATTGTTCAAATTTACCCAATACAAACTCATAATGATGTTTCGCAGCATGACCAAAATAATTTGTTTCTTCATCACTAGGGCTTAGCGTACCTGCTGCAATTTCATGTAAAAGTGGTTTCCAAATATGTGTAAGCTTTTGGTCAACTAATGTAATTTTTGCTTTTTTAGATTTGCCCAGCGTGTCACCCAGTTGTGTTGCTAGTTCTAAGCCACCAGCACCACCACCCACAATGACAATATGATGAAGATTCGACATTTAATATTCCTATTTTTATAGCGTCATAAATAAAAAAGAGATGGGGGTAATATGCCATCTCTTTTTTAAAAGAATTGTTCTTTTGTATTACAAGTTACAGATTTACAATAAAAAACTGCAATCAGTTTAAAGGATAGATTTTTGCTTGATTTGCACTGCTAGATCCGAAACTAAATAATTGTTTAAACCAATTCAAAATACTTTCAAACCATGATGCTTCTTCAATTTGAAGTTCATCCTCAATCATTACCGTTTGAATGAGCCGGTTATTTTGATAGATATGAATACGTGCCAACTGCTGAATTTGCGCAATAGGTGCGGTTAATGATTGTGTTAGTAGCTCGACGTTCATATGCGTTTGAGTTTGCTGTAAAGGCTCAAGAGCTGAAGTGAATCCAAAAGCATCTGTTTGAATCAAACGATGAGTTTGATTGTCAAAATTACGCATATCAATCATTTGATTCGCGTTATACAAAGAGGTCGTCACGATACTTGGCTTTTTAGTTTCGACTCTGAACATTTTTAAGGTAGATGCGACTACAGGGAGTTCAGCAATCAGTTGCTTTTTTTTAATTGCAATTTCATTGCGTGTATAAGCATAGGATAGGTTTAAAAGCTGATGTGCGATTTCAGCGCGTTTAAAGCCACTTTGAGCACCGAGTACCACAACAATAAGTCTTCTTTGATTGAGGTCAAATTGTTGAGTTGGTCGATTGGCTGTAAGTGCAAGGTTATAGCCTGCAGCACGAGTAAACCCTGTTTTTAAACCATCAACAGTAGCATCTTGTTTGAGTAAGATATTCGTTGCACGGTGAAAATGCTGATTGTAAGTAAAACTTTGCTGTTTAGAGTAGTCAAGGTAATCGGGTGTTTCATTGGTGAGTGCTTGTGCGAGCACGGCTAAATCATGCGCTGTTGAATAGTGCATATCCATTGTAATGCCCGCAGGATTGGCAAAGTTTGTATCTTTCATGCCAAGTGCGTTGGCTTCTTGATTCATGCGTTGAACAAATGCAGGCACTGATCCTGAAATTCGTTCAGCCAATGTGACAGCAGCATCGTTGGCAGACATGATAATTAAGCCTGCCAAAAGCTGATCAATCGTAATTTGTTGAGTCGGCTTCAGATACATCTGAGACTCATCCCATTGAACTACATTGACGACTGGTGTGGCAGTAATAACTTCATTTTTGCTAATTTTACCTGCTTGAATGTCTTTCAGAACGATGTATGCCACCATCATTTTGGTTAACGAAGCTGGTGCACGTTGGACATGGCTATTGTGTTCAGTAATGACTTGACCTGATTGTGGATCTAAGACAGTCCATGCTTCAGCTTCTAAACTTTCTGGTGCAACTTCGAACAAGGAAGCATGTGTGATATTTACAATAAAAAAACTAAAAATTATGAGTAGAGCAGAGTAGAGTTTCAACGGGTTTACCTATATAAGCCAATCCAATGGCATAGATCATCAAGCACACCGCATGCTATGCCTTTTTTTTCTGAAACTCTAGTCAGATTTGTAGACAATTAATACGAATCGCGCAACTCCAAGTAAAAAAATGCTAATCTAAATACAAGTTGGTTCTATAGTTTCTCAATTAAGACATTATGTTGCATTATCAGATCGAATTTGACGACTTTCGTCAGCATCTCATTCACGTTACTGTTCGTTTCGTTGCTCAACCAACTCAAGTATTGAGCTTGCCAACTTGGATTCCAGGAAGTTATCTCATTCGAGAGTTTTCAAAACATATTGAGTCTGTTCGTGCCTATGATGAAGATGGTCGAATACTCAAGATTCGTAAAAATGAAAAAAATAAGTGGCAGTTATTTAATACTGATTTTGAGCTGATTACGGTTGAGTACGACGTCTATGCATACGACCTCTCAGTACGTGGTGCTTATGTTGATGAAACACGCTTATATGTGAATCCTGCTTGTGCATGTTTAGGTTTAGAAGGACAAGAAGATAAAGCGGTAGAAGTTGAGTTATTTTTGCCAGATGAATTGAAACATTTCCAACTCGCTACAGGATTGGCATCTAAAAGTTTAGTGCGTGGTCGCTATACGCTTAAGGCAAAAAACTACGCTGAATTGATTGATGCACCATTTGAGCTTGCAGATCAAACTCGTTTTGCTTTTGAAGCAAATGGTATACCACATGAGTTTGTGGTTTCTGGCAAACATGCGATGAATGTCGAACGTATGAAACAAGATATTGAGAAAATCTGTACGACAGAAATATCCATGTTTGGTTCAGCACCTTTTGAAAACTACACTTTTATGACCATCGCGACGGGTAACAGTTATGGTGGTTTAGAGCACCCGAACTCAACCAGTTTGATTTCTCCACGTGATGATCTACCTAAGTCCAATGAGCCTGTTGAACCTTCCGCTGATTATCAGCGTTTCTTAGGGTTGTGTAGCCATGAATATTTTCATTCATGGTTGGTGAAATTTATTCGCCCTGAAAATTTTGTGAATTATGATTTAGACAAAGAGGGCTATACCTCTTTGCTGTGGATTTTTGAAGGCTTTACGTCCTACTATGATGATTTGATTCTACTGCGTAGTGGTGTGATTTCTCAGGAATCTTACTTGAAGTTGTTAAAGGCGCAGATCGATCGTTATTTGCAAAATCCAGGTCGTTTTGTTCAAACTGTTGCAGAGTCAAGTTTTGATGCATGGGTCAAATTCTATCGTCAAGATGAAAACTCTAACAATGCTGGCACAAGTTACTATAACAAGGGTTGCTTAGTAGCGCTGTGTCTAGATTTAGGTTTACGTTTAAGAGGTTCAAGTCTTGATGCATTGATGCGTAAGCTGTATGAAAATGCGCAAAAGGGTACACAGGTTCATGAACGTACCATCTATGAATTATGCCAGGAATTAACAGGTGATGATTGGTCTGAACAAATTAATCATTTGATTAATACCACGGATGAGTTACCGCTTGATCAATTGTTCCCTGAATTTGGCTTAGACTATGTTTTAAAGCATGATAAATCTTTACCATTTGGTTTAAAACTTGTAGATAAACCTGAAGGTGTATTAATTCAGTCTGCTCGTCGTGATGGCGCTGGTGTTAAAGCTGGGCTTTCTGCTCATGATATTATCATCGCAGTTGATGGTTTGAAGGCGACCACTAAACAACTCGACAAGTATGCAAAATTGGAAGGTACTTTTAATGTGCATGCTTTCCGTCGTGATGAATTAATGCAATTTGAAGTTCAATCAGGTGGTAGTGAACTCACTGAAGTAGAACTTAAGGTTTCCGATCAATCTAGAGTGGAGAAATGGCTTAAAGCTTAATTTGCCTAGGTCATAAAATTCATGTAAAACCCATACTTAGCTATGGGTTTTTTATTGTCAGAAGATGAATCAGAAAAGTTTGGTGTGGGGTATTGTAATTACAGTCATATGGCTTTTAGTCATTGCGTTGATTTGGTTTTTTGCTAACTTACAAAGTCCAGTATCTCTCAATGAATTGGGGGATTCACTTGCTGGAATTTTTGCACCTATTGCTTTTCTTTGGCTTGTTCTTGGTTATGTTCAGCAAGGTAAACAGCTTGAACAAAATACCAAAGCCTTAGAACAACAAGAAAAAGCATTACAGCTTCAAATTGATGAAATACGAGAGAATGTCAAACAACAGAAAAGATTAGTAGATGATCAGAAAAATTATTATAGTTCGATACATGAGTCTGTGAAGCCAATTTTAGTTGTAGCTCAGTCAAAAATTAGATTAAATCCACACCCTATCGATGCGGTAAATGCAAAAATAGAATATCAAGAAGCACCATTACTTCAGTTTAGAATTTTCAATGATGGTAAGGAAAAGGCATGTTTTGTTGAGGTGTTAGGTGGAGTTGACAATCTTAGACTATTACAGCAACTTAACCGAATTAATGACTTTACTAGTGTTTGGATCTCAAATTATTTATCTAAAGGTGAATCAGAGATTTTAAGTAAATGTTGCGAATTAACATACAGACTAATTATTAATTTTGAAGATATATATGGAAATAAATTTCAATCGCAACATTACTTTGATATTCGAATAAATAATGAAAATCATGTATCAATTATCGGAAGAGAATCAATTCCCTCGATAGGTTGAATAACCATATGAACTTAATAACAACGGAATATGGTAATGATCTAAACTACCATCAATCACAAAAACCACTGGCACTTCTGGGAAGAAAGTACGTTTGTTATTTGCTTTAAACCAGTCACCCGTTTTAAAAGTTACTCTGTAAACACCTTTTTGAAGATCTGTTTCAGCTGGATATAGAGCCTTGATACGACCATTTTCATCCGTTTTAGCTTCGTTGAGCTTTACCCATTTTTCACCCTGCTGCGCTTCAAGGGTAACTGCAATATTTGAGGATGGAAGACCAGTTTCTTGATTAAGCACATGAACACTTAAAGGATTTGCCAAAGTGAATGTTGAAAATGCAAAACCTGAAAGAGCAAGCGTAAATTTTTTCATAAGTATCAACTCACAGTAAGCAAATAATTGAAAAAGTGTACTTAAAATGAGAGATTATTTAAGTTAATTTATGTATAAAAAAAGGATGCAATCGCATCCTTTTTACTTATTTTACAATAGCTTGAGCTTAGCGTGCGCGCCCACGTGGAGCTTTTGTATTTGGGCGAGTAGTACCATTGGTCTTACGACGTGGTTTCTCATGTTCTTCCATTTGCCAAATACGTTTAGTACCCGATTTTTTCTTAGTACCATCTTTATTGACTTTCTTATTAATCGGCTTGCCACCTGTACCGCCTGGTTTCTTCACATAAGAGCGTGAGCGGTATGGCTCTTCTGCAGGAACATTTTGAAAGTCAGGATAAAGTAATGGTTCAATTTCTCTAGTTTCGCCAGATTCAAGACCCATCTGTACTAAGTCTATTGATCCAATTTTAGTGCGAATAAGACGTAAAGTTGGGAAACCTACTGCTGCAGTCATACGTCGAACTTGGCGGTTACGACCTTCGCAAATCGAAATTTCAACCCAAGAAGTAGGTACAGAAGCACGGAAACGAACAGGAGGATCACGATCCCATAACCACTCAGGCTGTTCAACTTTTACAGCTTTTGCGGGTAGAGTCATACCGTCTTTAAGCTCTACACCTTTACGAAGCTGTTCTAAAGCCTCTTCAGTCACATCACCATCGACTTGAACCAAATAAGTTTTAAATTTCTTATTGGCAGGGTTGGTAATGTACTGATTTAAACCACCATGGTCGGTTAAAAACACTAGACCTTCAGAGTCCATGTCTAAACGTCCAGCAAGACGTAAAGTCGGATCGTCAACGAAATCAGACATTGTCATATGCGCTTCGTCTTTACGAAACTGGGAGAGAACGCCATAAGGTTTATTGAGAATGACGATTTTCATATAAAAACTTCAATAATGTGCAAATAGTGAAAGGTCTGACTTATCAAGAATTTATGAACATCCTGAATTGATCTGAGGATTCGATCATTGAAGTCAAACAAAATAAATCGGGGAATTGGTGACTATTATGCGTGATTCAAAAAAGAAAGTATCGTATTGATCAAAAAAAATATGTAATTCTGACGATTTAATCGGTATAAGCAGGCTTTTATTGGTTGCTGACAAGTGCTTTTAATTTAAACAATACAATGCAAACGTCGATCAGACGCTAAAATTTAACTCAATTTAAGATGTTAGGTTGTATATGAAAAAAAGGATTATCGGATCACTCATTGCAATCAGTTGGATGCTTACTGCTTGTCAGCCCCCAAATTCAGGCGCAACAGCAGGAATACAATATCCATATTTATACTGGAAACTTCAACAGCAAGCGTTGACAGAGCCGTTGGCGATACCCGTTGAAGGAGTCAAAGTAACTCAAATAGCAGATACTTGGGGGGCAGCACGTTCAAATGGTCGTACACATCAAGGAATTGATATTTTTGCCAAACGAGGTACGCCTGTATTGAGTACAACACAAGGTATTGTAAGTCGTATCGGCACAAATAGTTTGGGAGGTAAAGTCATCTGGGTGGTAGGACCTCAGTTAAGTCGCCATTACTATGCACATTTAGATGAATATGCAGCACACATCCAAGAAGGTGACTGGGTTGAAGTCGGTGAAGTATTAGGATATGTGGGAAATACTGGCAATGCGATCAATACACCTCCACATTTACATTATGGGATTTATTTAACGAGTGGTGCTACAAATCCATATCCATATTTAAAACCAGATTTAAAACCAGAGGAATAAGTCTCGTTAATACAAGTAAACAAATGAGAGAGCCTTGTAAGCCTCGTAACATATATCAATTTTAATCCTCTGAAATTTAAATAGCTTACACAATGGAAGTTACGATGCAGTATTTTGATACAGCTCTATGCTCGCAGTTTCGTGCAAAAGGGTTATGGTTATTTGTATTGGTCTAATTCAAGTGAAAAAGAATTCAAGATCAGTATCAAAATCTGATAATCATGGAGATATGAAATGAGTAATCAATACAATCAAGATCAAAATGAGCAACAGCAACAAAATCACCAGCAACGTCAACAAGGTCAACAGCCACATCAACAGCAACCCAATCAGCAGCAACAGCAACAAGATCAACAGCAGCAGAATCAGCAACAGTCCCGTCAACAATCACAACAGCAATCTGATTTAGATCAACAAAATCGTTAATCCATTAATCATGAATTGAATGGGAATTTAGGGATGAATGCCCATTCTTGTCAGTAAATTCAAGCATTAACAATTTAAAGTGAATGACACGAGGAAGATAAGATATGGCGAATAAGTCCAAGTTAAAAATTAAAGATTTAAAAGATCAAATTAAATCGAGACTTAAGAAAATTTCTAAGCATGAATCTAAGTTAAAAGATTTAAAGAAAGCGCTCAAAAAGCGTAAATAGCAAAAGACCCTCATGTGAGGGTTTTTTTATGGAAGATCATTAGAAATATACAGTTTATGAACGAATCTTTGTGAAGCAATAATTTATAGTCAAGATTGAAATTAATCTATGATTTGAAATGATAAAAGATTATTATTCTCAATTAGAAGTTTGGAAATATTAGGGTGTATTTATGAAAATGTATCAAGTTGATGCCTTTACTACAGCGTTGTTTAAGGGGAATCCTGCAGCTGTAGTGGTCAGTGAAGAATGGCTTGATACATCACTCATGCAAAATATTGCATTTGAAAATAATTTGGCTGAAACGGCTTTTGTTAAAATTATTGATGATGAAAATTATGAAATCCGTTGGTTTACACCTAAAGTTGAAGTCGATTTCTGTGGTCATGCCACTTTAGCGAGCAGTTATGTACTTTTTAATGAGTATACTCAAGCGAAAAAAATTAAATTTCATGTCAAAGATTTAGGAATTTTTACCATCACTCGACAAGATGATGGAAAAATTACAATGAATTTTCCTGTTCGAATCCCTCATTTAACTGAAGAGTTTCCTGAGTTATTAAAAGAAGTGGTTGATCGTCCAATCAAGGAAATTTATCTAAATCAACAAGCTTATATTTTAGTCTTGGAAAGTGAACAAGATGTGCTTGATGCCAAACCTAATTTTGCCAATATTAATGCAATTGCTGAAGCATATGAGGTTAGTACTTGTATTACAGCATCCGATCATCCCGATATTGCTATAACTGCAGCATCAGAACAATATGATTATGTGGCACGTTATTTTGCACCACATAAAGGCATCAATGAAGATCCTGTAACAGGTTCTATGCATACAGGATTAGCACCCTTGTGGGCTGAGAAATTGAATAAAACAGAACTTATTGCTTTTCAAAGCTCAGAACGAGGTGGCGTGTTGTATTGCCAACTTAAAGAGAATCAAAGAATTGAAATTTCTGGCTATGCCAAACTTTATATGAAAGCTGAAATTTACCTTTAAAGCATAAACCCTATTGATCATACCCTTGTCAGGCGTGTGATCAATTTTTTTATATCAATAATTGGAAGAACAATGCTAACTCGTTTTAAAAAACTTTCACTTACTTTAATGATCGTTGCGGTCAGTTCTAGCGGTTTAGCACAACCTGTTTTGGTCAAGACTGAACAAAATATTGAAGAATACAAACTAGAAAATGGTTTACGGGTAATTTTGGCACCAATACCTAAAGAAAATAAAATTTTTATGAATATGGTGTATTTAACGGGAGCTTTGAATGACCCACAAGGTAAAGGTGGTTTAGCACATTTACTTGAGCATCTCGCGTTTAAAGGCACAGAAAATGTAAAAGGAGATGAGTTTCAACGTCGTCTAGATCAGCATACGCTCATGAGTAATGCGATGACTGACTACTATTCTACCCAGTATATGAGTGTCATCCGTCCAGAAAAAAAAGCCATTGATGAAATGTTGTATCTGGAGGCAGAGCGAATGGATAAGCTCGTACTTCAGGAAAAATTTGTTCCGTCAGAAATCGCAATCGTAAAACGAGAGCGTGAGGTTCGAATGGATCAACCTTTTTCAGTATTGATGGATCAAATTTGGAAATCTGCTTACGGAAATCAGTATCTTGGTCGTCTACCAATTGGTGATTTAGCTGAGCTTCAGTCAATCAACATGAAGGAACTGAATCAATTTTACCGACAATGGTATGCACCGAATAATGCAGTTCTAGTGATTGCAGGTAAATTTAATAAAGCGGATATCCTGAAAGCAGTGGATAAAAATTTTAATCAAATTCCTGCGCGTCAAATTCCTGAGTCAACCCAAGTTCCAATGCTTGATTCGACCAAGATCAAAGATCGTCAATTTATCGTGCAAAAGGGAAGTGATTTAGGCAAATACAATATTTATCTCAATGGCACCCAGCAAAAAACACAGACTGCACTCGCTTTAGCACCTTATTTATTTACAATGCAACCTAGTGGTCATTTGTACAAAGATATTGTAGAAACAGGTACGGCTACACAGGTTCAATCGACGACATGGTTAACACCAGATTTTAATCTTGTTTTTATGGGGGCAGTGTATGCTCCTAATCACGACGAGAAAAAAGTTGCCCTTTCTCTAGAGAAAGGAATTGAGAAAAAGCATCAATTTAATGAAACAGAATTAAATCGTGTCAAAAACATGATTAAAAATGGTCAAGAGAGCATGATGACCAATGCTTCTTCTGTGGGCGGTTTCATTAGTGATTATGTGGTTTCATCCAATGGGGATTGGGCAAAATATTTTAAAGATCAAGCAGAGATACAAAGTTTAAATGTCGATCAAGTTAATCAAGTAATAAATCAATTCTTGGTTGCTGAGCATCGCATTTCGGGAGACATACAACCTACGCCTGAGGATCAAAAAAAGGCACTCGAGCTAGACGCTAATGAGCAAGATTCAAAAACTTTAGATCAAGTGGCAACTCAAGAAGAGCCTTTAAAAGACCCAGCTGTGTATAAGGCTGAAGTGGCTGAGCACTTAAAAAATTCCAAACAGTATGTTGAAAAGTTAGAGAAAAAAATCAAGCGTGGTATTTTGAAAAATGGGATGCATTATGCACTATTCCCAACGTCAACACGCGATGACAAAACTTACGCATCGATATCTTTAAATTTCGGGACAGCACAATCACTCAAGCATCAAGGTGAAGCACTAGGCTTTATGTCTTATTTGCTATTGAGAGCATCTGAGCAGTATAGCCTGCAAGATATTGCAGACAAATCAATCGAGGCGGGTGGTCGAGCATCTGCTTCAGCTGTTGATAATGGTATTGTGATTAACGTATCTGCGAAGAAAGAAAAATTTCCAGAATTCTTCAAGTTTATTGTCGACGTTATGAATAATCCGAAATTTGAGCAAAGTCAGTTTGACCTCATCAAATCGCAAACATTATCGTCATTAAATCGACCATATACAGAGCCTGAAACTGTTGCAGGACTGACTATCGCTAGAATCGTAGAGCGATATGAACCAGGTGATTTGCGATATCATTTTGAACCTGAGCTAGCAAAGCAGCAAATTGAAACCATCACCAATGATCAAATTAAAGCTTTGTACCAAAAGTATTTTACAACTCAAAATGGTCAAATATCGGTGACTGGTGATTTTGATGACAAAGCCATTCTGAAATTTTTGAATTCATCTTTAGGTCAGTCTAAGACAAAAGAACCATACCAACGTTTGCAGGGCAGTCATATAGATTATCCTGCTCAAAAAGTTCATGCGCTGGCTGAACAGCGTCAATTTGGTAATTATCAAGCGGTTATTGCCATTCCAGTTGGTAATAATCATCCTGATGCAGAAGCATTATATGTGTTGAGCCATATTCTAGGCGAGTCACAATTATCATCACGCCTTGCCATGGAGTTACGTGAAAAAAATGCGTTGGTTTACAGCTTTGGAAGTAGTTTGAGTTTGGATAATTTTATCAATGCTGGTGCTCTAGGTGTAAGTGCTAATTATGCAGCAGGAAAATCAGCTCAAGTTTCTCAAGGTGTGCATAAAGTATTCACTGACTTATTAAAGAATGGTGTGACGGAGCAAGAGCTTGAAGCGGCTAAAGCTAATATTATGAAACAGCGTGTCACGAATTTAGAGGATGAGCGCCGTATTCATCGTGGATTGAACAGTCAGCTTGAGCAAAATAAAACACAGCTTTCAAGACTAGAACGAGATCAGGCATTTGCAAAACTGACGAAGAAAGATATAGATGCAGTGATCAAAAAATATATTAAGCCTGAGTTTTTGGTTGAAGTTATGGCAGATCAGTATGGTAAACCACAACCTGAAATGATTTCAAAGCCTAAAACTTAGAACCACAATGTACGATTCAAAAAGGCTCATTCGATTGTGAATGAGCCTTTTTTTTAAAGCTTATAAAATTGCTGCGCATTTTTACAAAATATCTGTTCAACAACATCTGAATTATAGGTAGCGACAATGTCGCTAAAGGCATCAATGATATTTGTGAGTGATGTGCTCACTTTATCCATCGGGAAGTTGGATGCAAACATGACACGATAAGGCCCAAAACATTGTAAAGCATGAATAATCATAGGAGAGACCAATTCAATGATTTGTTGTTTAGATGCTAGTGTTCGTCGTGTATGAAATTGATGACCTAAAACAGGCATGAAGAGTCCAGACATTTTTGTATATACATTCGGACATTGAGCTAATTCTGCAAGATCTTCTTTCCAGTGGAAATAGATATTGTCTCGCGCAGTTTGGGTGATTCCTGTGTGTTTACCTACTGGGCCGAATAAACCTGCTGGTGTGCCCAAATGGTCTAAGACAATCGAAGTCTCAGGAAAACGTTTTGCCAAAGCAATAACATCTTTAAGCTGGCTATAATAAACCCAAGCATCAAAGCTTAAATTGTACTGGGCTAAGGCTTCAAAACCTTTTAAAAATTTTCGATCAGTGTAGAGGTGGGGATCATCGTTCCATGCATGAATTCCAGGATCTTCATGATGTGCAGCCATTTTTCGAATACCACGAAAATGCCGAGATGCCTTTTTATGCATTTTAAGAATTTTTTTGAAATTACTTTCACGAGGATCAGCTGTTGCAACGATTCCAGCCAATTTGATGTTTTCTTGAGAAAAAGGAAGCTGTTGAATAAATTGCGTTTCTTCTACAACGCCAGTCCCTTTTTGATGATGCCAGCTGGCTTCGACATGTACAACACGGCTCACAGTATAGTGTCCAATGTCTTTGTGGTAATCCGCTGGTAAATAGGGTGCTGTGATGTAATCTGTAAGTCCTACTGTCTCTATTAAATCTTTAGGTTTTACGAGACGAACGACTTTATCCAAGATTTTTGGATGTTTTCCAAAAAGTTTAACAGCTAAAGCGGCAGCATGCGGTGTGTGATAAGGATCCCATTGATGGATATGTGCATCGACGATGGGAAAGTTGAGTTGATTCATCGCTATCCTTAGTTGAGTCATCAATAAGAATAACATACGAGAAATTGATCAATTTTTGAATTGCATTTTCGTTTGAATATTAGAGTTTAAGCATTAAAAAAGCCCCCTAAAGGAGGCTCAATGCACACAATGCAAATCTATTTAATGTTCGTGGTCATGTTTATTTGCATGAAACTCTTCATTACGACGGAAGCGAAGGTAGTTCTCAAACTGTTCGCAGTATTCGTCATAATTATCTTCAAGCATCATATGAAACTGTTGCATGATATAAGACATCACTTGTTCTTTAGCATCACGCATTTCATTGCCGTCTTTAAAGTTATTGGCAGCAACCCATGTATTAAAACGAGCAGTACCAAATAGCATCGCAGCACTGACTTGACCACGAGCATCGGCTGGTTTAACAGTAGAACCTTTTTCAACACGGCAAAATTCATTGGCTTGCTTAATAAATTCATCAGCACGTTCGAAGAAAATCGCATTCAATGCTTCTTCTTCAGTGACATCAGTCGCTTGAATCTTTTGAACCATGAATTGTTCCTAATAAATAACTTAATTCAAGCACTATTATAGGCAAAGGCTTGCATAAACTAAACCTTTCACTTAATCTAAAAATAGCCTAAGTAATTTTTTTATGAGCTTTTCTATGCAAGATGCTATCGCAGTTCAAAGTTTAAAAAGTGATATTGCGTTACTGAGACAGAATATTTGGCCACCTGTTGATCTTGCGAATGTCGAAGGTCTTCCCATTTATTATGGAAGCAAAGAGCAAGTAGCTGCTTATTACCAGCAGTGGACAGGTCTAATCGAAAGGGCACAAGATTTATTTCAACCTTTTATGGAAGATGAGGTTTTAGATGCCATTCATTTACCAAGTCATCTAAATTTACCGCTGTTTTATTTTCATGTAGACCGAATTCGCATTAACAAAACACGTGCAAAGGAATCAAAGACTTTTCGTGGTATTGCTAGTGTATTAGAGAAGTGTGGACAGTTTGAACCTGAACAAGTTTTGGCAATGAGTCGTTGGTTGGATCAAGATGACACTGCTGCATTAGTTGCGCATCGCGAATTTATAGATTTAAGAACTTATGTATTTCAGCATGGGCAAAGTGAATATACGAGAACACGTTTTTATGTAAATGGTATTGTCTTAAGTGTTGAGCCTCATTTCGAGTTGGTTGATGCTCGCGATAAACCACGTAAGCAACGAAATGACTCATATAGCGATCCATTGGCGGATAACAACACGTGGCGTATTTATGGTAAATATCGTTAGTTGAGCTGATTGAACTTAGTTTTTAGACATTAGAATCAATGATTAGCTACTTTATAACTACAAAGCTTCTACGATCAATATCCAAACTTATTGATTAGTATTGTTTAAAATATTTATCACAAAAAATAACTAATTTAAAGAATGATGACTGAAAAGATTAAACAATTTAAAAAGGCGTGGATGTTATTCCGTCAACATGATGAAAATGGATTAAGTGTATTCTTCGTTTTAGCCATACTTCAAATTTTAATTATTGGTACGAGTGTTGGTTTACCGTATTTGTTTAAGCTGCTGATTGACCAGACCAGTGAACCTGATCATTACTATTCGATTCAAGACTTTTTTCAAATTCATCTGCTCTATTTATTCGCCGTTGCTTATGCACTCGCTTGGTTTATCAATGAGGGGATGAAGAATATAAATAATTTTGCCATGTCTATGATGATCAGAAATGTTGATGCATCCATGCTTAAAGCTGGAGTATTTAATTTTCTTGATTTGAAATTAAAAGATCAACGACAACAAGATATCGGTGTATTTAATGCAAATCTAATTCGTGGCAGTGAAGCACTTGGTACAATTATTTTTACTATATTTTTTGTCATTGTACCTACGGTATTTAAAATCTTAGGTATGGTGTATGTGCTCGGAAATACGATCAATCTTGAATTTGGTGTGTATTTTTTCGTATTCTCAGCTTGTACAGTTGCTTTATCGCTCATCATTACCTTTAAGACACAAGATATCTTTACGATTATGTATGGTGCTCGAAATCAACTGAATCAATTTGTGATTGAAAAACTCCAACAAAGTTATGATATCAAACTCAGTCATTCGAAATATTACGAATTTGAAGAGTTTAGCCGCAGAATCGATGACTATAAAATAAAGACTCAGGATACCTATAAAAAACTTCAGTATCTCATGATATATCAACTGTTATTTGTGTCATTTTTTCTTTTGGTATTCATGGTTTTATCAGTCTATATGTTTGAATATCAAAGTTTTAGTTCAGGTGATTTTGTTTTAGTCAGTACCTATATTATAGGTTTAACCATTCCGTTAATGATGATGTCTCAAAATATCATTCATTTGAAAGGTCATATTGTGGCTATTGATCAGTACCTAGAATATTTTGAATTGGAACATGAGTCATTCAGTACGAATGATCTAACAGCTGAGGAACAGAAAGAAAGTGAGGTGGCGTATTCATTTCAAAATGTGACATTTGATCTAGGTCAGCAGACGATTGAAAATTTTAATTTAGACATCGTGTGTGGAAAAATATATTTAATTCAAGGTCGAACAGGTATTGGAAAATCAAGTTTCCTCAATTATTTGGTGGGAATAGAAAAGATCAAATCTGGACGACTATTCTTTAGAAATTTAGAGATCACTTCAGTATTTTCAGAAAAGATATTTGATCAGATTGCTGTGGTCAGCCAAACTCCGATCGTTTATTCAACCTCATTAAGACAAAATTTGATTCAAAATACTGAGATCAAATATTCTGATGAGGAGCTTAAACATTGGCTAAAAGAGTTCGATTTACTCCATTTGCTGGAAAAAAATCAAATTGAGTTAGACGATGATATACAAGAAATTTATAAAAACTTCTCTGGTGGTGAAAAACAACGATTAAACATCATTCGTGCATTATTAAAACAACCAGAGCTTCTGATCTTAGATGAACCTACAGCAGCCTTAGATGAGAAAACAAGTTCGAAAATTTTAAAAATTATTCAAGAGCGAGTTGAAACGGTCATTATGATTTCTCATGAACGTATGGCGACAGAAATCGCAGATGAAATTATTGATTTCAACATCATTCTAAATTCTATCGATGAGGATTAAATGATGATTGTTGTGGCATGAATATCAATCAAAAAAAGCGATTTTTAAAATATGTATTTATTTGATTAAATTTAGTCTTGAGCAACGATTCATGTACTTGATGATCGATTTTGATGTCAGTTAAATATTTTTTAGCATGAGCTGAATGATTTTTATGCTATGAAATATTTATGATAATACAAAATCTACAGCTGCTTGCGCATGAATAGAAGTTGTATCAAATAGAGGGACTGAGAATTTTAGATCTCCTATAAGCATACAAATCTCAGTGCATCCTAAAATGATTCCTTCAGCGCCAGAAGATATTAATTCTTCGACAATATGAATATATTTCTTTTGCGAAGCTTCGCTAATTATGCCTAAACATAATTCGTTGTAAATAATATCATGAACAATTTTTCTACTCGCTTTATTAGGTGTTATTACTTTAAGTCCTTTTTCCTCCAATCTGCTTTTATAAAAATCTTGTTCCATCGTAAATGCAGTACCAAGCAGCCCAATTTTTGTAATTTTCTGGCTCATGATTTCCATGGCTGTCGCATCTGCTATATGAATAAATGGTATGTTGGTTGATTCCTCAATATAAGTTGCTACTTTGTGCATTGTATTTGTACAAAGTACTATGCCATCTGCACCTGCTTTTTCTAATTGTATGGCTTGATCTCTTAAATAGATTCCTGCATCTTCCCATAATCCTTTGCGTTGTAATTCCTCAATTTCAGCGAAATCAACGCTAATAAGAATAACCTTAGCAGAGTGTAACTTGCCAAGTTTCGTTTGAACCATCTTATTGATTTGTTGATAGTACAAATCAGTCGACTCCCAACTCATTCCACCTAATAAACCAATTGTCTTCAAGTTCGCACCTTTAAAAATTAAATATTTAATTTATCAATATAATGAAAGTTATCGAGTATGAAATTGCTACTTTTTAAAATAATGACTTAATCAAAGTGAGAAAAGTTCAGCTTTTGATGTGTATTTTTAGGGATGAATGTATATAAGTTTAGCAGCAGAATTGACCAATCTTATGGTTGAGTAAGCTTCTCATCGGAAGAATTCACATTAACCCCGAACTTAGATGCCATAAATAGAGGAAAATTATTGTATTGCTGAACAATCCATGTATAGAGCATTCTAGTTCAAAATCTTGTAGGATATCAATCAAAAGGCTCATTCATGAGCCTTTTGATGAGTGATTTGAAAGATTAAAAAGTCTATTGTTCATAAGATTTTTAAAATTAAATCAACGTGTCTACAACACCTTTTAATACACCTAATCCTAGTGAATCAATTGTTCCATTAAGTGTTTCATTTACGCCAGTGCCAATTTTCACTAAAGGATCTTTTAATCCTACAAGAGAGCCGACAGTACCAAGCAAATTAGTCACTAAACCTGCACCAGATACTGCTTCAATTTCATCTAATGTAAGTTCTTTTAAAGTTGTTGGATTTGAATTATTCATTGTATTCACCATTCATGTTTGATTTTATTTTCATGTAAATCGAATAACTAGCGTTAAACGATAGACTCATCATAATGAATGCATTTTGTATGCCAACTAATAAATAATGATAAATATATAATTTAGGTATAATTAATAATATGAAGGAGTGATTAACGGATTTTTCATGAAAAAATTCATCATTTTTGTGCAAATGTCACCGAATTGGTGCATTGATCGATTTGAATGATGGTTGAGAATTTAGCGCGTTAATTTCTTAAATTGATTTCACTAAACGAAATGAGTTTATATTTCATAGAATTATTTAAGAATTGAGCGTAAAAAATTACACTCAACTCAACTCAACTCAACTCAACTCAACTCAATTAATTGATGTACATTGCTGAGCTTTAGGATTATTCAATCCTCGACTATGAGTGAATACAGCAATTACAGCTAAAGAGATAAAAATCAATACACTGTAAATTAAGGTACTGGTATTGAAGTGATCTACCATAAAACCACCAAATAATGCGCCTGCTGCAATCATGATTTGGAACATACTGACAAAAAGAGGCATCCCTTTTTCAACCGCATGTGGCGCATGTAAAAACATCCAAATATTGGCTGTCGTAGGAAAGGCACCAAAAGCAAAACCCCATAATGCTGTAAGAATATATGCACCAGTTAAGAATTTGGCATAAACCGGGAATGTAAGGAATACGATTGCTAAACACAATGCAACAGCAAAAAGCGTATAGCGGACATTGATATTGCTGCTATAACCGGAGAATGCATTGCCTACGAAGCCTGCTGCTCCATAAATAAGAAGTAATGAACTGATGGTTGAACCATCAAATCCTGCTTCATTTTTATAGAATGGCGCCAAGTAACTGTACGTTGAAAAATGCGCTAATCCGATAAATAAAACAATGATTAAGCCTTTACGAGCTTTGGGATCTCGAAACAATGCGGGTAGATCGCTATATTGAATAGCTGAAGTCGGCGGTAATTTCGGTAGGAATTTAATCTCAAATAACAGAATAATGGCACCAATCACTGAGGTGATCATAAAAGCATTACGCCAACCGTAAATTTCACTTAGCCATGTTCCAACCGGAACACCCAGCACAGTTGCCAGAGTCACGCCAGCCATGACGATAGCTGTTGCTTTGGCGATGGGTAGGCGAGGAGGTGCAACACGACCACTTAAGGCGATTGCAGTTGCCCAGAATCCGCCTATCGCGATACCCAAGAAAAAACGACTCAATAGAATCCAAGTGAAACTTTCTGAATAGCTCGTAATGAAATTTGCAATGACCATGACCGCTGTGAGTGCGATTAATAAATAGCGTCGATCAAGTTGCTTCACCCAGACCGAGATAAGCGGTGCTGCGAAAGCACCCATCACGCCTGGCAGGGTAATGAACAGGCCAGCAGTACCGACTGAAATGTTGAGATCTAGTGCGATTGCATTGAGCACACCAATAGGGAGAAACTCACTGGTCACTAATATAAAAGCGGTGATAGAAAGTGTAATAACAGCAAACCAATTTCCTTGATTTTTTGTAGGAGATGGAGAATGAACAGCGGTTTCAGTCAGATGAGATTCAGATTTCATTGACCAACGCTCCTTGAAAATAATTTCATAATGATTGTTATAAAAATAAAATATTTGAATTTAAGATCTGGGTCAATTAATTTATTAATGATCATTATAAAATTAATTGGGTTGAATATGCAGGAAAGTTCAAAGCCAATAAATCAAATGGATAGTGCCAAATCAATATCTAAGGGGCGTGGACGTCCTAAGTGTTTTAATGAAGAACAAGCACTTGAAAAAGCCATGACACTATTTTGGAAATACGGTTATGAAGCTACTTCAATGAGTGATTTAACATTCGCCATGGGAATCACTGCACCTAGTCTTTATAGTACGTATGGTGATAAATCAGAGCTCTTTAATCGTTGCATTGACTATTATCTCAGGCACGAATCATGCTCGATGGAAATGATTTTTAAACATGCACATTCCATAAAATTAGCAATGGAACTTTATTTGATTGAGAATCTAAAACGACTGGTGCAGAAAGACAAACCGAAAGGATGTATGTTGGTCGTGTCGACAATGAACTGTTCGATTCAAAATCAACAAATACAACAATCAATTTCGGAAAAAAGACAGTTATCTAAATCGAATTTACTAGAAAAATTATTAGCTGCCCAAGCCTCAGGTGAAATTAGTACACAAACTAATATTCAGGCAATGACAGATTATTATATGACGATTTTACAAGGACTAAGCTTACAAGCACGTGATGGGGCTACTTTTGAACAATTGGAAAGCGTTGTACACATGGCGATGCAAACTTGGGATCATTTTTAAGTCAGAACTTCTCATTGACGAAAAGTACTGACTTGAATTTTATGACTTGATAAATTTTCGACTGACTAGGAATTGTTCAGTCGCTTCCAAAAGTTTTTCAGCGTAAATTTCTTGCTTTGCCGTCAACCAACCTAAGGCGAACCAGTCACTGGCTTCTAATTCTGTTTGCTGTAAGTAGGATGATGAGGAAGATAATACTTGATATTGTTCAGCTGCATAATGTGCATCATTAAGCGCCTTGCCGTATTTTTGTAAATTTTTCACATCAAAAATTTGTGTTAAGACTGGGAAACTGAATCTTAATTCACTTAAATGTATTGCCAATTGGTCAAGACTTTCAAAGTTAGAAGGATCAGCTTCATTCAGACATTCCTGTAAAACTTTATACTGCTGTTGAAGCGTATTTTGAGCATAGGTTTTGAGGTCTTGGGTTTGCACCTTCTTGGAATTGCCTAAACTAAAACTCAAAAGTTCAAGATAGTGTTGAACGTTTTGGGTAGATTTGACTAAGTTGTTTAATTTTTCTCGGGCGTAGAGCACATCTTTACTGAGCATTTCAGCAGTTTTAGGGTTTTGCAGAATAGCGCCTAAGGTGTGTTGCATATGCTCATAATGCTTTAGGTTTTCAAAATGATTTTTAAATGCAGATAACTGATGTGCCCATTTATCTGTGCTCTTTGATGTCCAGTCTTTAAAAATAGATAGACTTAAAAACAAATAGTTCAAAGCAATATGTGCTTGTTCGATGTGTTCCTGTTCAGCCACTTCCGCAGAAATCGCAGCAATATTCGGCAGTAAATGTTGCATATGATGACCAATCATCATCCGAATCGTTTTTTCTGCGCTTTCTTTTTTTGCAACGATCCATTCTTTTTCAGTTCGCGCTGGGCTTACAACTAAATTTGAAACCAATAAATTACCAAACTCAGCCTTACTGCGAACGTCTAGCCAAAGTTGATATTTTTTGACCCACTCAAAACTAAACGCTAGTAATGTTTCAACTTTTCCTTGTTTGAGTTCAAACTCTACTTCATGAATCTCATGTTCTCGATCACCTGATCGTACAACGCCAATATCTAGACACACTTCAATTTCAGCATCTTCAAAGCTAATCACTCGAACTGTACGTTGAATGTCTGTTTCAAACTGCAAGACTAATTGGTCAAAATCACCTTTCAATGCGTCATTTAAGACCTCATAAGCTTCGGAATTATCTGAATAAATAGATAAATCTAAATTCGGTGCAGCCTCAAGATTACCTAAATCATGATTATGTTCGAAACGGTGTAAATGGCTTTTACTTTTCGTCGCTTTTAAGGTTTGAACCCAATTGGTATTTTCAAGACGTTGTCGAATGGCTATCCCATGCTGAGAGAGTAGGCGATCAGGAGTGTCATAGTACTTTGCTTGCATTTGAATGAGTTCAGACTTTTTTGGATCGATTGCTTTTAAAATCGCATTCCGTCGAGCTTCTGGGATCTGAAACTTTAATTCAATTTCAAGCATGTGATTTTCCTAATTGATCAATCATTTTCATAGAAGTAAGACATTTGATTGCCTTTTAATTTAAGGGAATTGTAACTGATTCAGTTAGAACCACAATCTTGACAATTCACTTACATTTACTTGAATGAATGATTAATCACAATATTTGTAAGATAAGCTTTTCAAGTGCAATTTTTTGAATTAAGGTGGTCAAAAAAAGGACAGGAATACAACAATGAATGCTTATGTAGAGCCGTCTTCATCGCAAGAAGAAGCTAAATTTCAATTACCCATCAAGAATTACTCAGAATTTTATCGTTTTTATTTGACTGAACACCGCAGCATTATGAGTCGTCGTTTACATGCAGCAGGTAGCTCAATCGGTATTTATTTTTTTACTCAAGCGATTCGTCAGCGTAAAGCTAAATATCTAGTCTACGGATTAGTTTCAGGCTACGCATGCGCGTGGGTGGGGCATTTTGTTTTTGAAAAAAATAAGCCAGCAAGCTTTAAACAACCGTTGTATAGCTTTATTTCAGACTGGAGAATGTTATCGGATATTTTGCGCGGAAACTTGAGTTTGAAAGATCGTAAATTTGATAAAATTGATAGCTAAATTTATATATTGTTAAAAACGCTCAGCAGATTCTGGGCTTTTTTTGTCATGAAATGTTTTAAGAAAGCTACACAAAAATATGATTATATGATAGCTGGAAAGGCTTAAGATCCAATGAATAAATCCAAATTATAAATATTGGGATTAAATAAAAAAATTAACGTATTCAGTTAGATGAGTTAACGGTATTATTCTGTTAAACCGCATATAATACATATTATGTTAATTTAAATAATACTGAAAAAAGAAGATGAACTATATATAGAACTTTTATTATGAGAGTGAGTATTTTTAATGCGAAACATACTTCTGTTTGATTTGGATCAAACTATTTTGAATAGGAATGAGTCACTTATTCGTTTTATATGTTGGCAAGTAAATTTTTTCCAATTAGTACCACAAGAACTAAAAGATGCATTTATAAAAAAATTTATTGAATTGGATGATAATGGAAATGTTTGGAAAGATATCGTTTACAGTCAATTAATCAAAGATTTTAATATAAAAAATTTACTGTTGATGAATTACTTAATTCTTACATTACTGATTTCAATAAATTTTCAATTGGTTTTGATGACGTCCAAAAAGTCATTTCAGATCTTTATCAAAAGGGATATAAGATTGGGTTAGTCTCCAATGGAAAAAGCCCCTTTCAGGAACATAATTTTTATGCTTTAGGTCTTACCGAATATTTCTCGACTATCATAGTTTCAGAAGCGATTGACTTAAGAAAGCCCGATAAAAAAATATTTGCTTATGCTTGTTACCAGTTAAATTGTTCACCTTCTGATTGTATTTTTATTGGTGACAATCTTAAAGCTGATATAGAAGGTGCAAAAAATGTTGGTATGAAAACTATTTTTTTCACCCAAATCAAATACTAAAAAAACCTATTACAGATTAGAGTATTCATCATTATGATGAATTAGAGCGAGCCATCAATAGAATAAATAAAGAGGACGTATGATGAATGATATAATTAACTCATATGATAACTTTTTTATAGAATTGAATGGATTAAGTGATGAATCAAATAATTAAATGCGACTATTTAACATAATAGAGCTCATCCTAAGTTTTTTAAATCAGGTCGAATTTTATAAATATTATTTTGGAGTTCAAAAATATGACTTAGAGCTTTTCCTATCAGTAATATATTTTCTCTATTTTCTAGTGATGGATCTGATTGAATCTTACTAGGAATACTGTCTAATAATATAGCGGCTTGATGCAAATCATCATTTATTTTTTTTAATTGATCCATTTTTCTCTTCTATAAATATTGGTTAGGATATAAATAATATTACGTTGAGATCCTGAATTATTCAATTATATGGTGTATTGTTCTTCAAATAAGAACTTTTTAGAACATATACATCTCTTTCATAAATCTTAGATTAGCATTTGAAGTGCAACACCATCTTTTTTAACTACACCTTACACATGTAAGCGGTTTGTATAATTCAAATATTCTTCTGCTATCTATTTTCTTTACTGGATAGTCGGACGTAATGTCTTTGCCATCTAGTACTACCGAAATTTCTTCAAAATCAAAATAAATATTTACTAAATTTTCTTTAAAACAAATAAATTCAATTTGACTTTCTTTACTCGTGTCAGAAAATTTTCACTGAAAGTGGTTTAATTAGATAAATCGTTATTTACTTTTCAATAATTACATTTACTAAGTCCTTACTATTATTTTTACACATAAACTTATGATTTTTAATAATATTTTATTTTCCTCCTAATCTTAAAAGGGAATCTCTTAGTCATTTGCTGTACATAACATGCCAAAAGGTGTTTTCATACTGATTCGTTTATAACTAATGCCAGGTATAGGCTCCTTCGCAGGCAACATATCTCTTTTTTCGCAAATTTCCTTTATGTACTTAAGTGTGTCTTTCGAAGAACTAGATGGAATATATTCAAGCGTATTGGAGCCAATTTTTCTTGGATTAAATTTCTCAAATTCATTTCAATCAATATCTTGAACACGCTTAGTCAACAATAGAGCCTGTTAATTTCTACATTTTATCAATGTGTTCTTCCAAGGCTTTGTCCTATAATGTTTTAAATTTTTAGTATTTGCCTAGAGTTATTCTTTATGCGCGGTTTGTATTTAATCACCAACGATGATCCTATTGAACTTCTATTAGCAAAGCTTGAAGGAGCGATGGCAACTTATGAAGTTGCAGTACTTCAGTATCGTCGTAAAAACGTTGCGAAAGAAGATCAAGCTTATGAAATTGAATACATGAAGAATATGTGTAATCAATATAAGGTTCCTTTTGTCATCAATGATGATTTAGAGGCCGCAGTCAAATATGGCGTGGGTGTGCATCTTGGTCAAGATGATGGTTCAATCCAAGAGGCTGTGGAAAGATTGCCAAAAAACGTCTTAATTGGACGTAGTTGTAATAATTCTATTGAACTAGCTGAGCAAGCGATCGCAGACGGCGCAAATTATGTAGCATTTGGCGCAATTTATGCGACACAAAGCAAACCTGAAGCAGGTAATATTGGTTTAGAAACATTAAAAGCTGCAAAAGCAAAATTAAATGTACCTATTTGCGCGATTGGAGGTTTGACGGTTGAAAATGGCGCTGAAGTGATTGCTGCCGGAGCAGATCTTTGTGCTGTCATTAGCGATGTATTGGGTCGGTCTATGTCAACTGTTGGTCAACGTGTTTACGACTGGTCAGAGCTATTTGCTAAACAAGCTTAAATTTTTTACTTTTTTGAGTTGAGTGATTTTCATGAGTTTATCTCCTAAGCAAGAACAACTATTTAAACAAGCCAGCAAACATATTCCTGGTGGTGTGAATTCACCAGTACGTGCTTTTAATGGTGTAGGCGGTACGCCGGTATTTATTGAAAAAGCTCAAGGTGCCTACCTGTATGATGTAGATGGCAAACGCTATGTAGATTATGTGGGTTCATGGGGACCAATGATTTTAGGACATGCACACCCTGCGATTATTAAAGCTGTTCAAGACGCCGCTGTTGATGGTCTAAGTTTTGGTGCACCTACGGTGCATGAAACGACATTGGCAGATATTATCTGTGAAATTATGCCGTCGATTGAATTGGTACGTATGACCAACTCAGGGACAGAAGCAACAATGACTGCGATTCGACTTGCACGTGGGTATACAGGTCGTGACAAGATTGTTAAGTTTGAGGGCTGTTACCATGGTCACTCAGATTCACTTTTAGTGAAAGCAGGTTCTGGTCTACTCACAAGTGGTGAAGGCGAGGCGACATCTGCGGGTGTTCCTGCTGATTTTGCAAAACATACATTAACGCTTCCATACAATGATATTGCGACTTTAAAAGAATGTTTTGCTAAGTTTGGTTCCGAAATTGCGGGTGTTATTGTTGAACCTGTTGCAGGTAACATGAACTTGGTCAAACCAATTGATGGATTCTTGCAAGCCATTCGAGATGTGTGTGATGAGCATGGTTCAGTATTCATTATTGATGAAGTGATGACTGGATTCCGTGTGGGATTAGGTGGAGCTCAAGCACACTACGGCGTTACACCTGATTTAACTACGCTAGGTAAAATTATTGGTGCAGGTCTTCCTGTAGGCGCATTTGGTGGTAAGCGCGAAGTGATGGAATGTATTGCACCTCTAGGTAAAGTTTATCAAGCGGGAACTTTGTCAGGTAATCCGCTGGCAATGAGAGCTGGGATTGAGATGTTTAAACATCTTCGTCAACCAGGTTTCTATGAAAATCTAACCGCACAGCTCGAAAAGTTATTGATTGGTTTACAGACTGCCGCTGATGAAGCAGGTATACCATTTAAGACTCAACAGGTTGGAGGTATGTTTGGATTGTATTTCACTGATCAAGAAGATATCACAAGCTTTGATTCAATGTTGAAATGCGATGTTGAAATGTTCCGTAAATTCTTCCATGGCATGTTGGATGAAGGTGTAAATTTAGCGCCTTCTGCTTTTGAAGCCGGTTTTATCTCAAGTGCGCATTCCGATGAGGATATTGCGTTCACTATTCAAGCAGCTAAGAATGTATTTGCGCGTTTAAAATAGAATTTTTTTGAAAATCTATTAACATAAGCCTACAGTGTAAATACTGTAGGCTTTTTTGCACGTATAAAATTCACGGACTTAAAATAGAAATGAAATTAAAACATTATTTAACTTTAGAAGACGCGGAGTTTTTACTGACGCGTGCGCAACAATATGCGATTGATAAAAAGTTGAATGTCAGTATTTCTGTTGTAGATGAAACTGGAAGTTTACTTGCAATGAAACGTATGGATGGTGCCTCTCCGATGACTGCGAATTTGTCAGCTGAAAAAGCAAAATGTTCAGCTTTGAGCCGCCACCCATCTCAAATTTTTGAAGAGCTGATCAAAGATGGGCAATTGGGTTTTCTGACTGTTCACTCATTGTCGGGAATGTTAGAAGGTGCGGAACCCATTATTTATCAAGGGCAATTGGTGGGAGCCGTGGGAGTTTCAGGTGCTAAATCTTTTGAAGATGCTGAAATTGCGCTGCATGCCATTGAAGTTTTCTTGGCTTTAGCTGATTAAAGTGGCAATGTCATATTTTTATACACCACCCAAAAAAATTGAACTCAGCGCGAGTTTGGCAAAGTGGTCCATTCAAGCTGAACAATGCGTCTTGGTGGTTTTTGGATTTCAACGTTTAGCTGAATATAGCAATGACCAACATCAAGAATTATTAATTCATTTAAATCGCTTAATTAAAAAAGCTCAGGCTTTAGATATTGAAGTGATTGAAATTGAAGAGCAGCAATCATTTTCTAAAGTAGCGCAGTTGGGTGAATTACTCGCAGAAAAGAAACAACTCATTGTCTCTGGCATGATCAATTCACCTATAAAACAACTTTTACAGCATATCATTTCGATTACTCCTCAAATTTGTGTGGTGAACGATGCTGTTCATCTAGAAACGAAGAGCCAACATTTACAGTGGATTGAGAACTATGTAGAACAAGGTATTCATCATATGAATACCTCTGCCATGATTCGAATGCTGGAATTAAGTGCGCCGACTTCATTTATTCTTTCTGAAAAGGGCATATTATTGTCTATTGCTGAATACCTCGAATTCGATATTTTAGAAATTGATCCATTTCAAGATTTACGGAACTATGGCTTAGATTCAGTCGCAATGGTGAGTTTGATTGGCTTGTGGAGAGCCAATGGCGCACATATAGATTTTGAATCATTTGTGCAAAATTGCACACTTTCTCAATTGCTTCCTATCCTGAGAAAAGACTGCTAGATGTCAAAAATAAAACTTAATTCATTTGAATCGTTAGATTGATTTAATTTCTATCAGATATCGGAAAAATCATCACTGTTTGTCCATTTCAAGATTGTAATTTATCGCTAAGCTTTCTATTATTGCCGCCTTGTTTTCACGATCTGCTAGGAATAGAAATTTGAGTCATTTTCTTCAGGAACATCTCATTCATCGTGATCAAGATTTTATGGTGATTCACAAACCAGCTGGATTACTTTCTGTTCCGGGCAAAACGTCTGACCTTCAAGATTGCGTTATCAATCGTCTTCTTCAAGAAGAACCGCGTACGCTTTTGATTCATCGTTTAGATCGTGATACATCAGGCTTATTGGTGTTTGGACTCAGCAAAGCAGGTCAAAAATCGATCTCGCGCCAATTTCAAGAACGTGAAACGGATAAAACTTATCAAGCACTAGTCGCGGGATGTGTAAAAGGTCAAGGAACTGTAGACATCCCCGTGATTTACGACCCATCGCGTCCGCCATTGCATATCGTAGATGCGCATCACAATAAAGCAGCGTTAACGCATTGGGAAGCAGTTGAACAATTTCAAATTCAAGATCAGTGGGTGACACGCGTAAAATTAACGCCAATCACAGGTCGAGCACATCAACTTCGCGTTCATATGCAGCATTTAGGGCATCCCATCGTAGGGGATACTTTGTATGCAACACCAGCGCAACAAGCTTTGAAAGATCGACTCTGTTTGCATGCAGAGCAGTTAAGTTTCAATCATCCTGTTACTGGTGAACGATTGAACTTTCATTGTCCAGTGCCGTTCTAAATACACATTTTTAAATCAGCATACGAATATTTTATGATCTGATCATGATGAAATCTTGGATATGATCAATTAAATAGATCGGTGCTAAATATTGCTCACTTTTTGGTGGGCTTTATGTCAAAATATATTGCTTATAGACGTTAAATTTTGCTCAAATCATCTCCTGTTTGAGCATAAGTTTTCAGTCCTAACTTGAGATAAGGTGGAAAAATTGCAGCAGTTTGCTATTGGTCAACGTTGGTTATCAGACACAGAGACAGAGTTAGGTTTAGGGGTTTTGATTGATGTAAATGAACGATCAATTAGTATCCTCTTTCCTAAAAGTGACGAAACCCGTGTCTATGCACGTAGTAACGCACCTTTATCTCGAATTGTGTTCAATGTGAATGATGAGCTTCAAGACCAAGAGGGCATCGTCTGGAAAGTCGAATCATTAGAAGAGCGTGGTGGCGTTATTCGTTACAACGTCATTCGTCAGTTACAAGATGGTACTGATGAACGTAAATCATTAAATGAAACTCGTGTTGGTGCGACGATTCAATTGTCTAAACCACTTGATCGTTTACTGGCAAGCCAAATTGATTATAAAGAATGGTATGACCTGCGTATTGAAGCATTACAAATGCAAGCTAATATGCAAAATAGTCCATTACGTGGCATGGTGGGTGCTCGTGTTGGATTGATACCTCACCAATTTTATATCGCGCATGAAGTAGGTAAGCGCTTTGCTCCACGTGTCTTATTGGCGGATGAAGTTGGTCTAGGTAAAACTATTGAAGCAGGTTTAATCATACACCAGCAACTTAAAACAGGACGTTCTGAACGCATCCTCGTTTTAGTTCCTGATTCGCTGCAATATCAGTGGATGATTGAAATGCGTCGCCGTTTCAATTTGAATTTCTCGCTATTTGATTTAACGCGTACTGCTTCGATCAAAGAACATGATCCAGAATTGAATCCGTTCTTAACTGAACAGTGCATCATTGCGTCTGTTGATCTTATGATCGACCATGAAGATTTACGTGTGCAAGCGCTCGAAGCAGGTTTTGATTTGCTTGTGGTGGATGAAGCACATCATTTGATGTGGTCAGAAGAAGAAGGTGGTAATGACCGCTATGACCTTGTTGAAGAATTTGCTGAAAAAACTGCAGGCGTACTTTTACTGACTGCAACGCCTGAACAGTTAGGGGTCGAGTCTCATTTTGCCCGTTTACGTTTACTCGATCCGCAACGTTTTAGTTCGCTTGATCGTTTCTTAGATGAAGAGGAAAAATATCAGCAAACAGCTCAAATTGCAGAAGTGCTGATGTCGGATCAACCTCTTGAAGCTGATCATTTCCAAGCAATTGAGCAGTTATTGGGTCACAAGATTGAAGATGAGCCAGAACAGCGTTTCCGTGCAATTCATGAATTGTTAGATCGTCACGGTACGGGACGTGTACTATTCCGTAATACACGTGAAGCGATTCAAGGCTTCCCTGGTCGTGATTGTCAGCCTGCACCATTACCTGCGCCAGAAGGATGGTCGATGGATGGTAAACTTCGTGAACAAATGTGGCCAGAAGAAGCGCAATTGGACGGGGCTTGGATGGAAACTGATCCGCGTGTAACGTGGATTATGGAAATGCTCCGTACTCAGTTAAAGCATAAAAAAGTCTTGCTCATTGCGCGTAGTGGGCCTGTAGTTGAAGCTTTAGAAAATGCATTACGTATCCATGCAGGGATCCGTACAGCAATGTTCCATGAAGGCATGAGTCTATTAGAGCGTGACCAAGCAGCTGCTTATTTTGCAGAAGATTCGTATGGTGCTCAGATTTTATTGTGTTCAGAAATTGGCTCAGAAGGTCGTAACTTCCAGTTTGCTTCAGATTTAATCCTATTTGATTTGCCAGCGAACCCTGATGTTCTTGAACAGCGTATCGGTCGACTTGATCGTATTGGTCAAGAAAACCGTATTCAGATTCATGTGCCATATTTAGTGGGCACTGCACAAGAGCGCATGTTCCGTTGGTACAATGAAGCATTAAATATTTTCAGCAATATTTCTCCAACTGCGCAAACCTTACAAGAAAACTTTATTGTTGATCTTAAAGATTGCTTGTTGGCTGATAAAGGTCAAGCGTTTGAAGATCTTCTTGAAGCTGTAAGTGTGCAACGTGAAGCTTTAGAGCAAGAGCTACAAGCAGGACGTGATCGTTTATTGGAATACAATTCTTGTCGCCCAATGGTTGCGCAAGAAATTGTGCAAGCACTCGAAGAGTATGATGACAATACGACTTTGCCAATGTTTATGAAACGCTTCATGGCGTCAACCAATATTGATTTTGATGAGCAAAGTAATGGCACGGTGATTATTAAGCCTACTGATCAAATGCAAGTCCAAGGTCTGACTTTGGATGAGGAAGGCATGACCGTGACGTTCTATCGTGATCAGGCTCAAATCCGTGAAGATGCGCAATACATAACGCTTGAGCATCCTTTCACTGAAAGTGTCATGGAAATGATCAATACGCAATCGTTCGGTAGTACCAATGTGGCGTTATTGAAGTCTGCAGCTTTACCACAAGGTTCAGTTTTAGTTGAGGTGTGGTTCAAAGTGGATGTGATTGCTCCGAAAGCATTGAACTTGCCAGCGAGTTTACCAACACAATTGATTCGTGTGTTATTAAGTGAAAAAGGCCAAGATTTATCAGCTAAAATTGCACCAGATATTTTGAAACCCTACTTACATCATCTTGACGGTAATAGTTGTCGCCAAGTGGTGAAAGCACGTCGTGATGTCGTTGAACAACGTTATGCACAAGCTTTAGACATTGCAAAAGGTGCTTTGCCTGAATTAAAACAGCAAGCGAAAGAAATTTATAGCAATAAATGGCAATATGAAATTGATCGTTTAAGTTATTTGAAACAATTTAACCCAAGTATTCGCGAAGATGAAATTGCACGTTTGCAGAAGCTTCAAAAAGAAGGCTTAAGCCTTTTAGAAGGTTTAGCTGTAACGCCTGAAGCGATTCGAGTCTTGGTGGTGGTAAAGCCATAAAATAAAAAAAAGCACCCTAGGGTGCTTTTTTAGGACTGCAGAAATTGATTGAAGTCAGGTTTTCTTTTTTGTAAGAAAGCCATCACGGCTTCAATCATTTCAGGCGATGTTAAACGTTCTGCAACAACCTCAGCTTCCTGAACAATACAATTCTGAATTTGATCTTGCTCGGGTCGAATTTGTTTTTTAATAATTTTTAGCGTGGTCATTGGCAGTTGAGTCATCTGTTGAGCTCGCTGTAAAGCTAATTGTTCAGGTTGCTCGCAAATCTGATTGATGATTCGACATTTTAGCGCTTCTTCCGCTGAAAATTTTCGACCTGTTAGCAATAATTCGGCAGCCATATGATAACCAGCCAACTCAGTGAAAAGAAGGCTGGTGCCACCTTCTACAGATAATCCCAAACTTACAAATGGAATTTGAAATTCTGTATCGGGGTGAGCGTATACCATGTCACAGTGAAATAGCATAGTGACGCCAACGCCTATAGTGCAGCCACGTACCGCAGCAATAATAGGTTTAGAAAATCTTGCGATCGCTTTTAGGAAGACAAATGGTGGTGTAGCATCAGCGGCTAAACCAACATATTTTTGAGCGGCAGACATAAAATCTTTCAGATCATTTCCTGCGGTAAAATCATGTTCGTTACCCTGTAAAATCACAACATTCACTTGTTGAGATTGATCTGCCGCATCCAATATTTTTGCAATGTCATTGTACATTTCCCCAGTTAAAGCATTTTTTTGCTCGGGGTGATCAATTTTGATGGTCAGGATTCTATTCTCAATCGTGACATGAATAAAAGAGTTTAGTGAATCTAAATTTTTTAACATGGCGGCATTCCTTGTCGCAAATTAAAAAAGCTCAGTAGGCACGATTGTATACTGAGCTTTTATTCGTGCCTTATTGGCATTAAAGTCGATTTAAAATTTGCTCAGCATCTGAATAATTCATGTATTTTGGTACGGCATAAATTCCATGGGCTTCAGTAAAAGCAGATTTAATCATCTCTGGGAAATCTTGCTTTTTTAAATTCGGAATCTCAGTATTGATTTTCAAATTTTTGAGTAATTGCTTTACGCTTTGAATGAAAATATTTGCGGCTTGTTCATCCGAAGTGTGTGACGAGCTTAAACCAATTTTCTTCGCTGCTAGTGCTAAGCGTTTTTCTGATGCTTTACGATTAAATTCTAGAACATGAGGCAAGATAATGGCATTAGCGCGTCCGTGTGGGATTTGATATTGAGTCCCTAATTGATGCGCTAAAGCATGTACATAGCCAATTCCAGCACTATTCATTGCCAAGCCAGCATAATGAGAACCGAGCGCCATTGCTTCACGTGCTGCAATATTCTGACCATCTTCAAATGCAGTTTTTAAATTTTCCATGATCAATTTCATGGCTGCACTGGCGTAATAATCTGATTGTTTGTTGGCGAATCCGCTTACCCACGATTCAATTGCATGAGTAAGGGCATCAATACCAGTGTCAGCAGTGATAGCAGGTGGCATGCCTTTCATGATGACGGGATCTAAAGCAGTTGCTAATGGAACGACTTTGGGATCAATAACTAAGCCTTTAATATGAGTTTCACTGTCTGAAATAACTGCGGCAATGGTAACTTCAGAACCTGTACCTGCGGTGGTCGGAATCACGAACAATGGATATGCAGGTTTACGGCTTTTTAAAATTCCAAAAAGTTGTTTAGGCGATTTATTGTTTGCGGCTGCGAGCGCTAATACTTTTGCTGTATCAATCGTCGAACCACCCCCTATACCCAATACGCTATCGCATGCGGTATTTTTAAACAGTGCTAGAGATTTTTCGACAATTTCACAAGTTGGATCAGGTTTTACATCAGAGAAAATAACAACTTCAATCCCATTGTGCTGTAATTGATCTTGAATGGGTTGTATGACACCTAATTTGACCAATACTGCATCAGTCACAATCATCACTTTTTTCATGCCGAGCTGAGCAATATTGCCACACAATTGCATTGATGAATCTTCACCCGCAAATACGAGAGGATGTGATACTGGGATTGCAAGGGTGAGGGCTTTGACAGCCATGAGTTGAGTTTTTGCACGTAAAATAGTGGCAATCTGAGCCATAATGATCAATCTCTATCCATGAGTTTGATTTAGTTATAGGATAATCATTGTCCAAGTACATTGGCGATAATCATCAACACATTGGTCTTAAATTACAATTTTATCAAAAATATAGCGCTATTAAACTGAGCAAAATAATGGTTGGATTTTGATCAGAATTCATGATAGAAAATAGAAAATAATTCGAAAATTTAAATCGTAAAGCTGTAGTTTTTACTCGGCAATCAGTAACTCAGGACGAGTTTAAAACGATTAAATCAGCTTTCGGTTATGAGTAATTACATAACAACAATGATGCGTTATTGGGAGTCATTACACATGGAAGTAAATCAGAACAACAACCAATTTGAGTTTTTACCGACTCATATTCACTATTTAATGTATTGGGAAAAGAAATCGCCAAACCAAGATTTCTTGGTTCAGCCTTTACCAAATGGTCAGGTGATTAAATACACTTGGGGAGAAGTGGCCAGTCAAGTCAAAAAAATGGCTGCTTATTTACAATCTTTGAATTTGCCTGGTCGTTCTCAGATTGCAATTTTTGGTAAAAATAGTGCGCATTGGATTATGGCAGATCTTGCAATTTGGATGGCAGGTCATGTGTCGGTTCCTTTATATACGACTCTCAATGGTGAAGGAACCAAATATGTTCTAGATCATAGTGAAACTAAGGCTTTGTTTATCGGTAAACTGGATGGTATTGGAGACAGTTGGAACGATGTGAAACAAATCATCCCGCAAGATATGCATTGTATTAAATTGCCATTGGCACCTGACTATAATGCGCCAACATGGGATGAAATCACTGCGAAAACAGCACCAACCAGTGAGCCTTATTTTCCAAACGAGGATGAGCTTGCGACCATTATTTATACCTCGGGCAGTACAGGTCTACCTAAGGGCGTTATGCAAAGTTATAAGACCTTGCTCTCACCTGCGAGTGAGCTGAAATCTACGTTTGGTGTTTCAGAAAAAGATCGTGCTTTATCTTACTTGCCGCTAGCTCATGTTGCAGAGCGTGTATTTATTCAATCATCCGTGATGATTTGTGGTTTTACCGTTTATTTTGCTAATTCATTAGATACATTTATTGAAGATCTTAATCGTGCAAAACCAACGATCTTCTTTTCTGTGCCACGTTTATGGACTAAATTTTATTTGGGGATTAATGAAAAAATTCCGCTTAATGTACAAAACGTGTTGTTTAAAATCCCATTCTTGGGCAATAAGATTAAGCAAAAACTCTTGGCAAAATTGGGTTTGAATCATGTTCGTTATGCTTTAACGGGTTCTGCACCTTTACCCGTAGATATTATTAAATGGTATCGTAATTTGGGCTTAGAGTTGCTTGAAGTTTATGGAATGACAGAAAACTGTGGATACTCGCATATCACACGTATGGGTGAATATATGAGTGGATATGTCGGACATGTTCAAGCACGAGTAGACTGCAAGATTGATGAAAATGGTGAGATTTTAGTCAGAAGCCCAGGAACCATGTTGGGTTATTACAAAAACCCAGAAAAAACAGCTGAAGATTTGACTGAGGATGGCTATTTAAGAACAGGTGACATGGGTGAAATTGATGCGACTGGCCGTCTAAAAATTACTGGACGTGTAAAGGACATCTTTAAAACTCAGAAAGGTAAGTATGTAATGCCTGTACCAATTGAACAAAAGATTGGTAATAACCAAATGATTGAATCTGTCTGTGTTGGTGGTGCAAGCCATAAACAGCCGATCGCCTTTGTGATGTTGGCAGAAGAAATTCGCAATAAATTACAGCAAGATAATAAACGTGATGATATCGAAGCAAAATTAATTGAGTTAAAGAATGAAATTAATGAAAAGCTTGAACCGCATGAAAAAATTGCATTCTTTGTGGTCATCATGGATTTGTGGACGATGGATAACGATATGTTGACGCCGACTATGAAGATTAAGCGTAATAAAATTGAGGCGAAGTACGAAGCCCTTATTCCAACTTGGGTTGCTCAAAATAAAGAAGTTATTTGGGAAAAGTAATAAAAAAGCCCTTCAACTGAAGGGCTTTTTTTACACTCAGTATTTATTCTTTCAGATGACGTGCGCCTTCTAAAATCATTCGGATCATCGTCATCGTTTGTTCAGCTACAACTTTTCTTTCATCGTGTGGCATGTTGATTAATTTAGCACCCATAGTGAATACTAATTGGGTAATCGCTTTAGCTGCCAATTCTGGGTGCTTGATTTTATGAGGGTTATTTTGCTCAAGACGAACAAGGTCATCCATGAGTTCTTGCTGAAAGTAATTGAGCTGTTTTTCAACCGCCTCTTTATAAGAGGCAGAACCAGTATAACCTTCACGTAACAACAGGCTTAGATTACCTTCGTCAGCATCTAACTGTTCAATAAATACTTCAACTGAACTACGCACAATACTTGAATTGCGAACTGCTTTTAAGCGAGCTTGATGCAAGATTTGACGTAAAACAATACCTGAGCGATCAATCAATTCAATGGCAAGTTCGTCGATATCTTTAAAATGTCTATAAAAACTGTTTGGCGCAATTCCTGCTTCACGGGCAACTTCGCGCAAGCTTAAAGATGCGATGCTTTTTTGAGGTCCGATAAGGTTGAGAGCAGCTTGGAATAATTCTTCTTTCGTGATTGTGGCTTTTCTTCCGACTGTACGTGCAGTTGGATGCTCCAAAATGGATGCGGATTCACTGGCATGTAGAGGAGAAAGAGTAATCGTAGAGCTGCTCATAAATATCAGAAGTTTACATTTAGAGTTGCATTATATCGCTCTGTGTCAGGATATGGAAATCAATAGATGATATACAAGTGTCTATACAAATATATATACATGTGTATAATAATTCTAAACCCACTGTGATGAGCCCATAATGCAAGCAGTTAAGCCACCTAAAAATTTGATTAGATCCGCAGTAAATGCTGTATTTGATCCGAATGCTGCCAATTTTTGGTTGCAAAAGATCGATCCAATTTGGTCGGTGAATCAATCATTAGGCAAAATTGTTGAACGTACACAAGTTGCAAATGATACGGTCAGCTTAAAAATTGCGGTTAATCGAAAATTTCAGTTTGGTGAAGCAGGGCAACATCATCCAGTTATTGTCACGACACGAGGTCGTTGTTTTGAACGTACCTATAGTTTGACCAAAATCGACACTCAACATGTATTGTTGACTGCTAAGAAAGTCGATCAGGGTGTAGTCAGTTCTTGGATTAACGATATGGCTGAGGTAGGCGATATTGTTGAGTTTGGTGCACCCTATGGAGATATGACACTTGGAAGTGTAAATACACCTCTATTAATGCTGGCCGCAGGGAGTGGTATTACTCCAATGTACAGCTTAATCAAGGCATTATTGCAGCAAGAAAAAAAATTAGTTCAGCCAGTTAAATTGATGTACTGGGCAAAAAAAACAGAAGATTTAGCATTTCAAACAGAGTTGATTGCTTTGGCGAATCAACACTCAAATTTTAATGTTGAATTTTTTACCACTCAAGATGAAGAGGCTGATTCCCGTTTAGAGGATTCTCATTTAACGGCTATCGAATCCTTAGATCAATATACGGTTTATGCATGCGGTCCAGCAGGATTTGTGCAACTTGCTGAACAACTAACTGATAATCGTGTTCATAAATTTAAAGGTGAAGCATTTAGTGTTGAACCATTCATTAGTGATGAGACTGGTTTTGTTCAGGTCACACTTACGAAATCAAATAAGGTCGTCACGATTCCAAAGGGACAATCAATACTTGCAAGTTTAGAGCAACAAAATATTCGCCCACAGCACGGTTGCCGCATGGGGGTATGTAATAAATGTGCATGCCATAAAGCGCAAGGTGCAACTAAAAACCTCGTCAATGGTGCAGAAAATACTGAGCCTGGAAATCTGCTCAAAATCTGTATCAATTCAGCTCAGTCTGATCTCACTATCGACCTATAAGCGAGAATAATCATGAATATGCCAGTTCAAGCACAATATTTCAAAAACCCAAAAAATCGTGAACTCACTGATGCACAACTTGATGAACTCGCACGTGAACTTGATGCAATTAAGCAGGAAGTTCTTGATGATTTAGGTGAAAAAGACGAAAAGTATATTAAGCGAGTGTATGCAGCGATTCGCTACAGTTCAATCCTTGGACGTGCATGCTTATTTGCTGGCTGGTTTCCTCCAGCATGGCTTTTAGGCACAGGCTTGCTTGGTTTTGCCAAAATCATGGAAAACATGGAGTTGGGCCATAATGTGATGCATGGTCAATATGATTGGATGAACGACCCTAAATTTAAAGGGACAACTTACGAATGGGATATCGTCGGCACATCTGATGATTGGCGCCAAACCCACAACTACAAACACCATACCTATACCAATATTAAAGGTATGGATGATGATATTGGTTATGGAATTCTTCGTTTGTTCCCAGAGCAACGCTGGAAAAAAGGATATTTATTACAACCACTTTACAGTATTCCATTCTGTTTGTTATTCCAGTGGGGTGTAGCGATTCAGAACTTAGAAATTGGTAAGCGCTTAAAAGGGCGCATGACCAAAGAAGAATTTCAACAACGTTTGAACCCGATGAAAAAGAAAATGGGGAAACAGTTATTTAAAGATTATGTTTTCTTCCCACTCATCGCTGGTCCTGCAGCATTACCCGTTTTAACAGGTAATTTAGTCGCTAATGGTATTCGTAACATTTGGACATTCAGTATTATTTTCTGCGGTCATTTCACCAAAGATGTGGAAGTTTTCCCGAAGTCAGTTTTAGAAAATGAAAGCCGTGGCCATTGGTATATGCGTCAAATTCGTGGGTCTTCTAACCTCACAGGTTCAGAAGGATTCCATATTCTGACGGGGCATCTGAGTCATCAGATTGAGCATCATCTTTATCCAGATATTCCTGCTCGACGTTACCGTCAAATGGGGCCTAAAGTGAAAGCGGTGTGTGAAAAATACGGCTTGAATTACAATAATGCGAGTTTATTTAAACAATATGGTCAGGTTTTGGGACGTATTGTGAAATATGCCTTCCCATTTAAAAAGTAAGGAACAAAAAAAAGCCACTTATTGAGTGGCTTTTTGAACTTTAATAGCAAACTATTTTAATTGAATTGATCCATTTGCATTGACTGTGATTGTTGATTCTCCAGCAGCCATATTTTGTGAGTCTGCAACGGGTGCACTCTCTATAACCATTGCGGCACGTGCCATGGCCAATGGTCTTGGTGAATAATTATTGGTGTTCATATTCAAGTTAACCAAGTTATAACTAGAACGATTCCAAGCTTTAGTGAGAACCTGAGCGCGCTGTTGGAAATTTTGCGTGGCTTCAGTCAATAACTCATTTTCAACCTGCTTTCGTTTTTCAGTGGAAACAGTGAAATTAATCGATTGTGTTTGAAAATTTTGTTGTAACTCGCTAATTAATTGGCTCGCTGCTTTAAAATCTTTGCTTTCAATATTCACTTCAGCGCGGCCGCGCCATTCCTTCAGTTTTGTTGAATTGTTGTTGTCATAGACAGGGTAAGTGGTCTGAGAACCTGTTTCGACCTTAACTTGGGGGTATTTTTTACTGATGTTGATGGCCTGATTCATCAATTGGGTCATTTGTGTTGAAAGTTGTGCAGGCTGTTTATTACTTTTTTCAATAAATAGAATGGCGTGCATTTCGTCATTAGAGACTTGTTTAGAAGCGTCTGCTTGAAGATTAATAATATTAGTTTTAGGTTCTGTGTCAGCAAGTACCGAAAAGCTAATCCCGGTAGCTAATATCAATAGTGGCAGTTTTAATAATTTCATTGTTATCTCTGTATCTTCACCTGATGAATATTCTACAGAATATTCTAATCTTTTTTGATGGAGAAAAAATGTGATTATTTGGTGATGAGATAGTAGCAATTGTAATATTCAACACCGATTTTACGACTTAAGTCGCCTTAACAAGGCTTTTAAAATGTATTTTAATTGAATTGTAGTTGAACAATAAAAGAATATAACTTGTCTTTGGATTAGTGCATTAATAATTTGTAATTCATGGATAATTCTATTATCAATGGTCTAATAAGTAGTATTAGAAATAGATTAAACATTCTGTATATTTAAATAATAAAATTTTAAAAACATGTAAAACAATAAGATAGTGTCTTCATTTGATAAATTATTTATAGTCTGAAACTATTGTCATAAAGAAAATAAGTATTGGCATATAGGTCAAGATTTTTCCATTCTAGCTCTCATCAGAGATGCAGGTATCTCTCTAAAAGAATTTGTCCTTTAGAAGATTGTTTTCAAGCAATTTCCTAAGGTCAAATAGATCATCGAATGAAGTTGAAGGAAGTCTTGATGTCTAATTCTGCTGTAGTTGAATCAGTAGCACAAGCGTTACGAACTGCTGAATTATCACAAAGTGCAATCGCACCAATTCGCCCAACGTTGGGTGGTGAAGCTGCTGATGTAGATATCGCTTACGCTGTACAAGAAGTGAATACAGCGCGTGCCTTATCAGAAGGTCGTCGTTTAGTTGGGCGTAAAATCGGTTTGACATCAAAAGTGGTTCAAGCACAACTCGGTGTAGATCAACCTGACTTCGGTATGCTGTTTGCAGACATGGCTTATGGTGATGGAGAGGCGATTCCTGCAGGTCTATTGATCCAACCTAAAGTAGAAGCGGAAATCGCTTTGGTGATCAAACAAGATTTAACGAAAGAAAAACACACTTATGCTGACATTATCAGCGCGACTGATTATGCACTTCCTGCTGTTGAGGTGGTGGATAGTCGAATTGAAAACTGGAAGATCAGTTTGATTGACACTGTCGCAGATAATGCATCTTCAGCTGCATTTGTATTGGGTTCACGTCCTGTAAAACTCGATAACCTTGATCTAGTGAATTGTAAAATGATCATGACACGTGGTGAAGAAGTCGTGTCTCAAGGTGTTGGTAAGGCTTGCTTAGCAAACCCTTTAAATGCAGCTGTCTGGCTTGCTGATGAAATGGTACGTCGTGGTCGTCCATTGTTAGCTGGTGACATTATTTTAACAGGTGCATTAGGCCCTATGGTTGTAGCAAACCCAGGTGATGAATTCAAAGTTGAGATTGAAGGCTTTGGTTCAGTGACTGCTGCTTTCGCTGCTGAATAAGTCGGAATTTTGAGAGAGTACGTTAATGAAAAAGATTAAATGTGCAATGATCGGACCAGGTAACATTGGTACTGATTTGCTTTACAAACTTCAACGTAGCGAATGGTTAGAGCCAGTTTGGATGGTGGGTATCGATCCTACTTCTGAAGGTCTTGCTCGTGCTGCGAAAATGGGTTTAAAAACCACTGCAGAAGGGGTTGATGGTCTTCTTCCTCACGTCATTGAAGATGATATCAAAATTGCTTTTGATGCAACGTCTGCATATGTACATGCTGAAAACAGCCGCAAGTTAAATGAACTTGGTGTACTGATGATTGACTTAACACCTGCTGCAATTGGTCCTTTCTGTGTTCCACCTGTGAACTTAGAAGCTTTACTTGCAGAAGGTGAAGTGCCTAACGTGAATATGGTAACGTGTGGTGGTCAGGCGACAATTCCTATGGTTGCAGCAGTTTCACGTGTTCAACCTGTTGAATATGGTGAGATCATCGCGACTGTGTCTACAAAATCTGTAGGTCCTGGTACACGTAAAAACATCGACGAATTCACACGTACAACTGCGGGTGCTATTGAGAAAGTTGGTGGTGCGAAAAAAGGTAAAGCGATCATCATCATTAACCCTGCTGAGCCACCACTTATGATGCGTGACACAGTACACTGTCTTGTTGAAGGTGAGCCAGATCAAGCTGCGATCACTGAATCAGTTCACGCGATGATTAAAGAAGTGCAAAAATATGTACCAGGTTACAAACTTGTAAATGGTCCAATTTTTGATGGTAACCGTGTTTCTATCTTCTTGGAAGTAGAAGGTTTGGGTGATTTCTTGCCGAAATATGCAGGTAACCTCGACATTATGACAGCTGCAGCTGCTCGTACAGCAGAAATGTTTGCTGAACACGTATTCAACAAAGAAGAAGCTTAAGGAGCAACCGCATGTCTAAGATTATTGTTCATGATATGACTTTACGTGATGGTATGCATCCGCAGCGCCATCAAACGACTGTTGAGCAAATGATTGCAATTTCAACAGCACTTGATGATGCAGGCGTACCATTAATTGAAGTCACTCACGGTGACGGCCTTGGTGGTTCATCAGTAAACTACGGTTTTGCTGCTGCGACTGACGAAGAATACTTGTCTGCTGTTGTACCGCGTATGAAGAATGCAAAAGTTTCTGCACTTCTTCTTCCTGGTATCGGTACGGTTGACCACTTGAAAATGGCACATGAAATCGGTGTATCAACGATTCGTGTTGCAACTCACTGTACTGAAGCTGACTGTTCTGAACAGCACATCACCGCTGCGCGTAAATTAGAAATGGACACAGTGGGCTTCTTAATGTTGGCTCACATGGCATCTCCAGAGCGTCTTTTAGAAGAAGCGAAGAAGATGGTGTCTTACGGTGCAAACTGTATTTATGTGACTGACTCAGCAGGTTACATGCTTCCTCAAGATGTAATTGATCGCGTTGGACACTTACGTCAACACTTGGACCCAAGCATTGAGTTGGGTTTCCACGGTCACCACAACTTAGGTATGGGTGTATCAAATACTGTTGCTGCTGTTGAAGCAGGCGCGGTACGTGTTGACTTGGCATCTGCAGGTCTCGGTGCGGGTGCAGGTAACACACCACTTGAATTGTTCATCGCTGTTGCAAATCGTATGGGTATGGACACAGGCGTTGACTTGTTCAAAGTACAAGATGTTGCTGAAGATCTCGTGATTCCAATGATGCACAACCCAATTCGTGCAGACCGTGATGCAGCTACTTTAGGTTATGCGGGTGTTTACTCTTCATTCCTATTGTTCGCTAAACGTGCTGAAGCGAAATATGGCGTATCTGCGCGTGAAATCTTAATGGAGCTTGGTCGCCGTGGTACTGTTGGTGGTCAGGAAGACATGATTGAAGATCTAGCTTTGACTATGGCTAAAGCAAAAGAACTTAACGCATAATTTAAAAGTGATTTGAAAGAGCACTCTTAGGAGTGCTTTTTTTATGAATTTAGAAAAGATACATATAAAAAAACAATTGCGTGAGATGTTTGGGTGCTTATATTGAGTGATTTGGTGTAGAGCGTATCGTGATTGTTAAACTTAAAAACTATTAAATAAAATGGCAAAATGCTTTTGGGTTAATTTGTAAGATATTAAAATATAATAAATTATCCATAGTAAAAGTTAATTTGCTTAGTTACTGAGCTATTATTAATTGTTTATAACAATGAGAGTTTTTAAAGTATTGTTTTTCATCGGAAAAGTCTAAATTTTTTTTAGACTCTAGTCTGATTTCTTCAGAGTGCACAATTTAGCAATATGCTCATCAACGCTGATTTGAGTATAGGATGAAGCCATGCGTCATCAAAAATTATGGCTAGCAATGATTGCTGCAACAACTCTAGGGACAACTGCTGCTCACGCGAATTTTGTGGCTGATTCAAATGTTCAGCTTAAATTTAAAAATTTCTATTTAGAACGTAATTACGATACAGCACCAAATCTAGATTATGGTAACTGGACGCAAGCAATCACTTTAGATGCTAAATCGGGTTATCACGATATTGGTGCAGGCATTCAAGTTGGTGCAGATCTCTTGGCTCAATATGCAATTGGATTGAAATCTCGTGATTCTGTAAATGACATTCATATGCCATATGATAACAGTCAAGGTCGTACAGAACGCGATAATGCTAAATTCGGTGCGACTTTAAAAGTTAAAGTTTCTGAAACTGAACTTAAAGTAGGTGATTTATTGCCGATGTCACCAGTTATTTTCTTCGATCCATCACGCCAATTATTAACCACCTATAGTGGTGCATGGTTAGAGTCGAAAGATATTCAGGATACTAAATTAACCTTGGCTTATATTGATGGTATTAATGCGCGTTACGATAATCAGTATCAAGATTTGACCTTATTCCCAAACAATGATTTTGCAAAGGCAGAAGCTCAAGGTCTCACAACTGATGACGGAATGTATATTGTTGGTGTTGATCACCAGTTTACATCAAAGATTGGTGGTAGTTATTGGTTCGCTGATTTAACTGATATCTTCAAGCAACATTATGTTGCTGCAAGCTATAAAACTAAACTTGATGAAAAAACGAATTTAGATGCACATATTCGTTACTTCGATAACAGTGAAACTGGCGATAAACTTTTTGGTGAAATCGATAGCCAAGCTATTTCTATGGGGGCGAAAGTCAACCATGGTATGCATACCGTTCAGTTGGGTTATCAAGAGATGTTTGGGGAGCATGGAGATAAAGCGACACTATTCCCAACATTGGGTGGTTGGGTGCCACAACCTTATTTAGATAATTGGTCCGTCGCGAGTTTTATCCGTAAGGATGAGAAATCTTGGAGCGTTGGTTATACCTATAATTTTAAAGAAATGGGTGTCCCAGGATTATCGGCAACTGTGCGTCATTTCCAAGGTTGGAATATTGATACTACAACACCAGGTCGAGGTCGTGAGAACGAAAATAATATTATCGTGAACTATGTTGTGCCAGAAGGTAAGTACAAAGGTCTTGGTTTCAACTACATGTTCATTGATACTAATTATAACAACATCAATGTTCCAGGCACCTTGAGTGATTTAGAAGAGCATCGTGTGGCGTTAAGTTATAGTTATAAATTCTAAAGAATGAAATTGATCTCGATATGATGAGTAGGGATTATATCGAGATCTTATTAAGTCATATTCAGAGGGTGAATATTGATTTTAAAAAAATAAGAAAAAACAGTAATTTATTTAATTGTTAAAAAGATGGATGCAATCGTAAATTTGTATCAGTTGAAAGGTACAGAGCAGTTAATATAAGCCTGTAAAACTATCATTTGTAAACATCAACTGATGATTGTTTCACAAATATATGATCAGTTATAGACAGTTAGAGGACTATGATGAGCACTGTTCAAATTCCAGAATATAAAACGGATTCATTCTTTGGTTTAGAAGATAAATGGATCGAAACTGCTGAAGGTGAGTTAACCCATTATCATGAAATTGGTGAAGGCACGCCTATTTTATTCCTTCATGGTTCTGGTACTGGTGTATCAGCAGCTGCTAACTGGTGGTTGAATTTACCTGCAATTGGTGAGCAAGCGCGTTGTATCGCAATTGATACCATTGGTTATGGTCAAACTGTCGTTGCACCAGGAACTCAATACGGTATTCGTGCATGGGTTGATCATGCAATTCGTACTCTTGATGCACTTGGTATTGAAAAAACATGGTTAGTAGGTAATTCGCTAGGTGGTTGGTTAGCATTCCAGTTGGCACTTGATTATCCAGAGCGTGTACTCGGTATTGTTTCAATGGGTACAGGTGGTGCAAAACAAACTGCAGCCCTAAAAGCGCATGCAAACCCAGTTTTAACAGAAGAAGGTATTCGTAAGACACTTTCAATGTTCGTTGTAAATAAAGACTTAATTACAGATGAGCTGGTAAAAGTACGTTTTGATTCTGCGGCGAATGACTACGCATCTGATCGTTTAATGGATGTTGTGGGTGCGCGTGACCGTGATCGTTTCGAGTTCCCATTAGACTTTGAAAAAATGAAAGATATTACAGTTCCTGTATTATTGATTCATGGTACTCAAGATGTGGTGATTCCTGTGTCTCGTACTTGGGACATTTTAAATATCGTTCCTAATGCTGATGCACATATTTTCAGTCAGTGCGGTCACTGGTCACAAGTTGAAAAAGCAGAAGAATTTAATACGGTGATCAAAAATTATCTAGCAGTTCATGGTGTTAAATAATTTCAGATCCTAAAAAACTAAAAAAGAGGATGATTTAATCATCCTCTTTTTTAAAACTGAAAATACAGAACATGTGTTTAATACGTTTAAATCTGCATATTGATAATCAATATTGAGCATTGATCTGTTTTAATTCATTAGACTTAAGTGGTAGAGCAAGTCTAGTTAGTTAATGGGTTGTTTAAAAATTAGTCTAATCTAAAGCCTGAATTCATACAATTTATGATGATATTCGTAAAACTTTATTAGACTAAAGTCTAAGACTGATGGTTGAAATAAAAAATAAAAATCACCGCTATGTTTAACGGTGATCATTAATTTGAAAAAAAATTAATTAATTACGATTAATATCAAGGTAAAAAACAGAGCTCAGTAAGTCCATAAATTTTTTGACGCCTTCTGAGTTAGTACTTTTTCTATAGCTTGCAAATAAATCGATTGAAGGTAATTCCACGTCTAGCGGGCGAATCACGGTGTTATTCATCGTCAGTGGTGCGATATATCCAGGTAGAAAAGTACAGCCCAGGTTCATGCCAATAGAATTAATGTTAAAGAGGATATTGTCTGCAGTTTGAACAATATTTAAATTGATTTGATGGTATTTTGCAAAATCTAGAATGATCTTATTTAGGGTTTGAGATTGCTGTTCAGAAGGAATAATGAAATCGATTCCATCGAGCTCTTTTACTGGAATGCGATCGTATTTAGCGAGTGGATGATCTTTGGGGAGTAAGAAAATCAAAGGTTCTCGTAAAACAAATTGACTTTCGATTTCATCACTAAATAGATTTTGACGAGTAAAAGCGATATCAATTTCGCCTTTTTTTAACATTTTTGACTGATCGGAGTTGTTTAAGCTTAACAATTCAATCTTTAAATCCCGGTTTTGAACACGAAGATTAGGGAGAACGTAAGGAAAAATTTTCATTTCAACTACAGGAACAAAGCCGATACGTAACAATTGCTGTTTAGATTTGGCAATCTGACGAGTCATTGCGACTGCTTTGTCTGCTTGGGCTATCGTGAGGCGAGCTTGTTCAAGGAAGACTTGACCCTCCTCAGTGAGTTCTACCTTACGTTTTGTACGATAAAGCAAAGGGACGCCAATTTCATCTTCAAGATCTTTAATCTGCTGGCTCAATGATGGCTGAGCAGTATAAAGGCGCAAGGCTGCTTTGGTGAAGTTGAGTTCTTCTGCCACAGCAATGAAATATCGTAGGTGTCGTAGTTCCATAAAAAAATCATCCAAAGATTGATTCATATAATGTCTAAATATGATCAAGTGCGAGTATAGTTCACAAATGGATATTCGGTGAAGTGGGGCTGAGCATATTGAAATATCAACGTTATTATTAAAATATGGTAAAATTCACGTATTGAGCGATTGATTAATTTATCGATAAAACATCTTGATTCAAACAAAAAAAATATTTCCCCAAAACTCGTTCAAAACTCATTATCTCTGCAAAGTTGAGTCTATTAGTTTGTGTCTAATTTAGTCACAGGAGAGCTTTTCATGAGTGGGAAAATTGATGTGCGCGAAATCGATGCTTTAGTCGATGCACAAAATGGACGTATCACGCCATCTATTTATACAGATCCAGATATCTATGAACTAGAACTTGAACGTGTGTTCGGTCGTACATGGTTATTCCTTTGCCATGAAAGCCAAATTCCAAAGGCTGGTGATTTCTTCAATACCTATATGGGTGAAGATCCGATCATCGTGGTACGTCAAAAAGACGGTTCAATCAAAGCATTGTTAAACCAATGTCGTCACCGTTCGATGCGCGTGAGCTTTGCTGACTGCGGTAACACTCGTGCATTTACATGTCCATACCATGGTTGGTCTTATGGCGTAGACGGCTCTCTTAAAGATATTCCTCTTGAAGATCGTGCATTCCCTCAAGGCGCATGTAAAGAGAAGTGGAGTTTGATCGAAGTAAACCGTGTGAAGTCTTATAAAGGCTTAATCTTCGGTTGTTGGGATGAAACAACTCCAGACCTTGAAGAATACATGGGTGATATCGCTTGGTACTTAGATGGCGTATTAGATCGTCGTCCAGGTGGTACTGAGATCATCGGTGGTGTTCATAAGTGGGAAATCGAATGTAACTGGAAATTTGCGGCTGAACAGTTTGCATCTGACCAATATCATGCATTGTTCTCTCACGCATCTGCGATTCAAGTATTAGGTGCTAAACCTGATGACGAATCTACTAAGAAATTAGGTGCTGCGCAAACTGCACGTCCTGTATGGGAAACTGCGAAAGACGCAATCCAATATGGTTCACGTGGTCACGGTTCAGGCTTTTTCTTTACAGAGAAACCAGATGCAAACGTATGGGTTGATGGTGAAGTAGCAAACTATTTCCGCGAAACTTACGAAGAAGTTAAAGAGCGTCTTGGTGAAATCCGTGCGTTACGTCTTGCGGGTCATAACACTATGTTCCCAACATTGTCTTGGTTAAACGGTACAGCAACACTTCGCGTATGGCATCCACGTGGTCCAAACAAAACTGAAGTATGGGCGTTCTGTATTGCGGATGCTGAAGCGTCACAAGAAGTGAAAGAAGCGTTTGAACGTTCTGCGACACGTGCATTTGGTCCAGCTGGTTTCTTAGAGCAAGATGACTCTGAAAACTGGATCGAAATTCAAAAAGTCTTACGTGGTTACAAAGCGCGTCAAAACAAACTCATTATGGAAATGGGTCTTGGTAACGAGAAAATTCGTGAAGATGGTATCCCTGGTATCACTAACTATATTTTCTCAGAAACTGCGGCACGCGGCATGTACCGTCGTTGGGCAGACTTGCTAATCCATGAAAAATGGGAAGATGTTGAGAAAGCAGCTGACGAATATGAGAAGGAGCTTATGAAATGAGTCAAGTGAGTTTAGAACTTCACCATCAAATTAGCCAATTCCTCTATCGTGAAGCGAAATTGCTTGACGATTGGAAATTCCGCGACTGGTTAGATACGTTAGCTGAAGATATTTCTTACACGCTACGTACAACACCAAATGCTCAAACACGTGACCGTCGTCGTTCAATTGAACCACCTACAACTTGGGTGTTCAATGATACGAAAGATCTTTTAGAGCGTCGTGTTGCTCGTCTTGAAACAGGTATGGCTTGGGCTGAAGAGCCTCCATCACGTACAACTCATATGGTGAGTAACGTGATCGTAGAAGCTACTGAAGTTGAAGGCGAATACGATGTATACGTTACATATCTTTTGTACCGTACACAAAAAGAGAAAGATGTCACGATTTACTGTGGTAAACGTCATGACAAGATCCGTAAAGTTGAAGGTGGCCTAGGCTTCCAAATTTTCAACCGTAAGATCACGCTTGATCAAGTTACCTATAACTCTCACAACCTGAGTGTGTTCTTCTAATGAATAAGATTTTTGTTTGCCAAGTTGACGAATTAGACGAAGGCGAAGCGTTGAAAGTAGATTGCGGCGTTAACGGTATCGATGCGCTTGCAGTGTTTAACAATGGTGGTGAGTTCTTCGCAATGAATGACCGTTGTTCTCATGGTAATGCTTCAATGTCAGAAGGTTATCTTGAAGATGATGGCACTGTCGAATGTCCATTGCATTCAGCTCGCTTCTGTTTAAAAACCGGTCAAGCATTATGTTTACCAGCGACAGATCCAATTCAAACTTTCCCAGTGATTGTTGAAGATGGTGCGTTATACGTTGAGATGGCAGGAGAGTAATCATGGGTTGGCTTAAAGGCGAAGTTGCACTGATCACAGGTGGTGGTTCTGGTTTAGGTTGGGCTTTAGTTGAACGCTTCCTTGAAGAAGGTGCGCACGTTGGTGTGTTACAACGTTCACAATCTAAAGTCGATGCTTTAAAAGAACGCTTTGGTGATCAAATTGTTGCAATCGCTGGTGATGTTGCCAACTATGAAGACAATGTCCGTGCTGTAAAAGCAACTGTTGAGCGTTTTGGTAAGCTTGATTGTTTTATTGGTAATGCAGGAATCTGGGATCACTACGCAGATATCGTCAATACTTCAGGTGAGCAACTTGATAAAGCGTTTGACGAAATCATGGGAATTAATACGAAAGCATTAATTCTAGGTGCTAAAGCTGCACTTGATGAGTTAGTAAAATCTGAAGGTTCGATAATCTTCACACTATCTAACTCAGCATTATATTCTGCGGGTGGTGGTCCAGTTTACACAGCATCTAAGCATGCTGGCGTAGGCATCATGAAGGAATTGGCGTACGAGCTTGCACCCAAAGTTCGTGTGAATGCTGTTGCGCCGTCAGGTATGAATGTAAACATTAAAGGTGCTGCATCATTAGGCCAAGAAAATCTAGGTCTTTTAGATGCGCGTGATCCTGAGAAAATCGCGCGTGGTATGCCGTTGAACTTCTTACCTGAGCCTGAAGAAATGACAGGTTCTTATGTGCTCTTGGCATCTCGTCAAAATAACCGACCTTTAACTGGTGTTCTGATCAATGCAGAATGTGGTTTGGGTATTCGTGGTCTACGTCAACCACGTGCTGGTTTCTTTGACGAATAAAATCTAGTCTAAAAAATGGACTTATCGGCAGCCTGTTCTAAGGCTGCCTTCCTTTTAAGGAGTCTCTCATGGCCGTTAAACTTATTTGTGCTTCGCACAGTCCTTTAATGGAATTTGCTTCACCTCAAGATCAGTCAAAAGAGCAAAAAGTACGTGCTGCTTTTGAACAATTATCTGCTGAAGTAAAAGCTTACGATCCAACACTGATCATTACTTTTGGTCCAGACCATTTTAACGGTTTTTTCTACGACCTTATGCCAAGTTTCTGTGTCGGTATCCGTGCTACGGCTGCTGGTGACTGGGATTACGGTAAAATTGACAATAAAATCGATGTTCCTGAAGACAAGGCTTTGGCACTTGTGCGTCAAGTTCTAGATGAAGGTGTTGATGTTGCATACTCATATCGTATGCAGGCTGACCATGGTGTGACTCAACCATTACACTTCCTTTGTGATGGAAAACTTGATCGTTATAAAACGATTCCAATATTTATTAATGGTGCTGCCGCACCAATGCCAACCACAAAGCGTACCATTGCTTTAGGCCGTGCGGTTGGACAATATATTAAGTCACTTAATCTTGAAAATGAGCGTGTACTTGTATTGGGTACAGGTGGTTTGTCTCATGATCCACCAACACCTCAAATGGGTTCAGTGCCACCAGAAGTTGAAGAGTTTTTAATTGCTGGCCGTAATCCAACTGAAGAAGCACGTAATGCGCGTCAAGCGAAAATTATTGCAGTTGGTCAGAAACTCGCTGCTGGAGATACATCAGTTGCAGTACCGCTGAGCCCTGAGTGGGATATTGCATTGCTTGAGAAATTTAAACAAGCAGATTTTGCTGCAATGGAAGCGATGACTGAGGCAGAAATTCGTGTCGAAGGTGGTCGTGGTGGTCAAGAAGTGCGTTGCTGGATGGCAGCATTTGCTGCACTGAGCGAAGTTGGTGAGTATGAAATGACAACTCACTGCTATGAAGATATTAGTGAGTGGATTGCGGGCTTCGGTATCGTATCTGCGGAATTAAAAGGTTAATCCCATGAGCAATGTAAACAACATCGTCATCGTTGGTGCGGGTCAAGCAGGCGCAAGTGCGATCCTTGAGCTTCGTGCAAACAAATATGAAGGTAAAATCACATTAATTGGTGATGAAACGCATCTTCCTTATGAGCGTCCACCACTGTCTAAAGACGTGATTTTAAAACCTGAAGAAACCAAGATTGAAATTTTATCTGAAGAAAAATTAGCAGATCTTGGTGTGACAGCAATTCGCGGTAATGGTGTCGTGAAAATCAACGCTGAAGCCAAAACTGTCGAACTTCAAAATGGTGATGTTGTTGCTTATGACAAATTGCTGATTGCAACTGGCGGTGCAGCACGTCGTCTTCCAAACTTCGACGCACTTGGCAAACATGTTTACACGCTGCGTAATCTTGAAGATTCACAAGCCCTTGTACCAGTGTTACAAAAAGGTCAACGTATCATCCTGATTGGTGGTGGTGTAATCGGTCTTGAGCTTGCATCATCTGCACGTTTCAAAGAATGTGAAGTCACTGTCATTGAAATGGGACCAATGGTGATGGGGCGTTCATCGCCACGCATCTTGAGTGAATTCTTGCTTGAACAGCAAAAATTGGCAGGTGTGGATGTTCGTCTTTCAACTTCAATTGCAGATTGCAAGCTTGATGGCGAAGAAATTGTGGTGACTTTAGCTGATGGCGAAGAACTTCGTGCGGATGCTGTGGTTTACGGTATCGGTATTGTGCCAAATGCACAGTTGGCAGTTGATGCTGGTCTTGACGTTGATCTCGCGATCAAAGTAAACGAAAATTGCCAAACCTCGAATGCTGATATTTATGCGGCAGGTGATGTGGCAACTCAACTTCGTGACTGTGGTAACCACCGTCGTGTTGAGACTTGGGAAAATGCTAATCTTCAAGCAGGTATCTTTGCACGCCATGTGATGGGTGTAGAACATCCTACTCCTAATCCAGCATGGTTCTGGACAGATCAGTTGGACATTAACTACCAATTCGTAGGTGATATGGCAGCAGCTGAGTGGTTAGTACGTGGTGAAATCAATCCTGAGCTACGTGCAGAATCTTCATTTGTATTGTTCGGTGTGACTGACGGTATTATTGTTGGTGGTATTACGGTAAATGCGGCTAAAGAAATGCGTCATCTTAAAAAATTGATTAGCAAACAAGCTGCATTTGAAGCAGATAAATATTTAGATCTTAGCCAAGACCTTCGTAAACTTGTGAAGTAAACTTGGTGAGATTGTGCAACAGACCTAGGGTAACTTAGGTCTGTTTTTTATGTGCCTAAGAAAATATTGATTTAATTTTGAGCAAATTATGAATTCTAGTTCCTCAAATATAATGGTCGTTGCGAGTATATATGCCTTATTGGTATTGATATGGGCTGCAACACCACTTGCCATTGTATGGAGTGTTGCAGAAATTCATCCAATGTGGGTGCTCATCATTCGATACTTTGGTGCATCTATAATTGCTTTGGCGTTGCTCAAAATGATGCGTGATCCACTCCCGTTTGATCATGTATCGCTGAAAAGTTATGTAGCTGGTAGCCTAAATTTAATAGGTGCGCAGTTATTTATCTATTTGGCAGCGAATTATTTAACGTCAGGCTTAATGGCACTGATCTTCGGATTTTCGCCATTAATTGCAGGTCTCATTGGACATCTCATCCTAAAAACACATAAGTTGTCTATTTTACAATGGAGTGGAATGGTCATTGCCGTATTGGGTCTCACATTTGTTTTTGCAGAATCTGCAGATGAGCGAGTCAATCCTTGGGGTGTGGTTCTGATGCTGATCAGTATGGTGTCGTATATCAGTTCGATTTTTTGGGTCAAACAAATTAATGCACCTTTAAGCCCCATGAGTCAGGCGACAGGTTCATTAATCTTTTCAGCTTTAGGATCACTCTTAATCATTCCATTCATTTGGCAACAAATCCCAACTGTGCTACCAAGTACGCAAGCGATGGTGGGTTTTTTGTTCACAATGATCATGTCATCAATTGTTGCGATGCTGTGCTATTTTTGGTTAATCCGCCGCTTAGCAGCGTCGACAGTGTCTTTGAGTAATGTCATGACGCCAGTCATCGCCCTAGTTTTGGGGGCATCCTTAAATAATGAAATTATTCATAATGAAGCCTTGTGGGGGATTGTCGTGGTGATGATGGGGTTGCTGATGTATTTTAATCGAGAACTCTTGAAACTATTCTTAAAAAAATGAGTGAAAAAAAGTGGTTTTAATCACACACGTACAACTACATGAATATATAAGATTCATAATGTTACAAAACTATGCTTTAGCCCAAGCTCGAATTTAGGAATACTGAAAAAGTCAGTTCAAATCAGCAAAAAAAATTGAACATTTTTTGCATAATTTGGACTGTTTTACTTTAGCTCAAGTTCAAACTTATCTAAAATAGAAGTGGTACAGTTTGAAATCTATACAAGTTATCAATTTGTCACATTAATATTTTAGAATCTGCTGGTGAAAACGATAGAAATCTATTTATTTTATTTCAAAATTCGTTATCATCGCGCCCTCTAGTTATAACTCTACACAATAGGCTAACTAGAACTCTATAAAGCACCGAGTCAAAGGACCGCAAGTCACCCGACTTATTTCTATTAACCCATATCAGAGATGGTAATTCGATATGAGCGTTTCTTCTGTAAATCCTGCACCTAATTCTACTAACGAATACTATTTGACTCGCCAAAGTCAGATGGAATCTAATGTTCGTAGCTATCCACGTAAATTGCCGTTAGCGATAGCAAAAGCACAAGGTTGCTGGGTTACTGATGTTGAAGGTACAGAGTACCTCGATTGTTTAGCTGGGGCAGGAACATTGGCTTTGGGCCATAATCATCCTGCGGTCATTCAAAGTATTCAAGACACTTTAGCGAGTGGTCTTCCATTACATACTTTGGATTTAACGACACCTTTAAAAGATGCTTTTACTGAAGCTTTACTTGCTGAATTACCGGGTGGTAAAGAAGAGTACTGCCTACAGTTCTGTGGTCCATCTGGTGCAGATGGTACAGAAGCAGCAATTAAACTTGCAAAAACATATACTGGCCGTGGCACTGTGATCAGCTTCTCTGGTGGCTACCATGGTATGACTCACGGCTCATTAGCAATGACAGGTAATTTGTCTGCTAAAAACGCTGTTAATGGTTTAATGCCAGGCGTTCAATTCATGCCGTATCCACATGAATACCGTTGCCCACTAGGTTTAGGCGGTGAAGCGGGTGTTGACGCGCTTACTTATTTCTTTGAAAACTTCATCGAAGATGTTGAAAGCGGTGTGACTAAGCCTGCTGCAGTTATCCTTGAAGCGATTCAAGGCGAGGGCGGTGTGGTTACAGCACCTGTGAAATGGTTGAAAAAAATTCGTGAAGTGACTGAAAAGCACAACATCGTTTTAATTCTTGATGAAGTACAAGCTGGTTTCGCGCGTTCAGGAAAAATGTTTGCCTTTGAACATGCGGGTATCGAACCTGATGTTGTAGTGATGTCGAAAGCAGTAGGTGGAAGCTTACCACTTGCAGTACTTGGTATTAAGCGTAAGTTTGATGCTTGGCAGCCTGCAGGTCACACGGGTACTTTCCGTGGTAACCAATTGGCTATGGGTACTGGTCTTGCTACGATCAAAACGATTAAAGAACAAAATCTTGCGCAAAACGCACAAGAGCGCGGTGATTTCCTTCAAGCTGAATTGAAGAAATTAGCTGCAGAATTCCCATGTATCGGTAATGTACGTGGCCGCGGTTTAATGATCGGTATCGAAATCGTTGATGAGCGTAAACCTGCTGACCATATGGGTTCACTTCCTGCAGATGGTCAATTGGCTGCTGCAATCCAAGCAGCGTGTTTCAACAACAAATTGTTGTTAGAAAAGGGTGGACGTAACGGTACAGTGATTCGTCTACTTTGCCCATTAATTATTAACCAAGCTGAATGTGAAGAAGTAATTGTGCGCTTTAAGAAAGCAATTTCTGAAGCATTAGTTGCGGTACGAGGCGCTTAATTCATGGTAGATTTTGCAGAACACCGTAAAGCTTTGCTCTGTAATGATGCTGCATCCATTGCTGACTATACGTCAGCAATGGATCAGGCAACTCAAGCAGTAGCAGCTTGGTTACAAAATGACAAAATGTACACAGGCGGTAGCATTAAAGAGCTACGCAGTGCAATTGCATTTAATCCTTCTAAAGAAGGATTGGGTGTGGAAAAGTCATTAGAGCGTATGGTTGAGCTATTCCTTAATAAGAGCTTAAAAGTACATCATCCTCATTCTTTAGCGCATTTGCATTGTCCTACTATGGTGACTAGCCAAATCGCAGAAGTACTCATTAACGCAACTAACCAATCGATGGACTCATGGGATCAAAGCCCTGCAGGTTCATTGATGGAAGTTCAGTTGATCGATTGGCTTCGTCAAAAAGTTGGTTATGGTGCAGGTCAAGCAGGTGTGTTCACCTCTGGCGGTACGCAGTCAAACTTGATGGGTGTATTGCTTGCACGTGATGCATGTATCGCGAAAAACTGGAAAGACGAAAACGGCAATCCGTGGTCTGTTCAGCGTGATGGCGTACCTGCGGAAGCGATGCGAAACGTTAAAGTCATTTGTTCTGAAAATGCTCACTTCTCTGTGCAAAAGAACATGGCGATGATGGGAATGGGCTTCCAATCTGTAGTGACTGTGCCTGTCGACGAAAATGCGCGTATGGACATGGATGCACTAGAGAAAACCATGGCACACCTTCAAAATGAAGGCAAAATTGTGGCATGTGTGGTTGCAACTGCAGGTACTACCGATGCGGGTGCAATTGATCCTTTAAAGAAAGTCCGTGAAATCACCAACAAGTACGGCGCGTGGATGCATATCGATGCAGCATGGGGCGGTGCTTTAATCCTATCTAATAATCACCGTGATTTGTTAGATGGTATCGAGCTTTCTGATTCAATCACACTTGATTTCCATAAGCATTACTTCCAAACGATTTCTTGTGGTGCATTCTTACTTAAAGATGAAGCGAACTATCGCTTTATGCATTATGAAGCGGAATACTTAAACTCTGCTTATGACGAAGAGCATGGTGTACCAAACTTAGTGTCTAAATCGCTACAAACAACACGTCGTTTTGATGCGTTGAAATTGTGGATGACGATTGAAGCACTCGGTGAAGAGCTTTACGGCTCTATGATTGACCATGGTGTTACTTTAACGCGTGATGTTGCAGATTATATTAAAGCAACAGATGGTTTAGAGTTATTGGTTGAGCCACAATTTGCATCAGTCTTATTCCGTGTAATTCCTGAAGGTTACCCAACAGAATTACTCGATACACTGAACCAAAACGTTGCGGATGAATTGTTTGCACGTGGTGAAGCGAATATTGGTGTGACTAAAGTCGGTCAGGTTCAATCATTGAAAATGACAACTTTAAGTCCAGTAGCAACTTTAGACAATGTGAAGAACTTGCTTGCGCTTGTACTGGCTGAGTCTGATCGCATCAAAGCTTCAATTGCTGATGGTACATATACGCCACCAATCGATTAATAGATTGTTTTTTGAAAAAAGCGCTCAATTGAGCGCTTTTTTGATATTCAAAATTCATAACTTTGACATATTTTTAGATCATGATTGAAGAAATCTTTATGCGGAATTAGGGGGGATAATTATTAAAGAATAAGTAGGTAATAAAAATATCAGTATTTAACCGTAATTATTATAAATCTTTGAAATATAATTAAAAAATAAATAAGCAGGTTGGTGTAATAAAAATAATAAAATCGTAATAAAGCTGTAACCTTATTGTCATATTATCAAATCAAAATGCATGTATCGAAATAAGTACAATACTTCAATAAAAAGTAGCGTACTCCAAATTTGCATAAATTGAGAGATAACATGATGCGCTTTACAAATATTGCAATTGCATTAGCACTTTCTGGGGCAGCTGTAGCAACAACCGCAAATGCAGCACGTGACACAATTCAAATTGCGGGTTCTTCTACAGTATTGCCATATGCAAGTATTGTGGCTGAAGAATTCGGTAATAACTTCCCTCAATTTAAAACACCAGTAGTTGGTTCAGGCGGTTCGTCGGGTGGTTTAAAACAATTTTGTAATGGTGTTGGCGACAATACGATCGATATTGCTAACTCATCTCGTGCAATTAAATCGAGCGAATTGGCTGAATGTAAGAAAAATGGCGTTAACCAAGTATTAGAAATTAAAATCGGTTACGACGGTATCGTATTTGCTTCAAATGCTAACAAAGCAGCTTATAAATTACGTCCACAACATGTATTTGCAGCTTTGGCAGCTGAATTGCCTTCAAACGGTAAAATGGTAAAAAACCCATATACGCGTTGGAATCAAATTGATAAATCATTACCAAATGAGCCAATCACGCTTGTAATCCCAGCTTCGAATCATGGTACACGTGAAGTCTTCCAGGAGAAAATGGTGGACGCTGGTTGTGAATCGTATGCTGCTATTAAAGCTTTAGATAAAGATGCCAAAAAGAAAGCTTGCACAACGTTCCGTAAAGATGGTCGTGTTGTGGAAATTGCGGGTGACTATACAGAAACACTTGCACGCTTAAAAACTTCTCCAAGTGCTGTTGGTGTGTTTGGTTTAGGTTTCTATGATCAAAACCGTGACCGTTTACGCGTTGCAACTGTGAACAATGTGGCACCGTCTGAAAACACGATTTTAAATGGTTCTTACCCTGTATCACGCCCATTATTCTTCTATGTAAAAGGTGAACACTTGAAATCAATCAAAGGTTTACCACAGTTTACTGAATATTTCTTAAACAAGCGTGTTTCAGGTAAAGGTTCTAAGTTAGAAAAAGCGGGCTTAATTTCACTCTCTGACAAAGAGCGCGCATCAATTTTGGCAAACTTTAAAGCAGGTAAAGCTGTTAAGTAATCAAACGACAAACTAATGGCAGGAATTATCCTGCCATTGGTTTTTTCATTGAAAAAAGTTTTTTCAAACCATGAAAATTGAAAAGACAGTGGAGAATACATGAATCTGCTACTTATAGGTGTGTTACTGGCGATCATCGCCATTGCCTATCAAATCGGATTACGCAAAAGCCGTAACTTAGCAGGTCAGGGAAATAACTCTGCCGCTTTGCATTCACGTCCTGGTTACTATGGGGCATTAGTTGCGTTGTGGTGTGGTATCCCTGCATTTTTAATTTTGATTGTTTGGAACTTGGTTGAGCCAACGATCTTGGAGCAGGTGGTGCTTAATCATTTGCCACAGGATATTAAAGCAAGTCTAGATCCAGCAAGCCTAAACGTAGTTGTTGACCGTGTTCAAGCGATTGCATCCGGATTTGGTGTCAGTGATACAGCAACGTCCTATGAAGTTGCAGCTGCAGAGCAACTGAGTAAATTTTCAACTATTGGCTCTTTTGCAAAATTAGCAGTTGTCATTTGCGCTGCATTGGCAGGTTTAGTATGGGCAAAAAAAAGAATTAGCCAAGATTTTAGAGCGCGTAATCAGGTCGAGAAAGTCATCAATGTTGGCTTAGCTTTATGTTCTGGTGTCGCAATTCTTACAACACTTGGAATTGTAATGTCGATGTTTGGAGAAGCGATGCGCTTCTTCAGCTTTGTTAATCCTTTTGATTTCTTCTTTGGAACAGAGTGGAACCCGGGTTTCAGTACTTCGGGAAGTGCAGAAGGAAGCTATGGTTTACTTCCATTGTTGTGGGGTACGCTCATGGTCAGTGGGATCGCACTATTGGTTGCTGTACCAGTAGGTTTAATGATCGCGATTTATTTGGCTGAATATGCTTCTCCTCGCTTCCGTTCTTGGGCAAAACCGACCATTGAAGTTTTAGCTGGTATTCCAACGATCGTTTATGGTGTATTTGCACTCATGATTATTGGCCCATTTATTAAAACTGTAGGGGCAATGGTTGGAATTGATATCAACGCAACGAGTGCGCTCACTGCAGGTTTTGTCATGGGAATCATGATCATTCCTTTTGTGTCTTCTTTATCTGATGACATTATTACTCAAGTGCCTCGAGCATTACGTGATGGATCTTTAGGATTAGGGGCGACCAAATCTGAAACGATTCGTAAAGTGGTCATTCCAGCAGCGTTGCCTGGCATTATTGGTGCATTTTTATTGGCTGCTTCCCGTGCAATTGGCGAAACTATGATCGTAGTTCTAGCAGCTGGTAACAGTCCTCTTTTACACGCAAATCCATTAGAAGCTGTTTCGACCGTAACGATTACGATTGTTAATCAATTAACAGGTGATACTGACTTTGCAAGTCCGCAAGCATTAGTCGCTTTCGCACTAGGACTTACATTGTTTGTGATTACTTTAGGTTTGAACATTGTTGCACTTTACATCGTGCGTAAATACCGTGAGCAATACGACTAATGAGTACTTCTAATCCTAATACTCTCGAGACAGTTGATTCAGCAACAGCTGAGCAGCTTAGAGAAAAGCGTAAGAAGACTATTCAGAATTCTTTAGCTAAACGTCATCGTAAAGAAAAGACGTTCCGTTTCTTCGGTTTTTCAGCAGTGATTGCTGGCTTATTCTTCGTAGTATTGCTATTCGGTAGTATTTTAGCGAAAGGCTTGCCTGCTTTTTGGCAAAGTAGCATGAATTTGCCAATCTATTTCGATCCAAAAATTATTGAAGTTGGTCCAAAACCTGTACTGGCTGAAGGTGAGAATCCAGCTCAGTATGAAGAACGCTTTATTGAGTGGCAGACTGAAGTTGGCATGGTGGATTGGGATGCATTGATCATCAATGCAATGATCAAACAAGATCCTCAACTTGAAGCACAACGTGATGATTTAAGCTATATCTATACGAGCTCTGAAGCATATCGTATCCGTGATATGGTGATGAATGATCCAAGCTTGGTTGGTAAAACAGTCGATGTAAAAGTCCTTGCTGATGCAAATATTGATGTGTGGCTTGCAGGTAATATTGATCGTTCTTTGCCAGATGAACAGCAACAACTTAGTCCTGAGATTCGTCAAATTGCTGATGAACTCAAGGCTAAAGGTGTCATCGAAAATTCATTTAACACGAATATTTTCACGAGTCCTGACTCTCGTAGTTCACCAGCGACATCTGGTTTAGCTGGTGCATTCATGGGCTCATTGTTTATGATGTTGATTGTAATCTTTATTTCGATTCCAATCGGCGTTGCATCTGCGATCTATCTTGAAGAGTTCGCACCAAAGAACTGGATTACAGATATTGTAGAAGTCAACATCAATAATTTGGCTGCTGTTCCATCGATTGTATTTGGTTTGCTTGGTGCTGCAATTTTTATTGGTTGGATGCATTTACCATTATCTGCCCCTTTGGTGGGTGGTCTTGTGTTAAGTTTAATGACATTGCCAACGGTGATTATTACGACACGGGCTTCTTTAAAAGCGGTTCCACCTTCGATTCGCCAAGCTGCATTAGGATTGGGTGCATCAAGACTGCAAACTGTTTTTCATCACGTTCTACCTTTGGCATTACCAGGTATTTTAACAGGTGCAATTATTGGTGTGGCTCAAGCATTGGGTGAGACTGCGCCGTTGTTGTTGATTGGTATGAGTGCTTTTGTAGCCAGTGTTCCAGCAAGTCCATTTGATCAATCTACAGCGCTGCCTGTACAGATTTTCTTGTGGCAGGGTAATGAACTTCGTAACTTCTTTGAAGGTCGTACTGCTGCAGCCATTATTGTTCTCCTTGCGATGATGATTAGCTTAAATAGTTTAGCGATCTGGTTACGTAAGAAATTTGAAGTCCGTTGGTAGTCGGAGCAAAATATGAATACAGTAACTTCGCAAGTAACTCAAAATTCCTTAAAAAAGGATCAATCAGTGAATTCAGATCAAACACAATTTACATCTCAAGATGCAAATCAAAAAACGTCAACTTCGTTTGTTTCACAATTTGACACGCAAAGCGAAAATAAAAAAGAAGCAAAATCGGATGTTGTAAAACTGAGTACAACTGATGTTCATGTTTATTATGGTGAATCTGAAGCGATTAAAGGCATTGATCTTAATATTTACCAAAATGAAGTGATTGCTTTTATTGGTCCATCTGGATGTGGTAAGTCAACATTCCTACGTACTTTAAATCGTATGAACGACACGATAGATAGTTGTCGGGTAACGGGTAAAGTCATGTTGGATAATCAAGACATTTATGATCCTAATCTCGACGTAGTACTACTTCGTGCGCAAGTGGGTATGGTGTTCCAAAAGCCAAACCCATTCCCAAAATCAATTTTTGAAAACGTTGCATACGGACCTAAACTCCATGGTTTAGCACGTGACAAATATGATTTAGAAGAGATCGTTGAAAATAGTTTACGTAAAGCGGGCTTGTGGGATGAAGTTAAGGATCGTTTGAATCAGCCTGGAACTGGTTTATCAGGCGGTCAACAGCAACGTCTGTGTATTGCTCGAACTATTGCAGTTTCGCCAGAAGTGATTTTAATGGACGAACCTTGTTCAGCACTTGACCCAATTGCTACGGCTAAAGTTGAAGAGTTAATCGCTGAGCTTTCAACACAATATACTATTGCAATCGTTACGCACTCAATGCAACAAGCTGCACGTGTATCAGACCGTACTGCCTATTTCCATTTAGGTGATTTGATTGAAGTGAATTCGACAGAAAAAGTATTTACTCAACCTGATCATCAATTGACTGAGGCATATATTACGGGTCGATTTGGTTAATTAAAAATTTAGAAACATAAATAAAAAGAGTCTTCGGGCTCTTTTTTTATTACAAAAATCTGTGGATGAAATAAGGTTATTCCCTAAAATGGAATTCTTAATAAACTGATATCCAGATGACAATGAAAAAAATACTTTGTTTAACAGCATTAATGACCAGTATTTTTATGTTGAGTGCTTGCTCACATACACCAAATCAAAATCAACAAGTAACCACGCAAATCAATACTTCGAATTTGATCGAACAACGTCTCATGAGTCATCTTAGTGCCTTAGAAGATATTGCATCAGCTCATGGCGGTAATCGCGCAGTTGGAACGGATGGTGGTAAGACAACTGCAACCTATATTATTGAAGAGGCAAAAAAAGCTGGTTTGCACGCTCAGATGTTGCCGTTTGAAAATCGCAATAAGATTGTAGGTCAGAATATTATTATCGAAATCAAAGGTAAAAATCCTGATTTAGCTACGATAATCGGTGCGCATTATGATTCTGTGACCACAGGGCCTGGGATCAATGATAATGGTACAGGTGTAGCCGTTCTATTAGAGCTATTACAACATTATTCAAAATCTGAAAATCATCCTCAAAATACAATTTACCTTGCATTTTGGGATTCTGAAGAAGATGGTATCGGAGGTTCGCAAGATTTTGTTGCTAAAATGACACCTGAACAGCTGAAGGGAATAAAGGCTTATATCAATGTTGATATGGTCGGTACAAAAAATCCGAATATTTTGGTTGCTGATGTAGATAAATCTTCATTAAAAGATTTAGAAGCCCAGTTTAAGTCTGCTGGATTATCTGAATCTGACTATAAACCAATGATTGATGGTTTAAAGTCTTTACCTAGTCATCAAGGGGATACTGCGCTTGAAGAACATTTAAAATCATTCTTTAAAGCAAAGAACTTAACCATCAAAGAAGACATTACCACTTTAACAGCAAGTGACACAGCACCATTTCTAGGAAAAGTGCCGGTCACATCGATCATTTTATTTAATGAACAAGAACGTCCAGGTGCAAACGAGGACGAAATAATTTTAGATTTTGCACCATGTTATCACCAAGCTTGTGATAGCAAGGATTTAGTTGATCCAAAATCTATGATTATGGCTCTAGAGGCGATTCAACATCTGTTAAAAGTCACCAACACTCAATAGTTGAGATGACTAAAGAATTATTTAGGTGTATCTCATTTGAATTGCATCATAGGGTGCAATTCAATTTTTTTTACTGAATAAAAAAGATTTATTCGTAAACTCGATCGAAAATATGTCTTAAAGCAGTTTTGCTATCTAGCTGAATTTTGCAATACACAGTAGAATATGCGCTCTCTTCAAGTCACATTGTGGCATGGTTCAAAAGACCATCCCGTGGAGCCAAAATCAGCATGTTTATCGTGGCCGGTGCACCAGCACACTCTTCTTTTAAGCAAACGCAACTATTAACTCGTTTACAGTCAATTAGTTCGGTTCAATCAATAGAAAGTCAATGGGTTTATTTATTCGACCAAGCGCTCAACGAGCAACAACAGCAATCAGCTTTACAGCTTCTAAATGATGGTGCGTCATTTGAATTACGCCAAGCAGCCACAGATGAGATTCAAATCTTAGTCACTCCACGCGTAGGCACAATTTCGCCGTGGTCTTCAAAAGCGACCGATATTTTCGCGAACTGCAACACACCGGTTCATCGTCTTGAACGCGGTGTTTTGTTTACTTTGAAGGGTGTAAAAGACGTTTCAAATGAAATTAAGCAAATTCTGCATGACCGAATGACAGAAAGTGTTTTCAATCAAATTGAAGATGCTGCTGCTTTATTCACTGAAACTGAGCCAAAACCGCTGAACTCGATTGATATTTTAGGTCAAGGTAAAGAAGCGCTCGTAAAAGCAAACTCTGAATTTGGTTTTGCTTTATCGGATGAAGAAATTGATTACTTAACTGATGCATTTATCAAGTTAGGTCGCAATCCGCATGACATTGAACTCATGATGTTTGCACAAGCGAACTCTGAGCATTGTCGTCATAAAATCTTTGGTTCAGAATGGACAATTGATGGAGAAGTCCAACCATTGTCATTGTTCCAAATGATTAAAAATACCTATAAAGAATCACCTACAGATGTATTGTCAGCATATAAAGACAATGCTTCAGTGATTGTTGGTTTTGATACGCAACGTTTTTATCCAAAAAAAGATGAAAATGGTCATTATGTTTATAAATACAAGAGCCAAGCTGCCCACATCTTAATGAAAGTGGAAACCCACAACCATCCTACAGCGATTGCACCATTTGCAGGTGCGGCAACAGGTTCGGGCGGTGAAATCCGTGATGAAGGTGCAACAGGTCGTGGTGGTAAGCCAAAAGCAGGCTTAACAGGTTTCACTACATCTAACTTGAATATTCCAGGCTTTGAACAGCCATGGGAAGAAAACTACGGTAAACCATCTCGTATGGCATCTCCACTTCAAATTATGATTGAAGGTCCATTGGGTGGTGCTGCATTTAACAACGAATTTGGTCGTCCTGCGTTAAATGGTTACTTCCGTACATTTGAGCAAAATGTAAATGGTGATGTAAAAGGTTTCCATAAGCCAATTATGATTGCTGGTGGTTACGGTAACATCCGTCCTGACCACGTTGAAAAAGATGCGATCCAACCGGGCGATTTATTGATCGTGCTTGGTGGTCCTGCAATGCTCATCGGTCTTGGTGGTGGCGCTGCTTCTTCTGTAGATAGCGGTACAATGGGCGAAAGCTTAGACTTTGCTTCTGTACAACGTGAAAACCCAGAAATGGAACGCCGTTGCCAAGAAGTGATTGATACGTGCTGGCGCATGGAAGACTACAACCCAATCGTGTCTGTACATGACGTAGGTGCTGGTGGTATTTCAAATGCGATGCCTGAACTGGTAAATGACCACGAATTAGGTGCAAAACTTGATCTTCGTAAAGTACCATCATTGGAGCCAGGTATGGCGCCAATGGAAATTTGGTCAAATGAAGCGCAAGAGCGTTATGTATTGGCGATCCGTCCATCTTCATTAGAATTATTTGAATCAATCTGTGCGCGTGAACGTTGTCCGTTTGCCGTATTAGGTGAAGCGACTGAAGCGCGTCATTTAACGGTTGAAGATCCTTTGTTTGGTAACAACCCAGTTGATGTACCAATGCAAGTGATCTTAGGTGGTACGCCACGTATGAGCCGCGCCTATGACTGTATCGAACGTCACGGTGATGACTTTAATGCGGCTAAAGTGACTGATCTTAAAGATGCGATTTACCGTGTGATTAAGAACCCAACAGTTGCGTCTAAATCATTCTTAATTACCATTGGTGACCGTTCAATTACAGGTATGGTTGCACGTGACCAAATGGTTGGTCCATGGCAAGTGCCTGTAGCGGATGCTGCGGTAACAACAACAAGTTTAGTGGGCTACACAGGCGAAGCAATGGCAATGGGTGAACGTCCACCTGTAGCATTGTTAAATCCTGCGGCATCTGCACGTTTAGCAGTGGCTGAGTCAATCACCAACATCATGTCTGCAAAAATCGAGAAAATCAGCGACATTAAATTGTCTGCGAACTGGATGGCAGCAGCAGGTCAAGTAGGCGAAGATCAAGCATTATTCGAAGGTGTAAAAGCCATCGGTATGGAAATGTGTCCTGCGCTTGGTATCGCAATTCCTGTAGGTAAAGATTCTTTATCGATGCGTACGACTTGGAATGACGAAGGTGAAGATAAGTCTGTAACTTCTCCAATGTCAGGTGTGATCACAGCATTTGCACCAGTGACTGATGTGCGTAAGACATTAACACCAGAATTGAAAAACTTAGATTCAGTACTTGTACGTATTGATTTGTCTAAAGGTCAATTCCGTCTAGGTGGTTCGATCCTTGCGCAAGTGTATAAAGCAATTGGTTCGGTTACACCAGATGTAGATAGCTTCGATGACTTCAAAGCATTCTTTGAATTGGTACAAGATTGGAATAACCGTGGTTTAATTAAAGCTTACCATGACATCGGTGATGGTGGTTTAATCGCAACTGTTGCAGAGATGATGTTCGCTTCACGCTTAGGTGTGGCATTAGAAGATCAATCTGTAGCAAGCTTATTTGCTGAAGAAATTGGTGCAGTATTACAAATTGCTAAAGCTGATTGGGATGCACTACAGACTGAAGTTTCAGCATCAAGCTTAAAAGATGCGATCAGTGTCGTTGGTACAGTGAATACTACTGATACGCTAACGATTAATGGTTTAACGCTAGATCGTGTTGAACTGCAACAAGCGTGGACTGAAGTGTCACATCAGATTCAACGTTTACGTGACAACGTGGAAACTGCAGATCAAGAATATAGTCTAATTGCGAATAAAGATCATAAAGGTCTTATTGCAAAAGCGACATTCGATTTGAATGAAGAAATTGAAGCACCGTATATCAATACACGTCGTCCGAATATGGCAATCTTGCGTGAGCAGGGTGTAAATGGTCATGTGGAGATGGCAGCTGCATTCGACAAAGTTGGTTTCAATACGATTGATGTCCATATGAGTGACCTACTCGCTGGTCGTGTAAGCCTTGATGAATTTGAAGGTTTAGTGGCATGTGGTGGTTTCTCTTACGGTGACGTTTTAGGCGCTGGTGGTGGTTGGGCGAAATCAGTATTGTTCAATCCTAAACTTCGTGATCAATTTGAGAAATTCTTTAACCGTCAAGAAACATTCTCACTCGGTATCTGTAACGGTTGCCAAATGTTGTCTCAATTGGCTCCACTCATTCCAGGTGCTGAAAACTGGCCACGTTTCCATCGTAACGTATCAGAAATGTTTGAAGCGCGAGCTGTAAACGTTCGTGTTGAAAAATCTAAATCTGTACTGTTAGAAGGTATGGAAGGTTCGATTTTACCAATTGCTGTGGCGCATGGTGAAGGTCGCGTTGTTGCAGCGGACAGCTCTATTGCTGCATTGAATGCGGGTAATCAAGTGACTTTACGTTATGTTGATAGCCAAGGTAATCCAACTCAACATTACCCATTGAACCCGAACGGCTCACCTGAAGCAATTACAGGTGTGACTTCAACTGATGGTCGTGCAACGATTATGATGCCTCATCCAGAGCGTAACTTCCGTGCGATTCAGCACTCTTGGAAACCTGAAGATTGGGATCAAGATGGTGCATGGTTACGTATGTTCCGTAATGCTCGTAAGTTTATTGGTTGATTAAATCAATAGATTGAAAAAGCCACCATAAGGTGGCTTTTTCATAGGTAAATTATTGTTTTGAAGATGTAGAATTGAGTTGAAAAAAAATAAAGAGTTCTCAAATGTCTGGTCTAATTTAAAAAGTATTACACTTGCGTGAATTGCTAATAGCTAGGGCTACAGATAGTTATGAAAAAGGTACCTCAGAGGCATTTCAAGAGCTTAGAAAAGAATTGCTGATACAAAACCTTTATGGATATATTCCATTTATTGTTAAAGATACAAATACCTTAGATGAGTTTGAAGCGAGAATTAAAATGGGATTTTAAATCTTATGTGGAACGTGAGAATTATATTTATTCAGAATTTAAAGAGTTATTGAATGTTTTTGAAAGTAGAAATACTTCTCCCTTAGATCAAGTAGTGGAGTTGAGAATTAACGAATTAAGTTCTGATTATATTCATCAAATATGGCAGAAAGCATTAGAGCGGAGAGTAACTGATCCTGATATTAATTAACTGTATAGATTAGTCAGTAAAAAATTAAATTTAGCGCCTTCTCAACACACAGAACAAACTTTTAAACAGATTCTTGAAAGATGTAGTACAGTGATTGAAGGCTTAGGATCATTGAGAAACAAAGTAGGGGATGCACATGGTTAGGGCAAAAAGAATTTTAAGCCTGCATCGCGTCATGCTGAATTGGCAGTCAATTTAGCTGGAACAATGTCAGTTTTTTTATTTTCAACGTGGAGCTTAAAAGAAAATAATGAATAAATTTATTAATAAAAAGCATTGTTAAATAGTATCTTAAATTTACCTTATGGAAAAATAAATTTAGATTCGCTAACATGAGCTTATTCAGCCACCATTTTGGTGGTTTTTTGTTTTTATAGATTTGGTTTCAAAATCTTTCTCCCACTGGACTTGGTTTGGTTTTTGCTTTTATATAGAGGTTAGGACAAGTGTGTTTATTGGACATATAGCTAACCATAATAAGTAAGAATTTAATGCGGTTCGTTTTTAACTCAGGTATGAGGTGACGATATGACCAAAACAATGATGATACTGAACAAACACGAGTTGAGGCAAAAAGGCTGGAAGCTATTCGCTTTTGTGGCCAGTCTTCAAATCCTATTTTTAATTGCAGGTTATTTCTTAACTGCGTAAAAAAAAGCCACCTTAAGGTGGCTTTTATTATTTAAACAGTAAGTTGAATCTGTTTTAGAACTGCTCTCAGAGTATTTTCATAATCAAAAGATTCATTGGTACTGTCTTGATAACGCCAAGCGACATAGCCATCTGGACGTACTAAAACAGCACCAGATTCATGAATTTCAGACTTCGCATTCCATGTACCATAGACATCACGATAATCTCTTGAACCGATTTGAATGACATCTAAATACTCAAGATTAAGCTGTTCAGCAGCTTGTTTCCAGCCTTTGCCTGACAGGCCAGTGAGTAAGGTAAAACGACCTTTGCCCGTAATATCTAAAGTTGAAACTTTTTGACCTTTAGCATTGATGAGCCAAGTATGCGGTACTTTTGCTCCAGGGCGTGTAGTGGCTTGTAGGTAAAGTTGATCATCTTGTTTAAATACTTCAGGTTCTGATTCAGAGATGACAGCATTTGAGCTATAACGCTGATTCAGTTCAACACCTTGAGCATTAAATTCAAAATTTTTAATTGCTAATGCATTGTAGAGTTTTGTACGTATTTCAGCGCCTTGTTCATTTTCAGCAAAAATACGCTCCAGCATTTGCTTTTGGGTTGTTACACCTTGATCAAAACCAAAAACTTCTTTGAGGTGTTTATAATCAAATCGTGATTGGTTTGCTCGCGCAACAATTTGCTTACCTACAGGCGCACGTTCAACGGTATAAGAATCGAGAAGCGTAGGTTGAGACCAACCTTTAACTGCATATGCAAGTTTCCAACCGAGATTAAAGGCATCTTGCATGCAGGTGTTTGAGCCTAGACCACTTGATGGTGGGTGACGATGCACTGCATCACCACCACAGAATACACGACCTTTCGAATATTCAGTTGCCCATGTTTGGTTCACGTACCAATAAGACAATTTTTGAATTTCAACATCTTCAACATGCTCACCAACGAAAGCATCTAAACGTGCACGAACTTGCTCTGCAGTCACTTGAGGCTCGCCTTTAGAAATATCGAAGCCCCAACCCATAATCCACTCATTCCATGGGGTGATGGCACGCAATAGCCCCATACCTAAATCACCAAAACTTGCTTCAGGATTGACTATCCATTGCAAAATCGCAGGGCGGTGCTGAACATATTTAGATAAGTCCGCCTTAAAGGTCACATACACTGTACCAGCTCGCGCCATAACGCCTTCAAGTGGTAATCCCAATTGTTCGACAACTTCTGAACGTGCACCGTCCATTCCCACCAAGTATTTTGCACGTAAACTAAATTCGGTATTGGTAATATGATTGAGGAATGTTGCAGTCACGCCGTGTTCATCTTGTACGTGAGATAAATATTCAGTATTGAAGTTAAAAATAGCGCCACGCTCTGCCGCATTTTTAACGAGCAGCGCTTCCATTTTAGGTTGGATAAGATCCACTAAAGGGCATGGACTTCCTTTGATATAATCGCCATGACGCTCATCACCTGTGCCCCAAGCACTGATACGGGCAATTTCTTCGCCGACTAAACTGGTTGTGATCAGGCTTTCACCCATGTGTTCCCAAGGTGTTGCGATTTCCTTCACCTGTTCTTCGATACCTAAATCACGGAGGACTTCCATGGCACGTTGATTAGTAATATGTGCACGAGGACTGTTGGCTAACCAATTAAACTGGGTAAACAATTGAACTTTGACGCCATAATTGGCAAGGGCAAGCCCCAGAGTTGAACCAGCAGGACCAGTACCAATGACAAGAACATCAGTGTCAAAATGTTGAGACATGCTTTTTCCTAAATGAATTGAATACATGGGGAGAGTTTTTGAATTGAGTCAGTCTAGAAAAAAAGTGCAGTGATCTATAGTCGTATTCATATAAACTATCGATCTATATAAAATTCAAAGTAATGAACGTGCACTTATGCACGATGGGCTGATTGAGATATGGAATTACGACATTTACGGTATTTTATGACTGTTGCTCAAGAGCAAAGCTTTACTAAAGCTGCCGAAAAGCTCTTTACCGCACAACCATCACTCAGTCAGCAAATTAAAGATCTTGAACAGGAAGTCGGTGTTACTTTATTTGATCGCACCACTCGTAAAGTCAAACTGACTGATGAGGGGGAAGCATTTTTAAAATACGCAGCTTTGACGCTGGACAATGCCAAGCAAGCTGTAGCTGCAGCTAGACAGGTCGCTCAGCAAAAGAATAATCAGATTCACATTGGATTTTTGAATGTGGCTGAACTGAAACTGATGCCTAGCATTCTGGCACAGTTAAGAAAGAATATTCCTAATCTTAAAATTCATTTACACAGTTTGACTTGTACTGAGCAAATACAAAAACTTAGAAATGCTGAACTTGATATATGTTTTACTCGATACAAAATGGATCATTCAGATTATGAAGATATCCATATTTTGACAGAACAAATTTATTTGGTGGCTGCGGACAATCTTCATCCTTCAGAACGGACATTGAAACTACAAGAGTTAAAAAATTCATCAGTGATTATGTGTGAACAAAATGCTTCACCAATATTCTATGACAAATTAAATGTTCTAGTTCCCTTCGAAAAGATGGATGATCAAATGCTGTGGGTGACTAATGTATTACAGCATATCAATCTGATTAATTTGGGAATGGGCTTTAGTTTTGCTCCCGAATACCTCCTGAAGTTTTTAAATCATAATATCAAAATTGTGAAAACAGATGAGCAATTACCACAGCTTGGTCTATATGCGAATTATCATCGTCATTCAAACAATATTGCATTGAAAATGATTACTGAAGCCCTTATGCAAATGACAACAGAGCGGAAAAGAGTGGAAGAGGTTATTCATGCTTAAACTGATCTATTTTGTACCAGAATCACATCTAGAGTTGACGAAACAGGCAGTATTTGAAGCAGGTGCAGGTGGAATTGGTGATTATGAGCAATGCGCTTGGCAGGTCAAGGGCTTAGGTCAATTTAAACCTGTCAATGGGGCTCAACCATTTATAGGTCAAGTCGGAGAGCTTGAACAAGTTGAAGAGTGGCGTGTAGAAACTATTGTGCCTGAAGATAAAGCCATAGAAGTGGCACGTGCATTAAAAGCCAGTCATCCTTATGAAGAACCAGCTTTTGAATTCTTACACATTATTTCTATTGACCCATGATCGGTTGAATTTTGTATGCGCTGACGATACGAGGATGGAGATTCTCCTGTCCAATATTTGAAGGCTCGAGAAAAGGCTGATGGCTCTGAAAACCCTGTTAAATAGACTATTTCATCATGTTTGAGTGTAGTTTTCGCTAATAACTGACGAGCAAGTTTTTGTCTGAATGACGTTAGAACATTCTCGTAATTCGTTCCAATATCTTTGAGTGAAATTTGGATTTTACGCGGGGAAAGCTGAAGAATTCTTGCGATATCTTCTAGAGCGAATTGTCTTAATTTTAGTTGTTCGCCTAAAGCCTCTTCAATTTGAATGACTAGTTCATGTTTATCTACAAGTTCAATGTGCTTCTCAATGATAGCTTGATGTAACAGAAATAAATCAGGCTGAGCAGACGGAGAGGCATATTCTAGAATTTCTGCTTTGAATTTTATACAACCATAAGGCTGATTAAAATAAACTGGGCAATGCCATAGCTCATGATATAAGTCCTGAAATTCTGTATTGTCGTAGCTGAGCCAAATTTCTTGTGCTTGAAATTTTCCCTGACTGATATAATCAAAAAAAGATAAAACAATGGTAATCGTACATTCTAAATAATGACGGACAGGGTGATGAAAACCTTTTAGGGTAACGGTGTCATCTTCTATGTGAAGTTCAATATCCAATCCTGTAGTGAAATATTGATAGTATTTCATTGCTATTTTTAATGCATCGCCAAAATTTGCACTACTTAAAAAAATGTATTCAAAAAGTTGACCACGAAAAGTGGGGAGATGGTGACCGACAGTTAAACCAATATTGGAATTTTGTGTAATAACTTCTGTGAGTTCCCAGAATTTTTTTTGAACACGATTGTCATATCTTAAATCGCGTTGAGGATAGTCGATTGGATGTTGTAACGCATTTAATTGCGAAAATATTAAATCCACATCAACGCCCATATTTTGCATTGTCTCGTATACCATGCTTGGAAAAATACCAGCATCGGTTCTGATTTTACTTTTTCTTGCGCTCATACCGATATTCAAGACTCAAGTCATGCATTGGAAAAACTAAGGATGCTCTATCCTCAGTTTAAAATGCTGAAATTATAATGTTGAAATGAGTTTAGAAATAATTTGAATGAATGAAAATGTCTTTAAATGTCAAAGCCCCATCTCATGAGGCTTAATTATTGAAAGTTTATTTTGAAGCGCTTAATTGCTTATAGGATCAATATACTCAATATAACCTCGACCCTGAATATGCTGACCTTTGAATTGACCTGAATATTGGTAACTACCTGCATAACCGCCAGCCATACCATATTTAAAGTCGCCATTAGCCTTGCCATAAATAGAAATCAGAAGATTGCCTTGATCATCATTGACTTGCCATTCAAAGACTCGAGGTAAACGCATTTTAATGCCATTTGGTGTAGTTACAGGTTCAGGCTCATATTCATGCACCACAGATTCAAGCCCTCGTTCGTATATTCCTCCATGATGATCTACAGAACGAACGTAAACACGACTTTGCAAAACTAAGCCCATTGGACCATGAGTGTCCACAAATAAGACTTGAGTGTGGTTATTAATATTTAAGATTTGATAAGTAAAAAATCGAATGGGAATGTTGATATTGACACCACGTGCATATTCGAAGGTGCATAGACCTTGAACTTGAGTTTTCTGTCCATCGATTTCTAAATATCCTTGGTACTCACAAAGCAGTGACCAATGTTCATACATGCTTCCGGCGAGTTTAACGAAATGTGCGATTTTATCAGTCGCTTTTAATTTAAGTTCATAATTGAAAGCATGACCTTGGCGAGTTGCTTTAATGTCTGGGTAGTTAACCTCTATAACTAAGTCATTACCGAATTTGAGATATTGACCATTAGTCGCCAGTAAACATTCATGCTGTATACTATATCCAGAAAATAAATTAGGCTGCGTTGCAGCAGTACCAATTAATAGATTTGCGGTATCTAAATCTGAAGTTTTTATTAAATGAGAATTTCTGAATATTTTAACGAGAGGTTGTCCTGCAACCACAATCATATTTAAGAAGTTGAATGGGGCAGGTAGATTGGGAATCATGATCCCGTAGTGTACACAGGTATATTTTCCGAGAGGTGTGTGGATCGCAGTGTTTGCATCAAAAGCTTGACCATTTACTAGAGCTGAATGATCTATATGTTTAATAATGCTTGAGGGAAGTTTAATTTTCATCTTATTCTCAATTAATATTTTGGCTTAAAATCATTTTTGGAAAAATACAATCAAAAATATAAATCGAGATAAAAGAAAAAAATTGACACTACAAACAGTAAGCAATTGTTTGAAGTGTCAACACGAAAAATAAGTCATCAAAAATGTGTGATATTACATTTAAACTTTTTGAATAAATAAGTCTCGATCGAAACGATATTGTGGGAAGAACACACCATCTTCAGCACGCTCTCCCGCACCAATGACCATAATTGGAAACTCTTTAGCATTGAGCCCCAATGTTTTACATACTAAAGGTTCGTCAAAACCTTCCATCATACAACTGTCGAATCCATAAGCTCTGAGCGCGAGTACAAGATTTTCGCAGGCTAAAGCTGTTGTCTTCGCTGCCCAAAGTTTGGCATCCGCAGGTGTAAAAGCGGTAACAGGCATTTGTTTGTCAAAAGTACGTGCTACTTTGAAAGTTACTTTCTTAAAGTTACCAATTGCATTTAAGTAACCCGTTTTATAATTCAGTGGAATATAGGTGTAATATTTTTTGACGAGTGGAGGAATCTCAGGAAATGGAAATTCTTGAATATTCAGCTTTGCCATTTCATTAATTCGATCTGTACGTGCGACACAGACAATCAATTCAGCCGCTGTGCGCGCAGCCCATTGATTTAGACACGCTTTTACAATCTTTTGTTTCTTTTCAGGATTTTGGACAACATAAAAAGTCCAAGGTTGTAAGTTAGATGAATTAGGGGCCAAGAGTGCTAAATCTAAACATTGATCGAGGATATCAGACGGTATAGGTTTTTCTGTAAACTTCCGAACAGATCGACGACTGGTCACGACCTTTTTGAAATTTTCAACATCAATGCCTTGTGGTGCAGGTTCGTAGTAGCGTTTTTTTTCAGTCGTCATGATCCATTCCTTAGATAGAGAGTATTCACCGAGTCGTGAGACTCGGATCTTTTAGCTTAATTAAATTGTGTGAAATCAGGTTTACGTTTTTGCATAAAAGCTTGTACAGCTTCCATCATTTCTGGAGAACCGACGCGCCCCATAAAGATTACTGCTTCATGATCAATCAAGGACACGATCTCATCAACATCATGTTTCATTAAGGCTTTAGATTGCACGAGAGAAGCAAGTGGTAGTGAAGCCAGTTGAGTGGCTTTTTGAGCGGCAATTGCATAAACGTCAGATTCAATACTGTTGATCAAGTTTGCAGCCAATGCTTTTTCACTGTCGAATTTATCAGCAGTTAATAAAAGTTCTGCTGCTTTCACATGACCTGCTTGACGTGCTAGTAATTTACTAGATGCGCCTTCAGGTGAAAGACCTAAGCTTACAAATGGAATTTGGAACAAAGCAGTGTTATCTGCATAAACTAAGTCACAATGCAATAAGATCGTTACGCCAATACCAATTGCGACACCACGTACCGCAGCAATCAGTGGTTTAGAAAATTTAGCAGCAGATTTTAAAAGCACAAAAGGAGGACCATCTTCTGGACGAATTTGATCTTTCATCGCCGCAGATTTCATGAAGTCTTGCATATCATTACCAGCACTGAAATCCGCATCTTCGCCACGTAAAATGACCACACGAACAGCTTGATCTTTGTCTGCTTCATCAAGGGCTTTGGCGATCCAGAGGTATAATTCGCCGTATAATGCATTTTTGGCTTTAGGACGATTAATCGCCAAGGTCAGCACACCATCTTCTAATTTTGCATTTAAATGCTCATGAGGTTGTTGAATACAACTTAATGACATCGTACTATCCTTGCTTTCAATTAATATAGATTTTATGAAATCTATTATGTCGTATTCTGGCGAAGAGTGACATAACTGATCAGTTCATAAACGTGACTTGGCGATGAATTATAAATTTGATTATTTGGTTTATATCGGACGTTTTCAGCCTTTTCATTTGGCACATATGGAAACCATTAAAATTGCGCTAACGCATAGCCAGAACGTTATTTTAACGCTTGGTTCTGCTCAATTAGAGCGGAATATAAAAAATCCATTTTTAGCCATTGAACGTGAACAGATGATTTTGTCTAACTTTTCTCCTGATCAACAGGCAAGAATCAAATTTGTACACGTCATTGATGTTTATAATGATGAAAAATGGCAAAAATTGGTCAAATCTTTAGTGGCGAGTGTAGTACAGCCAAATGATCAAGTTGGCTTAATCGGTCACTTTAAAGATGACTCATCCTATTATCTAAATTTTTTCCCAGAATGGGAGATGTTGGAACTCGATAGTTTAAAAGGTGCAATTTCTGCAACACCACTTCGCGAAGCATACTATCGGGGGGAAATTATGGAAAAAGAACTTCCCCACGGAACCATTCAATTTTTACAAGCGTTTCAAAATTCAGAAATTTACCAACAACTGAAAACTAAATACCAACGTCAAGACAGTACAAGTTTGAGTGCATCAATTGAATGATTGTGTTTAACACAAGAAAACCGAGGGAAATCGTGCGTACTATTACACAAATGAGTTTGGCCACAGTGCTATTGTCTGCTTCTGTTTTTGTTCAAGCGCAAACATGGACACTATCACCTAGCAGTAAGATCAGCTTTGATATCCGATCTGCAGGAATGTCGATTGTAAATGGGCAATTTCAAAAGTATCAATCACAGATGAATTTTGATCCGGCACAGCCTAATCAAGGTTCAGCTAAATTTGTGATGGATGTGAATAGCCTTAAACTGAGCAAAAACTCTTTAAAGGATATGGTCTTTGGTGACAGTTTCTTTCATGCAAGCAAATATAAAACTGTGACCTTTCAAAGTAATCAAATTCGTGCTTTAGGAAATAATAAATACAAATTTGATGGACAACTCACTATGCGTGGTGTGACACGTCCAGTTTCATTTGAGACAACTTTAACTCCAAATGCATCGAATCCAAATGTGTTGAATGTACAATCTTCAACAGTCATCAACCGTAGTGATTTTGGTATGCGCAAAGCGATTGGTGGAATTGGCGAAAAAGTGAATATCAAGCTTGAAGGGCAATGGAAAGCCAACTAAATCGATAAAAAGAAAGCAGTGATTCAATCACTGCTTTTTTAATGTCATGAGTATGTCAGTAATATGTTTGAGTTGTGGGGACTGCTGTTTCCAATGATGCCAATATAGATCAACGTCTTGTGTTGCCTCAGGCAACAAACAAATCAATTGTCCTTGATCGAGTAAGTCTTGAATTTGCAGTTCAGGCACCATGCCATAGCCTAAACCGAGTTGGATTGCATCGACAAATGACTTTGAGGAGGGGACATAATGATATGGATAACTAGATTGCGGTAATCCAAACTGATTGAGTAGAACCGTTTCATGTAAATGATCTTTATCATTAAAGATGACCGCAGGCGCACGGCGAAAGGAATCGCGATTTAGTCCGTTTTTAAACCATGCTAATTTGAATTCTGGCGTACACACCATTTGATAACGCATCGTGAACAAAAATTCTGAGTGGCAACCTGTCATGGGTTGGGATTCAGCGCTTATACATGCATTTACATAGCCTGATTCCATTAATTGATGCGTATGATCCTGATCATCTATTCGAAGTTGTATTGTGATTTTAAGCTCTATTAACTTTTCAGCAATCGCAGGCAAAAGCCAAGTTTCTAATGAATCTGCATTCGTTCCAATGATAATTTTATAAAACTCAGAATTTTGACTTTTTCCCTGAATAAGCTGCAGAACATTTTCTTCTTGACGCTTTTGCCTTAATAAATGTTCAAGCAATATTTCACCTGAATGTGTCACACGACAAGGTCGTTCTCTCAGGATTAATGTTTGCCCAATCTGCCGTTCTAATTGTTGGATTCGAAGAGTAATTGCAGCCGCAGAGAGACAAAGCTTTTTAGCAGCCAGATCAAAACTTCCAGTTTCCGCCACGGTGATAAACGCGACACAGTCTTTATAATTGAAAATCATGATTTAATAAAACTTAATGAACTTAATATTAATTTAATAATACTCAATTTAAGATTGAATTGTTCATAATCCGCCTAATGATAAATATTAGGTGTTTTATGTCTTTATTCGTACTGTTTAATGGCTTTGTAACGAGTTTAAGTTTGATTATGGCGATAGGTGCTCAGAATGCTTTTGTGCTTAAACAGGGCTTAAAAAAAGAATATGTTTTATCCATTTGCCTCATTTGTGTCTTTTCAGACTCACTTCTAATTTTGGCTGGCGTATTTGGATTTGGGAAGTTTATCTCAGGCCATCCACAAATAATGACGTATGCACAATGGGGTGGTGCTGCATTTCTAGTGGTATATGGTGCCCATCATTTTTATCAAGCATTTTCGACCAAAAAATCGATGTGTCTTGATCATCATACGGTTGTTTCATGGTTTAAAATTATTCTCTTTTGCTTGGCATTCACATGGCTGAATCCCCATGTGTATCTAGATACTGTCGTGCTTGTAGGCGCAATATCGACGCAATTTGAAGATCACTTATTATCGTTTGCCATAGGTGCGATCACGGCATCATGGTTATTTTTCTTTAGTTTGGGTTTTGGTGCGCAATATCTATCAGCTTACTTTCACAATCCCCGCGCATGGCAAGCCTTGGATATTTTGATTGCTCTAATCATGTGGTACATCGCCTATCACTTAATTATATGAATATTGATTAGATAAATTCCTCTAAAGCTTGTACGTCGATTAGATGACAACATTTAATGAACAAAAACTCACATAAATATAATAATGAGAATCATATAATAATGATTCTCATTATTATTAATTGTTCCGAAAATGAAAAATTACAGTACCAAATTACTCTCTCAATCTGTAAGTGTTCTTATGATGAGTGGCGGTATAGCGACTATCACATGGGCAAATGATCAAAACCAACTTCCTACGATTACAACACAAGCTGAAGCGATAAATGCTTATGCAGATGGAAAATTAAGCAATGTATCTAAGTTGGGTGCTTTAGGTGAAAAAAAATTAATTGATACACCATTCACTGTAACGCAATATGAGGGGCAATTAATACGAGAAAGACAGGCATCCACCGTAGGTGATGTTTTAAAAAATGATGCCAGTATTCGACTGACGACAAATCAAGGTCATTTAAACGAAAACTTCAAAATTCGTGGTTTTGACTTAAATCATGAGGATATGAACTACAACGGATTTTATGGTGTTGCACCATACGGAAAAGTGCCGACTGAATTTTTAGAATCAGTGACAGTTTTGAAAGGACCAAATGCAATTGTCGCTGGTATGGCACCGAATGGAGGCGTTGGTGGTGTGGTCATTGCCAACTCTAAACGCGCTGACCAAGACATCACAAGACTAAACACACAATACCAAGATGGCGGCTACTATCAATCAGGTATTGATGTCTCAAGACGATTTGGTGCAAACCGTGAGTTTGGTGTTCGGGTCAATGGTGCATATGGTGATGGTGAACATATCATTAATGATATGAATGATCGCCTAGTTCTTGGTTCCATCGCTGCGGATTACACTACGGATAAACTTAAAATTAATTTTGATAGTTATGCTATTAAGCAAAATCGCGATGGTGGGTCACCAACAATGGTTGCACTGGGTGGAAAAGATACAGTTAACAAAGTCATTGCACCACCTAAAGGTGACCAAAACTATTTTCCGTGGTTAGAAGGGAATTCTGACAGTAAATTTGCTGGCTTATCAGGTGAATATCAATTTTCTCCATATTTGAAATCCTTTGCTGGTCTAGGATATGCTGAAAAATCATATGATGGTCATTTATTCGGTACACGAATGATCGTAAAGAATGAGGACGGCGATGCCTCTTCCCAATATTACCGAGTGGGTGCAAATGAAAAAAATAAAACAGCACACATTGGGGTTGAAGGAAAATTTGATACTGCTGGAATACAGCATAATGTTGGATTGCGTGCAGATTATTTAAATAAAAAATCGGATCAACATAAAGGACGTGGAGCTCCTCCTGTAGATTTTAACACCAATCTTTATGACCCAAGTAAAGAAGGCAATATGCCTTTACAGCGTCCAGAAATTGCACCTTTAGCAGATAATAAGTACATCAGTTATACATTGACTGATCAAATTTCATTATTGAATGATCAGCTTCAATTGATTGTAGGCGCTCGTTATCAAGATATTGAAACGAATAATTTACAGACCAAAAAAAATTACCAAGAAGACCGTATTTCACCAAGTTTAGGGATCGTCGTTAAACCTTTTGGTGAAGACTTGTCACTATATGCAAGCTATGTAGAAGGTTTATCAGAAGGATCGACCGTTGATAATGTAAATGATGCAAACGACAAAGTCACTTTTGCGCCGTTTGTGACGAAGCAATATGAGTTAGGTGCAAAACATCAGCATGGAACTTGGCTGAATACGCTGGCACTTTATCAAATTGAAAAACCAAGCACGATGAGCAAGTCGATTGAACCTTATACAGAAAATGGTGTAACAATTAATCAAATTACAACAGATGGTGCTGAAACTCGATCACGCGGCATCGAGTGGTCTTTTTCTGGAGCGATTACTGAAGATTTAAGCCTAATGGGAAGTATGGCTTATATTGATGCAAAATATTCCAAAGCTCAAATGAATCAAGGAAATCAAGTTTTTGGCGTACCTGATTTTACCGCAACGCTTGGGGTGGATTATGATGTCCCACAACTCGAAGGATTAAATTTAAATGCCAGAGCAAGTTATGTCAGCGAACAGTATTTAAATGATACCAATACCTTGGAACTTCCAGATTATACTGTCATCGATTTAGGTGCACGTTATAAGACCAAGCTTGGTGACGTGAATACGACGTTCTTAGCTAATGTTGATAACATTACAGATAAAAAATATTGGGAAGGTGCTTTTAACTCGAATTATGCGCTGATTGGTGGATCAAGAACTTATAAACTTGGTGTAAGTTTTGATTTCTAATCGTAGTTAAAAAGAAGTATAAATAGATGAAACCCACGTCAATCGTGGGTTTTTTTATTAGCTTTGCAAAGCTTTTAAATCTTCAAGCACTTGTTCAGCATGCCCTGCAGCTTTGACTTTACGATATTCTTTAACGAGTTTTCCTTGATGAAAAATAAAAGTTGAGCGCTCAATCCCCATCACTTTTTTTCCATACATATTTTTCTCTTTAATCACATCAAAGTGTTGGCAAAGCACTTCTTCTTTATCGCTAATCAAATCAATTGTTAAAGATTGCTTTTCGGTGAAGTTTTGATGGGCTTTCACTGAGTCTCTAGAAACACCAAAAATAGTGGTATGAAGCGCATCAAACTGATCTTTCAAACATGAAAAACCAACAGCTTGCGTTGTACACCCAGGTGTTGAATCTTTTGGATAAAAATAAATGATGAGCCAATCTGTATTCAACTCAGTTAAATTCACAGAACCTGTAGTCGTTGGGAATGTTTGATTGGGTAAACTAATCGTTTCCGTAGACATTATATTTTCCTCAAAATTTGTCACTACATTTATAGGGGAATTCAAAAAAAATAGCCACACGAGGTGGCTATCTTATGTAAACTGCGATTATTTTTTAGCTTGTGCTGCTTTCATTGCTTCCTCTGTTAACGACTGTAGCTTAGACGTTAACTGTGGGCCGAAGCATGCTTGAAGATCAGCGTTCTGTTTCTTCACGATAGCTAAAGTAGAAGGGCTTTTCTTTTGGTTAATCGCACTTTGGATTTCCCATTTTTGAGCATTAGTTAGCTTGCCGTCTGCTTCAATTGCACATGTACAATATTTGCTGACTTCAGTAGCAGAAAGCTTGTTCCCTTTAGCAGTTTCTTCCTTACAAACATTAATCAGTGCAGATTTTACGTTAGTACTTTTGTAGGCTTGCTGCATTTTATTATTCGGCTCATTTGCTTGAGCCGCAGAACCGAAAAGTGCTGCAGCAGAAACAATCGCTGAAAGAATAATGTTTGATTTTAAATTTTTCATATATGGCACCCTGTTATTACGGTATATAACGAGTTGGGTCTTCAACGCCAGCATCTGCAAAACCTTGTTTACGCAAACGACAGCTGTCGCATTTTCCACAAGCTCGTCCTTGGTCATCTGCTTGATAGCATGACACCGTTTGACTGTAGTCTACGCCATGTTCGATGCCTAAGCGAATAATATTTGCTTTGGATAATTGTAGTAAAGGTGTTTCAAATTTAAGAGGTTTTCCTTCCACACCTACTTTTGTCGCTAATCTTGCCATATTGGCAAATGCTTCAATAAATTCTGGTCGACAATCTGGATAACCCGAATAATCTACCGCATTAATTCCAATTACGATGGCTTCTGCGTCAAACACTTCTGCTGCTGCAAGTGCATAAGACAGGAAAATCGTATTACGTGCTGGAACATAAGTGACAGGGATCCCTTCTTGTTCTTGATCAGGAACATCAATGGAATGATCAGTTAATGCAGAACCACCTAAATTACCCAAATCTATATTAATCACGCGATGTTCAACGCCTGCTTGTTGTGTCAGTTTACGTGCAGCATCCAATTCAGTTGTTGAGCGTTGACCATACATAAAACTTAAAGCGATACATTCATAGCGTGCTTGCGCCCAAGCCAAGCAAGTCGTTGAGTCTAAACCACCTGATAACAATACAATGGCACGAGGGCGCATAGGAGAACTCCAAAAAATTAAAGTAAATAAAAAATGAATTATAACTGATTATATAAAGAATAATGGGGTATAAATTTTTTGAATATATAGATCTGCATAAGTCACAAAACTAAATGAGATCATTATAAAGAACGCGAAATGTTCGTTTTAGAAGATGAGATAAAACTCTCTTTTGAGTCGAATAAAGTTTAAACAGTTGTTGTTTTTGTTTAAATATTAAATATAATTTAACAAACACTTGATTAAAACTTACAAAAATAATTTTTACGGAATGAAAATGAATCAAATTAATACTTTAATTTTAACCACTGCTGCGTTGATCAGTACAAATTCTTTTGCATTTGAGGAGCTTTCAGATCAAGAATTGTCAACATATGCAGCACAAGATGGTATTACGATTAGCCTTTTACCAGGTGGACCCATTCAAGCTGATTTGATTTGGCACGATAACAGTGGATTCGGGCCAGATTACAACGAAGGAAACACAAAAGCAGGTGCCTTAATTTTCGGTACAGCGAATGGTCGTAGTAAGAATCCATTATCACTTTCTTCTGGTTCGGCAGATATTAGTATTACCTTAAAAATCGATGCTCAAGGAGGGAGTAGTACTACAGGCCCTTTTCTGAATTTAGGTGTATTTGTTCCTGAAGATATTATTATTAATACCGGTGATATTTGGGTGGGTAAATCGGGTCAAGTTAGTCCAACTGGACGAGGCTATAGTGACCCCGTTAAAATTATGGATAATATGAAATTTTATGTATCCAACCTCTCAACCAATATTCAGCTCGGTTCAGCACCTCAAGGCAGTCTTTTAAAACTCAATGGAATATTTAAAGATGGATTACGTTTAGAAGGCTTTAAAGTCCACGATCATGATGGTGGTGGCGCATTTGGAATAGAATTTATTAATTTAAAAAATACTCAACCAGGGCGTTTTGGCATCAATAATCTTGATTTTGATGTTGCAGGTTCGATACGTACAGATGGACTGGAACTCAAAATAAATCGTCTTGGAGATCAAAATGGTTTTAATGCCATGTTATGGGGGGTAGGCGTTGGGGATACATCAACAATAAATAATAAGATTGGGGATATTTCAATGAAAGGGATTAATTTGAATGGCACGACCATTAAAGTGTCAGCACACTAAAAGATCATTTTGTCTCAAACAACAGTACAGAAAAGTGCTGTACTGTTTTAATTTGAGCTATTTTTTTACGTTTTAACGACCTGTTTCGTCATTCCAGAGCAACTTATGTAATTGAAGCTGGAAACGAACTGGTAAGTGATCCTCTAAGATCCATTGTGCTAAATCACGTGCAAGTTGCGGTAACTTTGCAGCACCTTTTTCTACAGCAAACGCAGGTGAGAACCAAACTGTACTTACACGCTTGTGCAATTCATATTGATTCACTTGTTGTTTAGACCATTCATAATCTTCACGATTGCATATGACAAATTTAATCTGATCATGTTGAGTTAAATGGTCTAAATTACTCATTAAATTACGTGAGTCTTCACCTGAAGTTGGTGTTTTTAAATCTAGGACTTTAGAAACTCTACGATCCACTTTTGAAACATCTAGCGCTCCACTCGTTTCAAGGGAAACTTCACAGCCTAAATCTGCTAGACGCTCCATGAGCGGTAATGCATTGGGTTGAGCTAATGGTTCACCACCAGTAACACAAATATAAGGTGTTTTAAAATCAAGCGTGGTCTGGATAATATCCTCTAAAGACTGACGTTCACCGCCTTCAAAAGAATAGGTGGTATCACAATAAGTACAACGCAGTGGACAACCTGTTAAGCGTATAAACACTGTAGGTAAGCCTGAAGTGTTGGCTTCACCTTGTAATGAATAGAAGATCTCCGTAAGACGTAACCCCGCAGACGGATCAGAAACAGGAATAGCGGAAGATCGCAAATTACTCATATCGACAAAACCAAACTAAAATAGAGATTATATAAAAGAAAAATCTCTACGATTATTACTAACCGTAGAGATGTGGAGTGTACTCCAAATACTATAAAGTATAAAAAAATTAGTCAGCGCGTAATAAGTCGTTCAAACTTGTTTTAGCACGAGTCTGAGCATCGACTTTTTTTACGATAATTGCAGCATATAAGCTGTATTTACCGCATTTAGAAGGAAGACTACCAGAAACTACCACTGAACCTGCTGGAACACGACCGTAGTGAATTTCACCTGTTTCACGGTCATAAATCTTAGTTGATTGACCAATGTAAACACCCATTGAAATCACTGAACCTTCTTCAACGATTACACCTTCAACGATTTCAGAACGTGCACCGATAAAACAATTGTCTTCAATGATCGTAGGGTTCGCTTGAAGAGGCTCAAGTACACCGCCAATCCCAACACCACCAGAAAGGTGAACATTTTTACCAATTTGCGCACATGAACCTACAGTCGCCCATGTATCAACCATTGTACCTTCATCAACATAAGCACCAATGTTGACATAAGATGGCATAAGTACAACATTCTTAGCTTGATAAGAACCTTTGCGTGCAACTGCAGGCGGTACAACACGTACACCAGCTGCTTTAAATTGCTCTTCAGTCCAACCTGTAAATTTAGTGTCTACTTTGTCATAGAATTGGAGATCGCATGATTCGATTGGTTTATTATCATTAAGTTTGAATGACAATAGAACAGCTTTTTTTAACCATTGATGAACAACCCATTCACCATTAATCTTTTCAGCAACACGTAATGAACCATTATCTAAGCCAGCAATTGCTTCCTCGACTGCTTGGCGAATTTCAGCAGGGCAATCTGTAGCTGTGAAGTTTGCACGATCTTCAAACGCTTGTTCGATGATTGACGAAAGCTGAGACATAATCTTCTCTTCCAAAAAAAATTTCAAAGATTTTACACTAAATTGATTATAAAAATTACAATTAATCCTGAAAAAATGTCCGACAATAATGACTATTCTTTATAAGTGTGTTAATAAAAGTTAATAAAAGACTTAAGTGCAAATTATTTATAAAACAACAACTAAATCAAAATTGTATCAAAAAATAACAAAAAAGCATCAATTTGAATATTAACCAGCTTTGAAATCTCCATTAAGATGCTTCCGAGTCGAACACATTAATGATTAAAGAACAACTCATTTCTTTGAGGAGAAAAAAATGAAAGTGTTAAAATTACTCGCTGTTACAACAGCATTATCTGTTTCAGGCTTCGCTATGGCGGACACTCAAGTTGTACGTACAGGTAATGTATTTGAAGCTAATCAATTAATCCCTACTGGTGTTCGTGCTGAAGTTGGTACAACTGGTTACGGTGGTGCATTACTTTGGACTGCTAACCCATACGTTGGTCTTGCTTTAGGTTACAACGGTGGTGATATCTCTTGGTCTGATGATTTATCAATCAACGGTACTAAATACGATGCTGAAATGGATAATAATGTAGCTTATTTAAACGCTGAAATTCGTCCTTGGGGTGCGAGCGAAAATCCATGGGCTCAAGGCTTATATATGGCAGCGGGTGTAGGTTATGTTGATACAAAATATGATCTAGATAAACGTAATAAAAATGCACAGGGTTCAATCGAGGTTAACAATGTTGCTTACGTTGGTAACGGTGGTGTGAATGGTAAATTATCTTATGATAATGAAATTGCTCCATATGTAGGTTTTGGTTTTGCTCCTAAAATCAACAAAAACTTCGGTGTGTTTGGTGAAGTTGGTGCCTTCTATACTGGTAATCCATCTGTTAACTTAACCTCGTATGGTAATTTGACTGGTGCGGCTGGAGCTCCAACAATTGAGCAATCTATTGCAGCCGAAGCAGATAAAATCCGTAATGATGACAAATACGAATGGCTTCCAGTTGGTAAAGTGGGTGTGAGCTTCCACTGGTAAGATCCAATTAAAAAAAACGAGCTTCGGCTCGTTTTTTTTATGCAAATTAATGCAAATAATAAAGGCGCTTATTGCACCTTTATTATTTGAAGCTTATTAATCTTCAGGATAAGCCACACGTTTTAACGCTTTAATATCAGCACTAGGTGCACATAGCGAAATAAACTCGTAACCGTATCCACGTAACAAATGACCTTTACGTACAGCAATCCAAGTGGTATTCACCCCAAATAAATCAGTATCAATTTGTTTTAAGCGATGATCACGTTCTGTATCGTAGGCTACATCGTTGACAATCCCGACACCCATACCTAATTCAACATAAGTTTTGATTACATCAGCATCAAGCGCAGACATCACTAAATCAACATCAAGTCCTGAGTCTTCAAAGGCTTTATCAATCTTTGAACGTCCCGTAAAACCACCGTGATAGGTAATAATCGGATACTCTGCCAAATGTTCTAAGCTAATCTCTCGTGATGCTATTTGAGTAAGTGGATGACCTTGAGGCGTAATAATACTGTGTTTCCAGTTATAAAAAGGAACACTTGCTAAGTTTTCTTCAGTAGTTAGATTCTCAGTCGCAATACCAATATCAGCATCGCCTAAAAGTAACATTTCAGTGATTTCAGTTGGGCTTGCTTGTTGCAAAATCAAATGGACTTTTGGAAATAATTTTTTGAATGAATTTACGATAGGTGGTAATACATATCGCGCTTGAGTATGAGTGGTTGCGATGGTTAATGTACCTTCATCTACACGATTAAAATCATCGGCTAATCTTTTAATATTGTCTGCATCGACCAGCATGCGCTCTACGATACCGAGCAAAGCTTGACCAGGTTCAGTTAACCCTAATAAGCGTTTACCTTTTCGGATAAATAGTTGAACACCTAATTCATCTTCTAAATCTTTAATATGTTTACTTACGCCTGATTGAGACGTGTAAAGGGCAGCGGAAGCTTCCGTTAAATTAAAATTTTGTCTGACGGTTTCTCGAATAATTCTTAATTGTTGAAAGTTCATAGTCTTTGTTACCTTTAAAATGATGGGGCTATATAAAAGCCCCATCTACACATTTTTATGCGTTTTCTTGTGCAAATAAGTGCAATGTATTAGTCGTTAACCAAACCGATTGATTTGGGCGGAATTGATGCAGTTTAGCTTCATCTGGAGTGAGTAGAATTTCGATGAGATTGCCATCTTGACCTTGAAGTTCGGCAACCACTTTTCCTGCAATCCAAACTTCACGTAAGAACGTTGCTTGAATTGCATTGTCTGTAGGTTGAGCGTGAATTTGAAATTCATCTGGTCGAATGAAGGCAATCACTTTACCTTCAGGTGCATCTTTAGCTAAAGGCAGTTGAATGCGATCATTTCCGATCTGTACGATTCCCGCTTGATTATGACCTTCGAACTTATTGGCTTGACCTAAGAAGTCAAATACAAAAGGCGTTGCTGGTTTTTCATAAACTTCACGAGGTGAGCCAATTTGTTCAACATTACCTTTATTCATTACAATGATTTGATCTGCAACTTCAAGCGCTTCTTCTTGATCGTGGGTTACAAAAATCGAGGTGATGTGGAGTTCATCATGTAAAGTTCTCAGCCAGCGACGTAACTCTTTACGAACTTTTGCATCAAGTGCGCCAAATGGCTCATCCAGAAGTAGTACACGAGGTTCAACTGCAAGCGCACGTGCAAGTGCAATACGTTGACGCTGTCCACCAGACAATTGTGCTGGATAACGATCTGCTAAGAAACCTAATTGAACTAAATCGAGTAGTCGTGTAACCCGTTTTTTTATTTCAGATTCTGAGGGGCGTGTAGAACGTGGACGAACACGTAAACCAAAAGCAATATTGTCAAATACTGTCATATGACGGAATAAAGCATAATGTTGGAATACGAAGCCAACTTGACGTTCACGAACATGAACATTCGTTGAGTCTTGACCTTCAAGGATCACTTGACCGCTGTCAGCAGATTCAAGACCAGCAATAATGCGAAGTAAAGTCGTTTTACCGCAGCCTGAAGGTCCTAACAACGCAACGAGTTGACCATCAGGAAAATCTAGGGAGATATTGTTTAGTGCATGGAAAGCACCAAAGTGTTTTTCAATATTTTTAACTTGAATACTCATCGGATACTTCCTTTAAACTGTAGAATCTTCATTACGTTTGCTTAATTTCTCTTGGCGAATTTCGACCCATGTTTTAAGAATCAATGTCACAATCGCCAATAAAGCCAAGAGGGATGAAACAGCAAATGCTGCACTAAAGGTATATTCGTTGTAGAGAATCTCTACATGCAGTGGCAATGTATTGGTCTCTCCACGAATATGACCCGATACTACAGAGACTGCCCCGAATTCACCCATTGCACGTGCGTTACAAAGAATAACCCCGTATATCAAGCCCCATTTAATATTTGGAATCGTGATTTTCCAAAAAGTTTGCCAGCCTGAAGCACCTAAAACGATTGCCGCTTCCTCTTCTTCTGTACCTTGAGCTTCCATCAGTGGGATGAGCTCACGCGCCACAAAAGGAACTGTAATAAAGATGGTTGCTAGTACAATTGCTGGAACGGCATATAGAATCTTAATGTCGTTATCCATCAGCCATCCACCGAACCAACCTTGCGTACCAAACATCAATACCAACATCAGACCTGCGATTACGGGAGATACTGAGAAAGGCATATCAATAATCGTGGTCAATATGGATTTACCACGGAAATTAAATTTCGCAACAGACCAAGCTGCAGCCACACCAAATACTACGTTGAGCGGTACAGCAATTGCAGCTGTTAGTAAGGTGAGCTTTACAGCCGACAACGTGTCTGGATGAACTAAAGCTTGCGCATAAACGCCGATACCTTGTTTGAATGCTTCAACAAAAACTAAAATCAAAGGCAGAATTAAGCAACTGAGGAAGAAAATCATGGCAATGACAATGAGTGTATAACGAACCCAAGTCGGTTCTCGCGTCGCATCACGAGATTGCAATTTTTCGGCTAAAGCATTGCTATTTGTATTCAAACTCATTGTGCAGTTCTCCCTGTACGACGACTCGCCCATGCTTGTAACAAGTTAATCAAGAACAAGATAGCGAATGAAATAAGGAGCATGACAACGGCGATCGTCGTTGCACCTGCATAGTCATATTCTTCCAATCGAGAAATAATCATTAATGGCGCAATTTCAGTTTCGAATGGTTGGTTACCTGCGATAAAGATGACCGAACCATATTCACCCACGCCACGGGCAAATGCGAGAGCAAATCCTGTGATTAATGCAGGGAAAAGAATCGGTAAAATCACTTTGGTTACAATTTGTAGTCGATCTGCACCCAATGCTGACGCTGCTTCTTCAAGTTCAGTCTCTAAGTCACTTAGTACAGGTTGTACTGTACGAACCACAAAAGGTAAGCCAATAAATATCAGCGCTAATGTAATCCCAATAGGACTATAAGCGACTTTAATTCCTAAGGGTTCAAGATATTGACCAATCCAGCCTGTCGGAGCATATAAAGATGTTAATGCAATCCCAGCAACAGCTGTTGGTAACGCAAAGGGTAAATCAACCAATGCATCAACAATTCGTTTACCAGGGAAACTATAGCGCACGAGACACCAAGCGAGTAATAACCCAAATACAACATTAATGAAGGCAGCAATGAGTGCAGCACTGAAACTTAGTTGTAATGATTTTAAGATACGCTCAGAACTTAAAATCTCCCATAAACCTTCCCAGCCAATACCTAAAGACTTAATAAATACAGCCGACAAGGGTATGAGCACAATTAAAGATAAATACGCTAGGGTAAAGCCTAGAGATAGACCAAATCCTGGCAGCACTCGGGATCGCTGCGACATGACTACTCCTCAAATGAGAGAAAAAGCTTACCGTAATCAATAAGCAATTGAATTGAAAAATTTATCAAGAATAAGTGGCGAACTTTAAATTGCAAATTTGTAATACAACTTGCCATTATCAATACTATTGATATAGTTCGACAACTTTTCATGAATCAAAAAATCGAAGATCTCTGGAAATGGTCCAAATCCTGAATCAACATTAATATGACCGACTTGACCTAAGTTAATCGGCTTTACACCCCATGATTTTGCTAGTTTTTTTGCATCCTCAAAACCTAACCACGGATCATTTTCACTGATGATCATTTTTGTGGGAACGCTAATCTTAATTTGATGAAAGTAAAAACTATAATCAGTCAAACTCAAACGAGCAAAACCATTCTCACCAAAACGACTTGGATTGGCTGGTGCAACTAAAACCAGTTGTTTAACTTTCTGTGCTATTTCTGAGTGCTGATGCAGAGCAGCGACTGACGTTAAACAGCCAAAACTATGTGCAACAATCTGTACGGGTGCATCTATCTGCGAAATTTTTTCTACAAAACGATGGATCCAATCTGAGAGTAAAGGAAAGTTCCAATCATCTTGTTGAACACGTGAGCATGGCATGACTTGACGTTGCAACCATGATTGCCAATGATTTTCATCACTTCCGCCGACGCCGGGTACAATGAGTGTATGTATCATGTCATGCTCCACTGATTATTTTTTTGTGTTATTGGCTTTGGTAATTTGGTCAAAAATACCATTATTCTCAAAATGAGCTTTTTGTACTTTCGCCCAGCCACCAAACTCTTGATCAATTGTGACCAATTTCAATGGCTTAAATGTTGATGAATATAGTTTTAATACAGCTTGATTACGCGGACGATAGAAATTCTTCGCGGCAATATGTTGTCCCTTAGGTGAGTAAAGGAAATTCAAATAACCTTGCGCCAAATATTTATTGCCTGATTTTTCTGCATTTTTTTCAACGATCGCTACAGATGGTTCAGCAAGTATAGAAAGTGTTGGCGTCACAATTTCAAATTTACCTGGTTGTTCACGCAGTGCTAAATGAGCTTCATTTTCCCAAGCAAGCAAAACATCGCCAATACCGCGTTCAGCAAAAGTTGTAGTTGAGCCACGAGCGCCAGAATCTAAGACCTTGGTTTGTTTATAAATTTGTTGAACAAATTGTTGTGCTTTGGCGTCATTTCCACCTGGTTGGTGTTTAGCCCATGCCCAAGCCGCTAAATAATTCCAACGTGCGCCACCTGACGTCTTAGGGTTTGGTGTAATAATGTCCACACCCGGTTTTACTAAATCACCCCAGTCTTTAATATTTTTTGGATTTCCTTTTTTGACGAGGAAAACGATTGTGGAAGTGTAGGGTGTGGAATTATGTGGGAATTTTTTCTGCCAATCTTTTGGTAATAAATTGGTTTTTTCAGCAATCGCATCAATGTCAGCTGCGAGTGCGAGAGTCACGACATCTGCATTTAAACCATCAATGACTGCACGCGCTTGTTTACCTGAACCGCCATGTGACTGACGAAAGTTGACGTTTTGCCCAGTCCGAGATTTCCAATACGCACCAAATTCTTTATTTACTTCTACGTAGAGTTCACGAGTAGGATCGTAAGAGACGTTTAATAAATCTTTAGCGGAAGCACTAAGCGAAGCAGCCGAAACAAAAGCTGCGAGAACCCTAAGTTTTAATTTAGTTGAAAAGCGCATGGCAACCTCAAAAGAAAATATTCTGTTACATGGCGCTAGAATAAATCTAATCTTTATGCATAAAAAATAATTAAAAATGAATTTTATATGAAAAAAAAAGATTTATATGTGTTATTAAAAAAATGCCGATCATGAATATGATCGGCACGTCATAAGTTAAAGCTTAAATCTTAATTTTATTTATTACTGTTTGCTTTGACAATTTGATCGAATATCCCGCCATTATCAAAATGTTGTTTTTGGACTTTTGTCCAACCTCCAAACTCTTTATAAATCGTGACTAATTTCAAAGGTTTAAACACGGATTGATATTTTGAAAGTACCGTTGCATTTCGTGGTCGATAAAAGTTTTTGGCCGCAATGGTTTGACCAGCTGGAGAATACAGATAATTCAAATAAGCTTTTGCGACATTGAGGTTGCCATCTTTTTGCGCATTTTTCTCAACAATTGCTACAGGGGGCTCAGCAAGAATGGAAAGTGTTGGTGTAATGATTTCAAATTTTCCAGGTTGTTCACGAAGTGCTAAATGCGCTTCATTCTCCCAAGCCAGGAGTACATCTCCAATGCCACGCTCTGCAAAAGTTGTTGTGGCACCACGTGCACCAGAGTCTAGCACTTTAGTATTTTTATAAATTTGTCGTACAAATTCTTGTGCTTTAGCATCGTTACCGCCGGGTTGGTGTTTTGCCCAAGCCCATGCTGCTAAGTAATTCCAACGTGCACCACCTGATGTCTTAGGGTTTGGCGTAATAATTCCAACATCATTTTTAATCAAGTCTCCCCAGTCTTTGATCCCTTTGGGATTGCCTTTTTTGACTAAAAACACGATGGTTGAGGTATAGGGTGTAGAGTTCTGTGGGAATTTTTTCTGCCAGTCTTTTGGTAATAAATTGGTTTTTTCAGCAATGGCATCAATATCTGCTGCGAGTGCGAGAGTCACAACGTCTGCATCTAGGCCATCAATGACAGCACGCGCTTGTTTACCAGATCCACCATGAGATTGTTTAAAATTCAAATCTTGACCAGTCTGCTTTTTCCAATATGCTCCAAACTCTTTATTAAAGTTGTCATAGAGTTCGCGAGTTGGATCATATGAAACATTTAAAAAATCTTTTGCGAGTGTGGAAACAGAAGTGACTGAAAGTAAAGCCGCAATGACCCCAATTTTAAAAGAACGCATCATTATCCCATGTGTTTGTCGTTTTTTGATGATTTGAGCATAGGGAAATTTTTTAAAATAAAAAAATAAGAAGAAATGAAAAAGTTATGATCAAAACAGCTATTCATTTTGTGAGTGACTTTTTACACTATGAGAACGGAATGAGGTTGCTTGAAATGATCTGTTTAAAAAATGCCAAGCCAATGGATGCAATATCTATTTTTGATCGAGGCTTCCATTATGGAGATGGCTGTTTTACCACGGCGAGAATTCGAAATAATAAAATTGAATTATTTGAACGTCATTTAAAAAGATTGAATACCGCCATTGAGCGATTGTCACTTCAAGCTAATCTTGACTATATTTCTGAGTCTATCCAGTATTTACAGCAAAAGTATGATCAATTAAACGGGACCATTAAAATTGTACTGAGTCGAGGTGAGGGGCAACGAGGATACAGTTTACCTCATCATTCAGCAGATCTTTGGTTGTATTATTATCCGCAAAACGTGACTGATCATCACTATGAAGTCATTGTGAGTGGTTTACTTGAGCGAGCGATGGGTTTAACCATGCCACAATTGGTGGGAATTAAATCACTGAATCGGTTAGAACAAGTGTTACTAAAGCAGGAAGCCGATGAGAAGGGTTTTCAAGAAGCCTTAGTTACAGATGTGCAAGGCTATATTGTTGAAGGAATCAGCAGCAACTGCTTTATACGATTGAATGATACGTGGATTTGCCCTGAACTTCGTTATAATGGCGTTCATGGGGTGATGCGTGCTGAAATTTTGGAGCGTATGAATCATTATTGTATAACGTTCCAAAAAAGAGTAATTGATTTGAATGAACTTCTTCACATTCAAAGTGTATTTTATTGTAATGCGCTCCACCCAATGAAAATCGCCTCTTGCCTTGATGATCGTCGATTAGATACACAAGCGTGTATTGATCTTTTTCACCACCTTCAACTTAATCAGATTTAAAGCTTATGTCCTCTCCTCAGAAATCAACAAAGAAAAAGAACAGCAAGACATCCTTTAAACCTAAAGCGCTTTTATTCATTATTGCAGGCCTAATGTTGCTTGCAACCATGATTCTATCTGCAAGTCTATGGAAGGATTATCCTGTAGAAGGTAAAAAGCAAATGCTCGCGATTAATCATGGTGATACTTACTCACAATTTATTGATCGTTTAGCTCAAAATAAACAAGTTTCATTTCCCATTATTTTAAAGATTTATCAACGATTCATGATTCATGACAGCATGAAAGCTGGAGTCTATGAAGTTAAAGAGGGAATGAGTGTCCGTCAAGTTCTAGACATGATTTCGAATTCTGAAAATGCACAACTGAATCGAATTTTGGTCATTGAGGGTACAACATTTAAGCAGTTAAAAAATGCACTCAAAAATGATGAATTGGTGACGAAAGAGCTGGTTCATTTGAGTGATGCAGAAATATTAAAGGAATTGAATATTCCATTTTCACATCCAGAAGGTTTATTTGCGCCTAATACTTATTTTTTTGCGAAGGGTGAAACAGATCGTAAAATTTTAACTGATTTGTATCAACATCAGATGAAGGCACTAGATAAAGCCTGGGAAAATCGAGCTTCTGATTTGCCTTATAAAAATAAATATGAAGCGCTCATCATGGCATCAATTATTGAGAAAGAAACCAATGTTGATCATGAGTTAGATAAAGTCTCGGGCGTATTCGTTCGTCGATTAAAAATAGGTATGCGTTTACAAACTGATCCAACCGTAATTTATGGTATGGGTGATGAATATACGGGCAACATTACCCGTAAAGATTTAAGAACGCCGACACCATATAACACATATACGATTTACGGATTGCCACCAACACCGATCGCATTACCAAGTGATAAAGCGATCGAAGCGGCAATGCATCCAGATCATTCTGACTATATTTATTTTGTGGCGACTGGAAATGGAGGTCACAAATTCAGTACCAATCTAGATGACCATAATCGCGCTGTTCAAGAATATCTTGCTGTGATTCGATCTAAAAAATAAGGGGTAAAATAGACGTGTTTATTAGCTTTGAAGGCACAGAAGGTGTTGGTAAAACGACATTGATCCATAAAATTCGTGACTACTTCCTTGAGCAATCAAAGCAAGTTGTTCTAACTCGTGAACCAGGTGGTACTCCGCTCGCTGAGCAAATTCGTTCCGTACTTCTGACGGTGAATCATGAAGAAAGAATGAGTAATGATACTGAACTATTATTGATGTACGCAGCTCGAGCGCAACATTTGCAACAAGTCATAATACCTGCACTTGAAAATGGTTCGATTGTGTTATGCGACCGTTTTTGTGACAGCAGTTTCGCGTATCAGTGTGCAGGTCGTGGGTTAAGTCGTGAAAAATTAGCACTTTTAAACCAAAACTTTGTCCTAAAAATGCCAGACCTGACATTTTGGTTGGATGCACCGACAGAACTCGGGATGCAACGAGCACGAGCGCGTGGAGCATTGGATCGGTTTGAACAAGAAAAAGCAGCTTTTTTTGAAAAAGTACGTGCAGGATTTGCTGAATTGCAGCAGTTAGAGCCGAATCGTGTTAAGCGTATTGATGCAACACAAAGTCCTGAGCAAGTATTTAATGATGCAATTGAACGAATTAGTTCATGGAAAGCTGAGCATAAATGCTAATTAAAAGATGCAAATATGATTTATATTGAGTCATTGTTTATGGAAGAACGATTAGACTCAATATGATCAGTAATAAAGAAGAAATACTCAAATTCCTACAAACCGAATTTCCACAAAGTCTCCAAAAATGTGAAATAATGTCAGTAGAGCCACGTGGTGCTACAGTCATTTATCATGTTGATGAAAATGATTTAAGACCTGGAGGGACAGTTTCAGGTCCGACTATGATGACAGCAGCCGATTATGGATTGTATATCGCAATACTCGGAGAAATTGGTATTGTAGGTCTTACAGTGACGACCAATATGAATATAAACTTTCTTAAAAAACCGAAAGGTGGTTGTGACATCAAGGGTGTTTGTAAATTAATGAAAGTTGGCAAAACTCTAGTTGTCGGAGAGGTTTACTTGTACTCTGTTGGGAATGATGAGCCGATAGCTCACGTTACTGGAACTTACTCAATTCCTCCCAAAAGGGCATAAAAAAGCGAGTATGAACTCGCTTTTTTTAATTTGAACTTAAACCTCAACTAAAGGTGTTTCCACTTCAAAATTTGGTGGGGTGAGTACGGTTTTTCGTAATTCTTGCGAAGGCTCAGGATAGTCCAAAGTGTAATGTAATCCGCGTGATTCTTTTCTTTGCATCGCACAACGAATAATCATTTCAGAAACGAGCACAAGGTTACGAAGCTCAATTAGATTTTTACTGACATGATAATCTTGATAATATTCGGTGATTTCATGTTTCAGCATTTCAACGCGGTGTAATGCACGTTCTAAACGTTTGGTCGTTCGTACAATACCTACATAGTTCCACATGGTCTGACGTAACTCATCCCAGTTTTGTAAAATGACAACGTCTTCATCAGGATTCATGACTTGAGAAGCATCCCATTCAGGGACTTCATAGTGATCTATAATATTTTGATGTTGATCTTGAATATGCTTTGCTGCACTCATACCATATACAAAACATTCTAAAAGTGAGTTACTTGCCATACGGTTAGCGCCGTGTAAACCTGTATAAGACGTCTCACCAATCGCATATAGACCTTGAATGTCCGTTTGACTATGTTCATCGACTACGACACCACCACAGGTGTAGTGCGCTGCTGGCACAACTGGGATCATATCTTTGGTAATATCAATACCCAGCTCGAGTAGGCGAGCATACAACGTAGGGAAGTGCTCTTTAATGAACTCAGGGGTTTTGTGGGTAATATCTAGCCATACATGTCGTATACCCAATCGTTTAATTTCGTAGTCGATAGCTCGAGCTACAATATCACGTGGTGCTAACTCTGCACGTTCATCGAAACGAAGCATGAAGCGTTCGCCGTCAGGTAAACGAAGATAAGCGCCTTCACCACGCATTGCTTCAGTAATTAAGAAGGAACGTGCTTGAGGGTGATATAAACAGGTTGGGTGGAATTGATTAAATTCCATATTGGCGACGCGGCATCCAGCACGATATGCCATTGCAATACCATCGCCTGTAGCGATATCAGGGTTAGAGGTATATAAATATGCTTTCATGGCACCGCCACATGCCAGTGCAGTAAATGGTGCTAAGAAAGTATGCACTTGCTCGGTTTGCTCATCTAAAGCATATAAGCCTAAAGCACGATTTTCCTGATTCAAATGCCCCAGCTTATGCGCTGTAATGAGGTCAATCGCAATGTAATTTTCAAAGATGTGAATATTGTTTTTTTCTTGTGCCCGTTCAACTAAAGTGGTTGAAATAGCTTTCCCTGTTGCATCGGCAGAATGAATAATGCGGCGCTGAGAATGCCCACCTTCACGTGTGAGATGTAAGTTATCTTCATCATCTAGTGTGAATTTAACACCTTGTTTCAGTAAAAAATCAACAGAGGGTTTTCCCCCTTCAACCGTGTGTTGAACAGCTTGTTTTTCACAGAGATAGGCACCTGCAATAAGCGTGTCATCAATATGCTGTTGAATAGAATCAGCCTCATCAAGAACAGCTGCAACGCCGCCTTGTGCATAATACGTGCTGGCATCTTTCAAATGAGATTTTGCTAACACTGCGATATTAAAATGATCAGGTAATGAGAGTGCTAGACTTAAACCCGCACCGCCACTGCCCACAATAATCACATCAAATTGATGCGCACTTGTATTTTTCGGCATTTCCATTCGCAAACTGAATTTTAAAAGTGCGTTAATATGGCTCTTTTTCAAAGCAAAATTCAAGAGTTTGATTGATCAAATTTTTTTTTATGCACTTGAACTATTAGTTTTTAATCATATTTTAAGTAAAGTATTGTTTTCTATTAATATAGAAACATTTATTTACGCACAGAGAATTTTGATTGTGCTAAAAATTATTTTATCCAAGAATCATAAATGAGAGTTCACTTAACATGAAAAATGGCGTTATAGCATCAGGACTTTTTGCTGCAGTCTTTACTGCGGCAGTGCAAACTCAAGCGGCGGCTACTGTTGACTTTTCAAATCTTGTAGAGCGAGTAAGTCCGGGTGTCGTCAGCGTGAATGTTGTTAAGAAAATGACACAAGAAGAAATTCTTCAACAACAAGTACCTGAACTACTGAAACGATTCTTCGGCAATCAAATTATTATTCCGCAGCGCCAAGCTCCTCAAGAGAAAACAGGTTTTGGGAGTGCATTTTTTATTAGCCGTGATGGTTACCTGATTACCAACCATCATGTTGTAGAAAATGCTTCACAAATCACCATCATGTTAAATGATCGTCGCGAGATTGATGCCAAAGTTATTGGTAGTGATGAACGTACTGATGTGGCATTACTGAAAGTTGAAGGTACGAACTACCCAGCACTTTCGACTGGGAATATTGACCAATTAAGAGTTGGAGAACCTGTTCTTGCCATTGGCTCACCGTTTGGTTTTGAATACTCGGCATCTGCAGGGATTGTCAGTGCCAAATCAAGAAATATGTTGGGTGAAACATCAGTTCCGTTTATTCAAACCGATGTCGCATTAAACCCTGGTAACTCTGGGGGACCATTGTTTAATCAACAAGGTCAAGTGATTGGTGTGAATTCTCGTATTTTCAGTGGTACTGGTGGATATATGGGATTGTCATTCTCCATTCCAATCGATGTAGCGATGGATGTGGCAGATCAATTAAAGAAAAAAGGTAAAGTTACTCGCTCATATCTTGGTATTCATTTACAAGAGATTGATCGTAACCTCGCAGAAGCTTATAAACTACCAAAACCTGAAGGTGCTTTAATTACAGAAATTGCGCCAAACTCCCCAGCAGAGCGCGCTGGTTTAAAGCAAAATGATATTATTTTGAAATACAACGGAACTGCAATTTCAAGAACGAGTGAGCTACTAAATTACTTAAATAGAACACAGCCAAATCAAAAAATTCAGCTAGAAATCTTGCGCGATGAACGTGTACGTACGATTTCAGCAACACTTGCATCAGCACCAGATGAAACACCAGCACAAGCGCAAAATGTAAGTGAAGCCAAAAAACGCGGACCTACACTAGGTGTTGCGATTCGCGAACTTGCACCTGTTGAAAAAACACGTCTTGGTGTTAAAGGTGGTGTCTACATTCAAGAGGTTGTACGCGGAGGTTTGGCGGCACAATCTCGTATTATGGCTGGTGATGTGATCACCTCGATTAATGGTAAGAATGTAAGTACAACACAAGATTTTGTGGAAGCGGTGGCTAATCTTAAAACGAATACAGTTGCACGAGTGGGTATCATCCGTGAAGGGCGAAATGCCATGATCGGATTGAGAATCAAGTAAACATGAATTGAATAAAAGGCCTTGCGATAGCAAGGTCTTTTTTATTTAACCCTAAAATTATATTAAACTCTTTTCGAATGTTGATGATGAATACGCAATACAAGGGAATACAGTGAGTACAATCTTTGACCTTAAAATAAAAGCAACAGCACAAGACATTGATATTTTAGGTCATGTGAATAATGTGGTGTATGTAAAATGGATGCAAGATGTTGCAACAGCACATATTGAACAACTGGGTTTAGGGGTTGAGCAATATCTAGAACTCAAACATGCCATGGTTGCAGTTGAGCATCACATGAATTACAGAAAGGCGTGTTTTGAAAATGATGAAATTATTTTAAGAACTTGGCTTAATGATTTGAATGCGATGTATTCATTCCGTCAGTACGCTTTTTTTAGACCTTCAGACCAATCATTATTATTTGTGGGAAATACCAAATGGGCCTGTGTAGAGATTGCGACAGGCAGACCTAAACGATTATCGCCAACATTTACTCAAGCTTATCAGCCTATTTCTGAGGTAGTAAATCCTTTGGATTTCACTCAAGATTATTCTTTACCCGCTAACTAAAGAATTGCTTGAGTCGAACGAATTAAATATTTCACCACATGGTGTTCATTATTATGAATACTTTGAAAAATCCATCTGCTATAATCGTCCGCAATTTGTTAAACAGCTTTTGCTATGTAGTTTTTATTTCATGCATAGCGCAATTTATTGTTCAAGGTAACCCATGGCGCAAGCTAAAAAATCCGTAAATATCAAAAATATACGTAACTTTTCGATCATTGCTCACATTGATCACGGGAAGTCAACTTTAGCTGACCGTTTTATTCAGACCTGTGGTGGTTTGCAAGATCGCGAAATGCAAGCGCAAGTTCTAGACTCAATGGAGCTTGAGCGTGAGCGCGGGATTACCATTAAAGCTGCATCTGTGACGCTTTATTATACACACCCAAATGGCGAAGAATATCAACTGAACTTTATTGATACACCTGGGCACGTTGACTTCTCATATGAAGTTTCGCGCTCGCTTGCTGCTTGTGAAGGTGCACTTTTAGTTGTTGACGCAGCTCAGGGTGTTGAAGCTCAGTCAGTTGCAAACTGTTATACAGCTATTGAGCAAGGTCTTGAGGTTCTTCCAGTACTTAATAAAATTGATTTACCTCAAGCTGAACCAGAGCGTGTTATTCAAGAAATTGAAGACATTATCGGAATTGAAGCAACTGAAGCACCTACGTGTTCAGCTAAAACTGGATTAGGAATCGAAGGTGTTTTAGAAACACTTGTGAATACCATTCCTGCTCCGACGGGTGACCGTGAAGCGCCGCTTCAAGCTTTAATTATTGACTCATGGTTTGACAACTATTTAGGTGTTGTATCCTTAGTTCGTATTAAGCAAGGTCGGGTGCGTAAAGGCGATAAAATGTTGATGAAATCAACAGGTCAAACGCACATCATTACCTCTGTCGGTATTTTCAATCCTAAACATACAGAAACTGATATTTTAGAAGCAGGTGAAGTTGGCTTTGTGATTGCTGGTATCAAGGATATTTTTGGTGCGCCAGTTGGAGATACGATTACACTTGCTACAACGCCAGAAGTAGAAACTTTACCTGGATTCAAAAAAGTTAAACCACAGGTATACGCTGGTTTATTTCCAATTGATTCGAGTGAATTTGAACCTTTCCGTGAAGCATTACAAAAACTGCAAATTAACGATTCAGCATTATTCTTTGAACCTGAAAGTTCAGATGCATTAGGATTTGGTTTCCGTTGCGGTTTCTTGGGTATGCTGCACATGGAGATTGTTCAAGAGCGTTTAGAGCGTGAATATGATCTAGACCTGATTTCATCGGCACCGACTGTAATTTACGAAGCTGTTATGAAGAGTGGTGAGACAGTTTATATCGACAGTCCATCAAAAATGCCAGATGGATCTACTGTAGAAGACCTTCGTGAGCCGATCGCAGAATGTAATATCCTTGTGCCACAAGAATATCTTGGTAATGTAATGACGTTGTGCGTTGAACGACGCGGTGTTCAAAAAGACATGAAATTTATGGCAAATCAAGTAGCCATTACATTTGAGATACCAATGGCTGAAGTCGTGATGGATTTCTTCGATAAATTGAAATCATGTTCACGTGGTTTTGCATCATTAGATTACAACTTCGTCCGTTTTGAGTCTTCTTCTCTTGTAAAAGTAGATGTCTTGATCAACGGTGAAAAAGTTGATGCATTGGCAATGATTTGTCACCGTCAAGATGCGCGTCATCGTGGTATTGCACTTGTAGAAAAAATGAAAGATTTGATTCCTCGTCAAATGTTTGATGTGGCGATTCAAGCTGCGATTGGTGCTCAAATTATCGCTCGTTCAACAGTAAAAGCAATGCGTAAGAACGTATTGGCAAAATGTTATGGTGGTGACGTTTCACGTAAGAAGAAACTTCTCGCTAAACAGAAAGAAGGTAAGAAACGTATGAAGCAGGTGGGTAGTGTAGAAATCCCACAAGAAGCTTTCTTAGCTGTGTTAAAAGTAGAGCGATAACAACAAGGAATATCCCATGGATTTTGATTTTAACCTCATTCTCGTACCTGCAACCCTAATCTTTTTTGGATTATGGTTGCTGGATAAATTGGTGCTCAAACAAAGAGCAACCAAAGGAAAAGGGAATGAAAATTTCATTATTACATGGGCATATGATTTTTGGCCTGTACTTGCAGTTGTGTTAGTGCTGCGTTCATTCTTCTTTGAACCTTATAATATTCCTTCTGAATCCATGGTTCCGGCATTGGAAACGGGTGATTATATCTTGGTGAACAAATATCAATATGGTGTTCGTTTACCGATTAGCAACACCAAAGTCTTGAATGTCAATGAGCCTGAACGTGGTGATGTGGCGGTATTTAGATATCCACCAAACCCATCAATTAGCTATATTAAGCGTATTATTGGTTTACCTGGTGATCATATCGTTTTTGAGAATAATCAATTAACCATCAATGGTGAAAAAGTTGTAACGGAATCGGCTGAATTTAATCGTGTAAAAGATGTTTCAGACACGCCAAATTCAATTTATCATTATGAAACTTTAGGTGATCATAAGTATTTGGTTCGTAATTTGGAAGGTCAAAACCCGATTATTGCGCATTTCAATTATGCACAAACCAAACAAGATCTTCCTTATGTTGCCACTGCGAATGATCGCTTTGTGAGAACAAATGGTCAAAGCTGGGAAGTAACTGTTCCGAAAGGATATTATTTTGCCATGGGTGACAACCGTGATCAGAGTGCTGATAGTCGAATCTGGGGATTCGTACCTGAGGCAAATTTAACAGGACAAGCAATTTATGTATGGATGCATAAAGAAGCTGGTTTGAAATTGCCATCATTCAGTCGTAATGGTCAAATTCAGTAATCTTCAAATATATGGATAATAAAAAATGCGTAACACTCAACGCGGTGCATCGTATACAGCGATTTTATTAGGGGTAATTGTTGCGGCATTTGGACTTAAAGTGCTCGTAGCATTGTGGCAGCCTTATTGGGATGACCGACTAATCAATCAATTGATTGAAGAACAAGTTGCAATCAGCTCAAAGGCGACAACACCACAACAGTTTGCTTCAACAATGGGGCAGAAATTTAGCATGAACAATATCCGTGACATTGAGTTCAAAGATATTGCGACTGTCAAATCTAAACAAGGTTTACAAGTGACAAAGAAATATGAAGTAAGAAAGCCATTCTTATTTAATATTGATTTAGTCCTCACATTCGAGAAAAGTTTTGATCAAAGGTCAGTTCAAAGTAAGTGATTCTCGCTTACTGAGTCGCATCGGTTATCAGTTTAAGAAAATTGAATTACTTCAACTTGCATTGACACACCGATCGGTTAGCCATAAACATAACTATGAACGCCTAGAGTTTCTAGGCGATTCATTGTTAGGTATGATTATTGCCAATTACCTTTATCATGCTTATCCACATGAAAACGAAGGTCGTCTGACGCGTATGCGAGCTACTTTGGTTCGACAAGAAGCGTTAGGCAAAATTGCAACAGATTTGAAACTTAGTCAGAGTTTAATACTCAGTACTGGTGAATTAAAATCTGGTGGTCATCATAGAGAGTCGATACTCGCTGACACAGTCGAAGCGATTATTGGTGCAATCTATACTGATAGCCAAGATTTAAAGTTGTTAGAATCAATTGTGTTGAAATGGTATGAACCTTATTTAGATCATATTGAACCAACAGATCAATTGAAAGATCCTAAGTCCCGTTTACAAGAGTATCTTCAAGCTCGTAAAAAACCTCTCCCAGTGTATGAGGTTGTTGATATTCAGGGTGATGCACCAAACCAACATTTTAAAGTGGAATGTATGGTTGAAGGCTTGCCAAAATGTATGGGTGAGGGTTCAAGTCGTCGTTTTGCTGAGCAAGCAGTAGCGGCGGAAATTTTAAAATTTTTGGAGCAAAAGTCTTCATGACTACTCATTCCGATCACATCGATGCTGATCACGAGTCGCAAGACAGCGGCAATGATTTAATCAATCAATTTTTTAGTTCTCAAGGTACTACAATTCCCTCAGACTACAAAAGTGGCTTTGTAGCAATTGTAGGTCGTCCGAATGTAGGTAAATCTACATTAATGAACCATATTTTGGGTCAGAAGCTTTCGATTACGTCTCGTAAGCCTCAAACAACTCGACACAAGATTGTGGGCATTGATACGCGTGAGAAATCTCAGGCAGTATTTGTTGACACCCCTGGAATGCATAAGAAAGAAGTCCGTGCTATCAATAAAATGATGAATCGTGCAGCTCATTCAGCCTTGCGTGATGTAAATCTTGTACTGTTTGTTGTAGACGCTGACAAATGGACTCAAAATGATGAATTAGTCCTTGAGAAGCTCAAAAATGCCGAAATGCCTGTCATCTTGGTCATTAATAAATTGGATACATTTGAGAATAAAAATCAGGCATTACCATTAATTCAAGAGCGTACTAAATTAATGAATTTTGCTGAGATCGTTCCAGTATCGGCATTGCGTGGCGCTAACCTTGATCATCTTCGTGATACGATCGAAAAATACTTACCGTTTCAACCACCATTGTATGCACTAGATCAACTCACAGATCGTTCTGAGCGCTTCTTAGCTTCTGAAATTATTCGTGAAAAAATCATGCGTCAACTGGGTGAAGAGCTTCCATATGATTTAACGGTTCAAATTGAATCGTTTAAAACAGAAGAAGCGACTTTAAATGAGAAAACTGGTCGTATGAAGCCTGCTTGTACCTATATTGATGCTACGATTTTTGTTGATCGCCCTGGGCAAAAAGCCATTGTCATCGGTGAAAAAGGATCAAAGTTGAAAAAAATTGGTATGGATGCACGTGCTGATATGGAAAAAATGTTCGAAGAAAAGATCATGCTCACCCTTTGGGTTAAAGTCAAAGGCGGTTGGTCTGATGATGAGCGTGCATTAAAAAGCCTAGGATATAGTGATATCTAAGGATTAAACGGTTATAGGAGCTGATGATGATGATGAAGATGGTTGCGATAATTGTATGTGCTTTGGTTTTACAAGGTTGCATTCATAAAGTTGTCACAGTTCCTGTAAAAGTTGCGTATAAAACCACCAAAGGAGTCGTCAAAGGTACTGCAGCAGTAGTTGGGGCTGTTATTCCCGATGGTGATGACGATGATGAAAAAGAACTAAAAAAAGATAAATAATAAGATTAGTCGATGCGAAATGAACTTTTGCATGGATACTTAATCCATCATCGAAAGTATCGAGAGCGGAGTCATGTTGTCCATTTATTCACTGAAGAGTATGGACGAGTTGACGGCATACTAAGACAACCTCCACCACCGCAATATCAGCCTATCGCACTCCAAGCGACAGGTAAGTCTGAATTAAAAAATTTCACAAAATTAGAAATTGTTAATCATCCTATTTTTTTTCATGGAGATGCATTCTTTTCAGGATTTTATTTAAATGAAATCTTATTGAGATTATGTCCATTAGAAGAGGCAATGCCAGATACTTTTGCACAGTACCACAAGACATTAGAAAGTTTACAAAAATTAGCTCAACATTCAAATCCTAACGAATTCTTGAAGCAAATTCTTCGTCAATTTGAATACGTACTTCTAGAAGAGCTTGGTTATGCGATTGATTACTCGATAGATGCACACCAAAATGAAATTTTAACTTCACAAAAATATCAATTTCAATTAAACGAAGGCTTCATACCAGTTCAGTATTCAAGTGCCGCTACACTGACAGGTGAGCAAATTCGCAGCATGATAAATTATGAAAATGGTACAGATTTCAACGCTGAACAGTTACAATTGTTGAATAAATTATATCGTCAAATGATTACTTCATTATTGGGTGATCGCCCACTAAAAAGTCGTCAATTGTGGATTCAAAACGCTCAATCAAAATCAAATTAGGAAAATGTTATGGCTGCATTGCTTGGTGTGAACATTGATCATGTTGCAACTCTAAGACAGGCTCGAGGCACACGCTACCCGGATCCAGTACAGGCAGCACTAATTTGTGAAGAGGCAGGGGCTGAAGGCATTACATTACATTTACGTGAGGATCGTCGTCATATTCATGATGATGATGTCCGTCGCATGCGCCCTGTACTTAAAACACGCATGAACCTTGAAATGGCAGTGACAGATGAGATGGTGGCATTTGCTAAAGAAATAAAGCCGCATCACGTGTGTTTTGTGCCTGAAAAGCGTCAAGAAGTCACGACCGAAGGTGGCTTAGATGTTGTTGGTAATTTTGAGGCTGTTAAGTCTGCTACACAGGAATTAGCAGCGATTGGATGTGATGTATCGTTATTTATCGATGCTGATATTGAACAAATTGATGCTGCAATTGCCTGTGGTGCGCCAACTATTGAGATTCATACAGGTGCTTATGCAGATGCTGAAACAGAAGAAGCACAGCAGGTAGAGTTACAACGTATTATCCGTGGAACAGAATACGCTGCTGCTAAAGGTTTGGTCGTAAATGCTGGGCATGGACTTAATCTTGACAATGTTGCTCCTATTGCAGCAATTCCTCAAATACACGAATTGAATATTGGACATTCTCTGATTGCCGATGCTGTTTTCAAAGGACTTACGCAAGCAGTTCAAGATATGAAAGCAGCAATCAAAGCTGCACGATAAGATTGATGAGTACTATGTCAAATATTGATTATGATGAATTAATGAAGCCTGTCATAAGCTTCCTTGGTTGCGAAACTCCACAAGCTTGGTTAGATGAGGCTGTAAATAATCTTGATATTTTGATGCAAGATCATGCGAACTGTGAAAAGAAAGCAGCCAGTACAGCCATGAATCTCATGTTTAGATACAGCTTTTTTGTAGATTTACAAGTTAAGCTCGCTCAATTAGTGCGTGAGGAAATGCTGCATTATGAGCAGGTTTTAGAGTTTATGAACAAGCGCGGGCAGCAATGGGTCGGTTTAAGTGCTGGGCGTTATGCGGGTGGCTTACGCAAAGAAATTCGGACGTATGAACCAGAAGCGCTAATTGATGTTTTAATTATTGGTGCGTTTGTGGAAGCACGCTCATGTGAACGTTTTTATGCATTAGCGCCTAGAGTCGATGAGGAATTAGGGCGCTATTATCGCTACTTACTAAAATCTGAATCACGCCATTATGAGGATTATTTGGCTCTAGCTCTGGATGTGGCTAAAACTGCGAAATTGAAAGATCCTGAGGAGGATATTCAAAGTCGTATAGAGCACATTCGTGAAGTTGAAAAGCAACTCATCTTAACACCTGATGAAACCTTCCGTTTTCACAGTGGAGTTCCAGCAAAAGCAGCTTAAAATATGGTTGAGAAAATCCTCCCAAGTGGGGGATTTTTTTGACATAAAAAAAAGCCCAAGTCTTAAATGCTTGGGCTTTTTAGTATTTGGCTCTCCAACCTGGGCTCGAACCAGGGACCTGCGGATTAACAGTCCGTCGCTCTACCGACTGAGCTATTGGAGAATCTGAATGCGATTATAAGGGGATTTAAGATTGGGTCAAGTGTAAATTGCCATACAATTGTCACTTTTGAGCCGCATGTTGTTTATTTGCTCAAATAAAATGTTTTTTTTAAATTTACTTGCCAATTTAGAATGAGCTTGTTAGATTTATTTAACAACAGAGCGCTTGAAACAGAGTTTTAAGCAGTGTGGATTTATACCAACTTGCCAGCACTAAATGGCTAAAATAGGAGAAAGCGAATGAATACGCTTACCATTTCTCAGATCTTTTCTAATCTTGAATTCTATAAACAAAATTACCTGTCTATCTTGAATTCGCCTAGTTCTTATTTCATTGAAGTAGAGGGCGCGGTAATTGATGTATTTCCTTTTAAAAAACATCATCTGGTTTTGGGTGAGTTATTACAGCTGTGGTTTTCTGAAAAATGGTCTGTTGATCAAGATCAATCATTCACGCTTGAACAATATTTGGCAGCAAATGACTTAACACCTAACGTAAATAAAGTCTATATCTACTCCATAAAAGGGAATGCCATTCTTGGCACGAATAAATCGCTTGCTTGGTTAAATGAATCGAATGCGGTGAGTGAGATTTTATTAAAGTCACCACTTAAATATTATGTTGAATGCCTAAGTTGTTCTCGTCCTTCAAAGCATTTGTTTAATAAACAGCTTGCAGTTTAGGCAAATTTTCACAAGTCAAATCTGAAATTGTTGAGTGAATTGATTTTTTTTTAATATAGTCCAAGTTAGCCTGTGTCATTTTATCTTCTTTAGTAGGGTGAATTGGTGTTTCTAGAACTTATTTTTCATTAATTAAATCCCATATTATGGTTACTTAGATCAGTTCCAACTTCTATATGATGGTGCAAAGCATATCTATAAATGGGATTTTTCAGTGATAAATATGATCTTTCAGAATGAGCTATCGATACTATGAATAGTGTTTAAATTTCAATATTCTATTTGGATCACTGATGGATCATGTTTGGATAGCTTTAAAAAAACCTCCGACGTTTATCCAATCCTAAAAGCACACTTTTTTCGCTTCAGTGAGAGAGCGTATTAACCAAAAGGTTTTATGTTGCGTATTGGGTTATGTAGGTGCATGAAGGGGTTTAGATTTAATAAAAAAAACCCGCGAAAATCGCGGGTTTTTTGATCTGATTAATTTATCAGATTATTTTTCAGCTGCGATAGAAGCAATTGCTGCATCTACGCCTTCGATTGAGTCAGCTGCTTTTTTGATACGTGCAAGCGCATCAACCAATACTTCATCTGCTGTTGCATATGAAATACGCATATAACCGCCTAAACCGAATGCATCACCAGGAACAACCGCAACACCAGTTTCTTCCAATAACCATGCAGAGAATTCTGTGCAAGATTTTAAACCTTTTGCACGGATCAATGGACGAATGTTTGCATAAGCATAGAATGCACCGTCAGCAGGTAAGCATGTAATGCCTTTGATATCATTCAAGCCATTAACAACCAAATCATGACGGCGTTTGAAAGCTTCAATCATTGGTTTAAGTACATCTTGAGGACCATTCAATGCAGCTTCTGCCGCAACTTGCGAAATTGAAGTTGGGTTAGAAGTAGATTGTGATTGAATTTTCTTCATTGCGCCGATTAATTTAGCAGGACCTGCTGCATAGCCGATACGCCAACCTGTCATTGCATATGCTTTAGATACACCGTTGAGAACGATTACGCGATCGTAAAGATCTGGTGCAACTGTAGCAATGTTATAAAACTCGTCGTCCCAACGAATTGGTTCGTACATATCATCAGAAGCAACATATACTTCAGGATATTTACGAAGAACTTCAGCTAATGCTTCTAATTCTTCTTTGGTATAAATCATACCTGTTGGGTTAGATGGGCTGTTTAAAACAACTAGGCGAGTTTTATCAGTAATTGCAGCTTCTAATTGAGCTGGTGTGATTTTGAAACGTTGTTCTTCACCACATTTAACAATAACTGGCACACCTTCTGCGATGATCACCATATCTGGATAGCTTACCCAGAATGGAGCAGGGATGATTACTTCATCGCCTTTATTTAACAATGCAAGCGCAAGGTTAAAGAATGATTGCTTACCGCCACAAGAAACGAGAATCTGGTTAGCAGCATAATCAAGGTTATTATCACGTTTTAATTTAGCGATAATTGCTTTTTTAAGACCTGGCGTACCGTCAACTGCGGTGTATTTAGTGAAACCGTTGTTAATCGCTGCAATTGCTGCATCTTTGATGTGTTGTGGTGTATCGAAATCCGGTTCACCTGCACCTAAGCCAATAACGTTTTTACCAGCAGCTTTAAGTTCTGCAGCTTTATTGGTCACAGCAAGCGTTGGGGACGGTTTGATGGCATTGACACGATCAGAGAGACGTACGTCCACGGCAGTATTCCTTCTTATAGGGATTAAAAAATAAAAAGCACACTATCTTAGCTTAAATTGAATGTTTTAGTCGTCCAATATCTAGGCAAATTAGCAAAAAATCACGAAATTCACCGAATTTTAATGCAATGATACATATCCACATTAAACAACGTGGGTCGCATAAAAAAACAAATTTCCGTACAATAGCGTTAGATTGAAATGAGTAGTCTCAAATGAGTTCGGAAAATTCTCCCAAAAAGAAGCCTGTAGTGAATCTTCCATTTCCTATCAAGCAAGTGAATGACGCAAAGCAAGCTGATGAAGAAATCGAAGTTCTACGTCCAAAGCCTCAGCGCTATGCTGATCGCACATGGATGCCGCCACGTGGTACACGTCGCTCGATGGGTAAAAGATAAAAAATAGGTGCTTTAAGCACCTATTTTTTTGCAGGGAAGAATTACACGTAACTTAAGTTTTGATCTAGAGTCAGTAAGTTGAATGTAGAACCGTCTTTAAATACGATTGATTCAACTTGATGTGCTTCACCTTTAGCCCAATCTTTAATAGTGATTTGATCAGCAGAATCTTTAAGTTTGATGATACGATCATTCCCAGAGTCTTGAACGAGTAAATCATCAATTGAGATACCAGCACCAAATTGAATGGTATCTTGACCACCTTTTTCATAGATTGTATCTATTCCAAAGCCTTGATCAAAATAGTATGTCTCGTTACCAAGATCGCCATACAATTTGTCGTTACCAATACCACCATTTAAGATGTTAATTAGACCCCCGTTTGCGATTAAGGTGTCATCTCCAGCGAGGCCTTTTAGTTCGTTATTTACGAATTTGCTACCTGTGATAATGTTGTCAGATTGGTTACCCGTACCACTTTGTTGAATTTCTGATCCAGCAATCAAAAGTTCTTTGATTGGATTGATCAGCGTAAGGTTTTCAATATTTTCGGTTAATTGATACTGATCTGCAGAACTAATGACAGTGTCTGTACCTTCATAGTTGTGTTCAAGTACGAAGTCATATTTTGATTGTACATAATAGGTATCGTCACCACGACCACCTACGAGGACATTGATGCCTTCACCACCTTTTAGAATGTCATTGCCCCAACCACCAAAGAGCAAGTCATCACCTTTACCACCTACAAGCGTATCGTTGCCGACACCGCCTTTAATGATGTCATTACCATCTTTACCGTTTAAGGTACGTCCGAAAACTGAGTAAGTGGTAATAATGTTGGTGTTAGGGTTAAATAAGTTTGTCGCTACTGCTACAGAACCAGCTAAATCACCTGCATATGCGTAAGCAAGTTGAGTCAATGTATTTACAAGTTGATCACGTGAAGAGAAGCCATCATCAAATATTTCACCTTTGATGAATTGTCCAACGAAGTTTAAGCCCTCAGTCACGATTTGATTCACAACATCAAAGATACTCGCACCAGCTTTTAAGTTCGCTTTAACCACATCACCTAATAGCTCTAAATACCAAGTAAACGGACGGCTATCACCACCGTTCAATTGTGAAGTATCCACACCTAAATAGTGATCAAGAATACTTAATGGTGTGATACCTGTCCAATCACCTAGCTCGCCACCCAAGTTTTCAAGAGCTTGAGTTGCATCCATAAGTACCAATCCAAACTTACCATCAGAGCTTGGTAAATATCCTGCTGGAACAACAGTCTCGCCATCAGCATTTTTAACGCCATTCAAGAAATTGTCAGCTAAAGTTTTGATCAATACATTTGATGCTTGCCAGAATTGTTCATCCGTAATATAGATGCCTTTATCTGCGAGTGATTTACCTGTTCCTAAGCGAACATATTGATAAAGGAAGCTCTGAGGATCAGCTATTGCAACAGCTTCAGCAACTTTTAACCAGTTTTTAGTACCCTGATCAACTGCGTCATTTGATGCTAAATCTTCTTTGATCACGGTATAAATAGGGCGCCAGAAATTTTTACCTTGTAAAGAACCAGTTGAGATAAACTTGTTATATAGTTCTTGAACTTGTTTAAATGCAGATTCACTTACGCGGTAACTGAATTGATTGTCAATTTTGTAGAATTTAGGACGACCGTCATCTGATGGATTAGATTGATCTGGTTGTTTTGGTTGCCCCCATTCTCGATCAAAATGTGAGTCTGAAGGTGGAAGAGTGGCACCAATATCCTTACCAATATTTACGATAATGTCTGAAATTTGATCAATGATTGCATCACCGGCTTTATGAATTTCTTCGAAACCAGGAATGAATTTATCACCAACTTTAACCAATGGCGCAACGCTATCTAATAAATCATTCACGATGCCATCTTTGCCGATAATCAAATTACCAACCAGCTCACTTGGAATTTTTAAAATTGAATCAAGGCTAAGTTCGCCATCTTTCCATTCATTTTTGTGGTGTGTATCTTTTGCTTCTACATTTGAGCCGAGGGCCTCACCAGCACCACTGAGTAAATTCGATGCTGCATCGATAATGCGGTCACCTAACTCATGAACAACTTCAAATGGTTTACCAAGTAGAGCATTACCTGCTAGGCCAATAGGCGAAGCCACATCTAAAACTGTATTGACTAAATTTGCTGTCGTGACTAAACCATTACCTAGTAACTGAGCTGGAATAGAAAGTACTGAGCTAAATTTGAAATCAGGAACATAATCGAAAATAGGTTCAAGTGCATTTTCAACTTGATTTGCAACTGTATTCACAATTGATTTTAGGTTTTCAGTAGCTGATGGAAGCTCTTGAGACCATTCATTATCATAATGAGTATCTTTAGGTTCAATTGTCCCGCCAATCGCTGAGCCAATGTCATGAGCCACATCAGAGACAGCATCAATAATCGTATCACCTGCTTTATGAACAACATCAAAACCAGGGATAAGCGCATTTCCTGCAATAGCAATCGGTGCAGCAGCATCAAGAATATCATTGGCAATATTGGTTGCACCGATAATGGTGTTTCCAATTAAATCCCCAGGAAGGCTTAAAATGTTATCTAAGCTGAGTTCTTTGTCTTCCCACTCATTTTTATGATGAGTGTCATTCGGTTCGATGGTTGCACCAAGTGCTTTACCCACTGAATTCACTGCATCTGAAGCTGCATCAATAATTTTATCACCAAGTTCGTGCACTGCTTCGAAAGGTTTGCCAAGTAAAGCATTACCTGCTAAACCAATAGGAGATACTACATCAAGAACAGTATTCACAGCATTGGTGGCAGCGATTAGACCATTACCAACGAGTTGAGCTGGAATTGAGAGAACTGAACTTAATTTAAAGTTAGGTAAGTAATCGAATGATTTATAATTGAACAAAGCCATTGTTATAGTCTCTTATAAAAATAAAGTGTTTTTAATCATTGTTCGTGATTAAAGTGTGATGAGAATCACATTTTATTAATTTAAAATCAATTGCTTTTGTTAGACAAGATCATGAATTTTTTGTCATAATTTAATGAAAAATATAGTAAAGCTTATATGAGAACTAAATAAGATTGATTTTTTTTAAAAAAAAACACCAGTGCAATGACTAGTGTTTCAAGGGCAAATAAAATGTATGATCTAAAAATATAAATACTGTAAATTATTGATTTTTATTGGATAAATATTTGTAGTATTGTCTCTTGTGATCATACATGGATTGGTCTGCACGCTTTAACATATCCTCAATTGTTTCATTCTCAAGGCTTGTAGCAAATCCCATTGATGCACTGATGATATGGTTAGAATAATATTGATTATCGATATTCAATAATTCTTGAATGGTCAAAATCGTCGACTGAACGGTAGTTTCATTTGCACCTTGCATCAGGATAACAAATTCATCACCTCCAATTCGAGAGGCTGTATAACTGGTATTGTGAATCGTTCTACTTAAGATATTACCCATTCTGCGTAAAATCTCATCACCTACATCATGACCAAATTGATCATTAATCGGTTTAAGGCCATTCATATCTAGAAAAATTGCAGAAACTGGGCGAATAAGTGCGCGTTCCAATCGATGGATTTCTTCAGTGTAGAACGAGCGATTTTTGAGTTTTGTTAAAACGTCGTGTTTACCTAAATATTCTAAATAGCTTTCAGCTTTTTTTCGCGCTGTAATGTCCGTTAGGGCAAGTTGTACAAGTCCCCAATCTTCTTCATAACCTGGAAACACAGTGAATTGAAGTAAAACATAGCGAATTGAACCATCCAAAGCATAATTGATCGCTTCACGACTATGATGAATTTTCCCATTCCATAGTTCGATCAATTGTTCCTTAAAAGTTTGATGCATTTCTTTCGAGAAAACTTTTTTTAGATTTTGAAATAAATCTGATTTCGTCGATGCCTTGAACAAATCCAATGTTGCTTGGTTGACGTCAAGTAATACAATGTCTTCAATGCATTGTTGTACGAAATCTTGATGCACATCTAAAAAAGTTCTGAAATCATCAATACCAATTGATTTAAGATGATCGAGTCTTAATTTAATGCGACTAAAGTCTTCAACCCATAATGATGTGGGTGAATAACTAAATCTTGCTTCAGCTAATCGACGATTTTTTTCTTCTAAACGCCGAGCTTGCATATAACCACTAATATCTTCTGTAGTAAGCAAAATACGGTCTAAACTTTGTTCTGAACCAGGTAAAACGACAGCTCGCAGTTTTATGTCTAAGGGTTGACCACTCAAGGTGAAATTAGTGGTTGTACTTGTAAACTCTAATTCACCCTTCCAAAGTGCAACTAATTCCGCTACATGTGCATCAAACATTTGATGTTGGAAAATGGTGCTTAAATTTTGGGTGAGATGTTTAAGGCTTTGTGCTTCAAAAAGATCGAGTGTTTTTTGATTTACTTTAACAATCTTAATTTGATGTGCGCATAAAGTCACAAGATCTGGATTTTGCTGCAGATGTAAAGCTAAATCAGTAACCCCATCACTACGCCATTGGTTAAAGATGGTTTGAATGGCACTAAAATCTTCCAACCACATTGGGATAGGAGATAAATCAAAAATTGATGAATCAAGTATCTCCATAACTATCCTTGAACTTTTCTTTTAAAACAATAAATTGTGGATAATATAGCACTAAATTATTTTGATATAAAATTCAAATTTTTTATTATTTACGTGATTTAAGACACTTTTTTAAGCTAAGCTAACGTTGAGCTAAATCCTAAGCTCAATTCGTTAGATTTTTATTTTGATAAAAATGATGCTTGTTAATATACATGCATTTATCTGCACGGCGTAACATATCTTCTAAGGTTTCGCCTTTAAGTCTTGTGGCATGTCCGAGTGAAACGCTGATAGAAAGATGAGGGTGATCTAGATTATGTTGATGTATTTGAGTTTCAAGATCATGAACAAGGATTTTAACTTGCTCAACATCGGCATGAGGCATCAACAATACAAATTCATCGCCACCTATTCTAGAAATTGAAAAATCTTTTTTGTGAGTGACAAATTGAAGAATTTCGGCAAAGTTTTTTAGATACTGATCACCGACATCATGTCCGAACTGATCATTGATGATTTTTAAACCGTTCATGTCAATGTAAATACAAGACACTGGATAGAGATCAAGTTGCTCAATCCGTTCAATTTCTTCATTAAAATAAGTTCTGTTATGTAAATCCGTTAAAATGTCATGTTGACCCAAATAATGTAAGTGATTTTCTAATTTTTTTCGCTCAGTGATATCTGTAAGGGCGACTTGTATCACCGCCCAATCATCTAAATTATGTGGAAAAATATTTAATTGTTCTAAAACGAAGATTTGTTCTCCATTCGCGTTGTAGAAACTACTTTCTCGCTGTTGATATTCTTCATGATTCCACAATTGTAGTAACTGGCTTTTAAAATTTTCCAAACGTTTAATATCAAATAAATCATGAGAATGATGTAAAAATTGAGATTTATCTTTCACAGCAAAAAGTTTGAGCGCCGCTTCATTGACATCAATGAAATTTATTTGCTCAAAGCATTCCACAACAAATTCTGGATGTTGATGAATGTGTTGGTCTAAATTCTCAATGTTTTGCAAACGGAGCAGCTCAAATCTTTTTTTAATTTGGCTAAAATCCATGATCCATAGTGCTGTTGGATTATAAGTAAATAAAGATTCGGCAAAATGACGTGCTTTTTGATATTGGGAAATATCTTCGGTGGTCATGAGTAGGCATTTCCAATTATCCTCATAACCTTTTAATTTCATACCGCGTAATTGAACATCTAAACGCTTTCCATTGGTCGTATAATTGATCACTGGAATATGATGTTCAGTATTCTTCCAAAGTGATACAAAAAATTGGATTTGGAAAGTGCTGACTTCAGGATGAAGGAACTTCTGAAAACTTTCTAAAATTTCTTCTAAGTTTTTTGCTTCATACAGTTTAAGCGTACTTTGGTTAACACGTAAGGTATGAATCGTACTCAAGCAAAGGTGGAGACGACTGTGATCCTCCATTAAATATGCTTCAATATCTTCAATACCTTCAGCAGTCCATTGTTCGAAAATTTGTTTAACACCGCTGAAGTCTTGTAGCCACATCGCAATTGGAGATAAATCAAAGATGGTCAGATCTAAATGATCCATAGATGCGAGCCTTGGTGTTTAAAATTCATTCATTTATACAATATAAGTGAATGAATTTTATAAAATCAACATCTTATTAAACTGATTTTTTTGCTCGATGCTCAGGTTTTGGCGCAGAAATTGACTTAAGCCCTTGCCAAACATCAACAAAATCTTGTTCATTAATTTGGTAGAGTTCAAGTAAAGCCAATACCACACCACCCAACATGAATGCACGATCGGACTTCGGTTCATATTGGAAGGTTTGATCTTTTAGATGATAGAGGATATCTTCGATTTCAAATATGCGTTCACGTCCATTACTATCCACGGGGAACATCGGCGTTTCAATCAAAATATTGGCTAGTTTCTTTTCAGATTCATTTAAATTAAGTTGCTCAAATGCCGTTTCTAAAGAATCCGCGAACAGTAGTTCGGAAGAAAAAATGGCATGTAATAAAGGTTGGTTTAATTTAGGAAAGGTTCGTTCAACGAAAGGTTTAAACGAAATCGGGAAAATCACATTTTTTGATATACCTTTGAACATGGGGGCTATTTCAGCAACTTTGTAACCTGCTACACCACAACCAACGGCTGTAATAAAATACTTAATCTTGGGGTGGTTTTTTGTATAGATCTTAAAATCATTGATGTAGTGTTCAATCTGGGATAGAGGCATTTGTTGCAAATGCTCATTCATGGTGGGTATTGCATAGCTCTGTCCAGCCCATCCGCGGCCAGCACCTTTAATCGCACCGAAATGTTGAAGTGCAATTTTTGCAGCACCACCTGCATGAGTGCCTGCTAAATTACTACCAAATACAAATACTGTATCTTCCTTTAAACTGTTGATAATCGTTTCATCGTGATATTGGTAAGTCATAGTTTTTTACATCAACATGCAATTTAAGTTCATGGTGCAATTGATTGCTGTAAGGGTCAAGTAAAATTGATTGAATTTATGGTTTTCACCCTCATCATCAGATGAGTAAATCATAAAGATTTGAGCAAGCAAGCCATGCATTACCAGTGTTATTGCATATTTTCATCATCCGTATAGCGAGAATTATCGAGTGAGTGACAGTCGTCCATTTGAATTAGTAACTAATTACGAGCCTGCAGGAGATCAACCTCAAGCGATTGAGAAACTTGTTAAAGGAGTACAACAAGGTTTTAAGGATCAATTGCTACTAGGGGTAACAGGCTCTGGTAAGACCTATACGATGGCGAATGTGATTATGCAATTACAACGTCCTACTATAGTAATGGCACATAACAAAACCCTTGCGGCTCAACTCTATGGAGAATTTAAAGCATTTTTTCCACATAATGCTGTTGAGTATTTTGTAAGTTATTACGATTACTATCAGCCAGAAGCATACGTACCGTCATCTGATACTTTTATTGAAAAGGATTCTGCTATCAATGATCACATCGATCAGATGCGGTTGTCTGCAACGCGTGCTTTGCTTGAGCGTAAGGATGCTATTATCGTTGCTTCGGTATCCGCCATTTATGGTTTAGGTGATCCTAATGCATATATGAATATGCTCCTACATATTGTGACAGGTGATCGAGTCAGCCGTGATGAGTTGATTCGTCGATTGGTAGAAATGCAATATACGCGTAATGAACTCGAATTTTTACGAGGTACTTATCGAATTCGTGGAGAAATTCTTGATATTTTCCCCGCAGAGTCAGAACAAAATGCAGTGCGGATTGAGCTATTTGATGATGAAGTGGATTCGATCCGCTGGTTTGATCCCTTGACTGGAAAAATGATTCGTAAAGTCCCACGAATTACGATTTATCCAAAAAGTCACTATGTGACGCCTAAAGATAACTTGCAGCGTGCCATCGAAACGATTCGTGAAGAACTCAAAGAGCGCTTGGCATATTTCAGAGCTGAAGATAAATTGCTTGAAGCTCAACGTATTGAACAGCGTACTCGATATGACCTTGAGATGATGCAACAGCTTGGTTATACCAATGGTATTGAGAATTACTCGAGACATTTATCAGGTCGACCAGCTGGAGAGGCCCCGCCAACGCTTTTCGACTACCTGCCTGAGGATGCATTACTTATTATTGATGAATCGCATGTTACGGTTCCTCAAATTGGTGCGATGTATAAAGGCGATCGTTCACGTAAAGAAAATCTAGTGAATTATGGTTTCCGCTTGCCAAGTGCATTGGATAATCGACCAATGAAGTTTGAAGAGTGGGAACGTATTATTCCTACTACAATTTATGTCAGTGCGACGCCTGCCAATTATGAATTAGAAAAATCAGAACAAATTGCTGAGCAGGTGGTGCGTCCAACAGGGTTGATTGACCCCGTCATTGAAATTCGTCCAGTATTGACTCAGGTGGACGATGTTCTTTCGGAGATTAATCAACGTAAAGACAAAAATGAACGTGTCTTGGTCACAACGTTAACCAAACGCATGGCTGAAGATTTGACGTCATATTTAAAAGAGTACGGGATCAAAGTGGCTTATCTGCACTCTGATATCGATACTGTTGAACGTGTGAAGATCATTCATGAATTACGAACAGGTGTCTACGATGCTTTGATTGGAATTAACTTACTCCGTGAAGGTTTAGACATGCCTGAGGTATCTTTAGTTGCAATATTAGATGCCGATAAAGAAGGCTTTTTACGCTCAGAACGTTCACTTATCCAAACCATTGGTCGTGCTGCTCGAAATGTTGAAGGAAAGGCTATTTTATATGCGGATCGGATTACGGATTCAATGCAAAAAGCGATTGATGAAACGGAGCGTCGCCGTACCAAACAAATTAATTTTAACTTAGAACATGGCATCACTCCGCGTTCAGCAGTCCGCCAAGTCATCAAAGAAATTGATACTGGTGAAGTGTATGATGATGAGTCAATTGATGAGAGTGTATCGGGACAAGCACGTGCATTAAGTGCGGATGAGCGCCATATAGTTTCCGATCCAAAACTATTGGCAAAACATTTGGCTAAATTAGAGAAAGAAATGCTCAAAGCTTCGAAAGAGCTTCAGTTTGAGCAAGCAGCGCGTTTCCGTGATGAGATCGTGCGTTTAAAAGCACAGTTAATTCAGTGATTTAATTTACAAAAAACACTGTAAAATCATCACATAACGTAACATTAAGCCGAAAAATAACCGTTATTGTTGAAGAGTAAATGAATACTCACAAACAAATTCAATAAATAGGGGTTATTTAGATGATCAAGAGTCTCCCATCTGCTGGTTTCAATGTTAGCAAGATTGTATTGGGTGGTGCCTTATTGGTTGGTTTAGGGGCAGCAACGATGGTTTATGCTCAGGACAAGCCACTCAATACTGTTGAAAAAGTTGAACTCGATAAATACTTAGGTGTTTGGTATGAAGTAGCACGTAAGCCACTTTATTTCCAAAACAAGTGTGATCGTGATGTAACTGCGACATATACATTAAATGAAAATGGTAATGTGACTGTTGATAACCGTTGTTTTACCGCTGACGGTAAAGTTACCCAGTCAGTGGGTGAGGCATTTGTACAAAATCAGCCATTTAATACAAAATTGAAAGTCAGTTTTTTGCCGAGTGCTATTCGATGGTTACCAGTTGGTCGTGGCGACTACTGGGTGCTGAAACTGGATGAGGATTATCAAACTGTACTCGTGGGTGAGCCTAAACGTAAGTATATGTGGGTACTTTCTCGCACGCATAATCCTGATCAAGCAGTCGTGAATGAGTATCTTGATTATGCTAAATCTGTTGGTTATGACTTAAGTGATGTGATACGTACAAAGCAAACGGGTCAACAACCTGGTTCAACAAAATAATGTTGAAAATGATGAGAACCACGCTAAAGCGTGGTTTTTTTATGCATCGACATCTATTGATATGAATTATAGCTATAATATCGTTTGGTAAAATTTAGGTTCAGATATGTTAAAAGGTATAGCATTGTCAGTTATGGCATCAGTGACATTTGGGGTGCTATATTTTTATACGTATTTTCTAAGACCACTAGACAGTGAGCAGACCTTTGCTTGGCGAATGTTAGCAACATTACCTTTTTTAACGCTGTTTATGTGGTGGTCGGGTGATCTAAAATATGTTCGAGAAATTTATAATAAAATTTGCAAACAACCATCTATTTTAATTTGGCTCTTGATCAGTTCGTTTTTGTGTACAACTCAACTCTGGTTATTTTTGTGGGGACCAATCAATGGTCGGGGGCTTGAGGTTTCTTTAGGATATTTTTTGTTGCCTCTGGTGATGGTTCTCTTTGGTTGCGTTCTTTACAAAGAAAAGCTCTCAAAGTGGCAAATTGCAGCAGTGTTTTTTGCAATTCTTGGTGTCAGCCATGAAATCTGGCGCATCGGTACTGTGGCATGGGAGACCATGTATGTTGCTGTGGCTTATCCGATCTACTTTTTTTTAAGAAGAAAATTTGGAACAGATCATTTAGGTGGATTCTGGTGGGATTTATTGCTGGTGATTCCAGTTGCTATTTTTCTAGCATTTTTTTATTCAAACACATTGCCCCTGATTATTGAGTTTAAATATCTCATTTTAGCTGTACTAGGTCTAGGTTGCTTAAGTGCCTTAGGGCTTGGAAGTTACATCTTGGCGAGCAGATATCTTCCATTTGTGATTTTTGGGCTATTGAGTTATTTAGAGCCAATTTTGTTGGCAGGAGCATCAATAGCAATGGGTGAACGCGTGGAAGCAGGAGAATGGTTGACTTATATTCCAATTTGGTTTGCTGTATTGCTCCTTATTTTGGAAGGTACAATTTATCTCTATCGTCAAAGAAGAACTGAAAAGTTACTTCAATATCAACATAAGAAACTACAATCGCGTCTAGCCAAAAAAGATGAGCACTAAGTTTCATATCATTACATAAGCATGAGTTGTACATAAGAGTTTTTGACTGAATGATAAGAATAATTACTTATTCTTTAAAAATATTTGTGACATAATTAACTAAAACATAAAAATGTGGTAAATTTGTTAAATCAATAATAATTCTAATTTAACAATCATGATTCAGTACCAAACAAGAGCAGCATTATTACAGATGGAGCCTAGTCTGGATTTAAACTGGCAAAGACTCTTAGAGCGTATATTTCAACATTCAGATAGTGACGTTCGCGAAGAAATTGATCGTCAAATTCTCAAACCTAAAGATATATTTTGGAATCGTGTGAATAACACATTCGAATATAAAGTCACGACGTCGCTGGGAATTTTAAAGCATAGTTTTTCTAGTGAAAGAATGCGCTCCATTGCAGCAAAGTTATGTCAATCTATCCAATGGTTGAAGGAGATGACGGATTGCGTACAAGTGGCAGACTATTTAGAAAATGCGCTGTATCAAATTGACCTAATTGCTGTTGAGGACAATTTAAAATTACAACGCGAAAAAATGTTAATGCGTCGGGTTTTTTTGCAAGATGTTGCTAAGTTAATTCGTGAATTAAATCTTGAAACACCAGTTGGAGCTCGTCAGTTAACTTCAGCTCAGATTAAGAGCTTTATGATAGAGGTATTTATTAAGCAACAATTATTGGGGTATTGGTTTAAACCCCTTCTACCTAGAAGCTCATCGATCATGGAGCATCCTTTTTTTGCACAATGGTTGCTGAAAGAACAGTCCATTCGACACTTTGATATTGTTAAAACCTCTGAATTTCTATTCGTCATCGCACCAACCAGTCAGTTTGAACAAAATCCATTTTCGATCCGTCGTTTTTTATTTGAAGATCGAATGGAATACAACCAGCAAATTTATCTCAATGGGTTGGTTTTGGATATGCGCCGTTACAATGAAGAGGGGTATATCAAACAGTTTATGGAACACGTGCAGATGATGGTTACTATTCAGCATCAAGTCCATAAAGATGTCATTCAAATTGTGCAAGAATTTGAAGATGTTGCTGAACAGAAGATATTACCGCTTTTGACACAAAATTTAGGGATGGCTGGAAGTAATAGTGATTTTGTAGCCAAACAGCATTTACGGAAGATTGAGCAAGCATTGACTGTCGAATTGCTACAACCTCTCGTGGTGGCTTTAGAACAGCATTTATCACATATTGAAGAATATGAGCATCTGTTTAAAAGTGTGCATCGCATATTTTCAGATATTCTGGCGAATTATAAAGATTTTAAACAACAGCCTTCATTATTTTTTAATTCCTCAGTCCAATTGTTTGAATACAAGTTGTTAGCCTATTTAAAACTACTTGAAAAGCGTAAAGATGAAATATTTGTACCATTGAATATGTATGAGCGTGTAGTCATGCATGAGCGCTCCAAGAAACCGTTAAATGCATTACAAGAAGATTTAAGCCAACATATTCAAGATTACCGAGAAATGCTGTCTCATACGATGCGTTTGAAACGAGATTATGCTGAAGTTCAAGGCTCATTTTTAAAAAGAATGGTGGCTGGAGAAAAGTTAGAAAAAGAACTTCAACAAACTTCATTGGCCATGGTGAAAATCAAGAAGCAGGCTTATCTAGATATTTTAAGTGTGCCTAAAAACTATCGAAAATATAGTGTATTTATTGAATTCGAAAGTTTTTCAGCTACAAGTGAGTTTGAACGACATTATGCATTCCCTTCGGGGCAAAATGGTTTAACTAAGCTTCCAGTATTGGTCAAACTCCCAGAAAACTTAGAAGATTTTAATTTAGAAGATTTAAATATGATGTTGAGTCAGGATATTTCGGCTTCACCAGTATTTAGTTGAACAGGCTTCAACTCAGTGACGAAATTGGATTTGTAGGCTTAATGATCAGTATTTGATATCTAAATGAAATCATTTACCAAAAAAATTATATTGTAATTCAATGGCTAAAATATATTTTTTACCAAGAGAAAATTGCTTTAGTAAAAAATAAACCGAGTTTTCATTTCAACTCTGAGTTAATTCCTTTACAATTATGAGGTTTTGAAATTTATGCTTAGATTTACAATTAATTAGAGGACGTATCTGTGAGCAAAGACACTATCGTTGCCCTACATGCAGAGCACCAAGGTCGCTGGAAAAACCGTGAAGAACTCGCGGAACGTATGATTGCCCTTGTTGGTCAGTTATACCGTGAAAAAAACATCGTAGCTACAGTATACGGTCGCTCTTTAATTAACCGCTCGGTTATCCAAATTCTTAAAGCTCACCGTCGTACACGTGTTTTAGACGTTGAACTTTCTGTTGTAGATACTTTCCCAATCCTTGAAGCATTGGTTAAAGTACAAAATATCGGCACAGCTGAAATCGATTTAGGCAAACTTGCTGTAGAATTTAAAGCAAAAGGTGGCGATGTAGATGCATTCGTTGCTGACGCTGTTAAATCACTACAAGGAAATGCTGCATCTGTTGAGCATAAAGATGTTGTGCTTTATGGTTTTGGTCGTATTGGTCGTATCCTTGCACGTCTTATGATTGGTCAGTCTGGTCTTGGTCGTGGTCTAAACCTTAAAGCGATTGTTGTTCGTAAATCATCTGATGGTGATTTAGAGAAACGTGCTTCTTTACTTCGTCGTGACTCTATTCATGGTCCATTTGCAGGTACGATTTCTGTAGATGAAGAGAACGAAGCAATTATTGCGAATGGTCAATTCATCAAAGTGATCTATGCATCTAATCCATCAGAAGTGGATTACACTGCATATGGTATTGAAAATGCATTGGTGATTGACAACACTGGTAAATGGCGTGACGCTGAAGGTCTTGCTCAGCACCTTAAATGCCCAGGCGCTGCACGTGTAATTTTAACTGCACCCGGTAAAGGTGATATGAAGAACGTTGTGTTTGGTGTTAACCAAGCTGACATTCTTGACGAAGATACAATCATCTCTGCTGCAAGCTGTACTACAAACGCGATTACACCGACGTTGAAAGTACTTCATGACAAATATACAGTGATTAATGGTCACGTTGAAACAGTTCACTCATTCACGAATGACCAAAACTTGATCGACAACTACCATAAAGCTGACCGTCGTGGCCGTGCTGCAACGTTGAACATGGTGATCACTGAAACGGGTGCTGCTAAAGCAGTTGCTAAAGCACTTCCAGCGCTTAAAGGCAAATTAACTGGTAACTCTGTACGTGTTCCAACACCTAACGTGTCTTTAGCAATCCTTAATCTGACTTTAGATAAAGAAGTTGATCGTGATGAAGTGAACGAATATATTCGTCAAATTTCTATCAACTCTAATCTACAAGGTCAAATTGGTTATACAAACTCTACTGAAGTTGTATCATCTGACTTTATCGGTTCACGCACTGCAGGTGTTTTTGATGCGCAAGCAACAATTACGTCTGGTAACCGTTTAACAGCATATGTATGGTACGACAACGAAGTAGGTTATAGCTGCCAAGTTCTGCGTATTGCTGAACAAATGGGCGGCGTAAGCTATCCAAAAGTTCCTGCTGAAACAAATGCATAATTTGTAAGACATAAAAAGAGCCTCTTTCGAGGCTCTTTTTTATTTGCCTAAATTTACGTAATTAAGACTTTAGAGCAATATGGTTTCTTCAAAATAAGTGGTTTAATATTGAAAAATTGTGTATTTGTTCACATAAAATATGGATTGTGAGCAGGTGATTAAAAAAATAAGTGTTAAAGGATTATATTTTTGCGCATCAAATATCTTGTCATTGGCTTCGTGCTGATTGCTTTGGCTGCCGCGAGTGGTATAGCAATTGCCTTATGGGTTTTTCAACATTTTAAAATTTACATTCCACTTGAAGATCAAGCCGTGAATATTGATCTTCAAGAGCCATTGCAAGCGAAAGTTCAAATCCATGATGCTTTGGATGTGAATGTGACAGGTCGTGTGAAAACGACCATTCCTATACGTGAAAATCTTTCTATTCCTGTACAACAAACATTGAATCCTATGGTTCATTTCGACAATCAAGTACCAATTAAAACGGTTATTCCAGTCCGTGAAAATTTGATTGTGGATCAAAATTTAGCAGTGGATACTAAAGTTAAGGTTCGCATTTTAGGCAAAGATATTACACTGCCATTGAAAGGGACGATTCCGATTAAACTTGATGTACCTGTTGAAATGGATGTTCCCTTAGATCAAATGGTTCACTTGAAATTTCAAGCACCTGTTCAAGCGGATTTAAAAGAGAATCTACGCATCCCATTAAATAAGGATTTAGATGTGGATATACCAGTAGAAGGTCATTTGAATGCACCAATTAAAACTGCGTTAGAAGCTTCAGTCAACGTACAAAATACTTTGCCAATTAAAATACAAAAAGGTGAGTTGGTTATCCCACTCAATACCTTAACATTACAAAAAAATCAAAAAGTGGAAGCAGCATCACCCATTAAAGTTCAGAAGGATGATCAATCTGCTGAATCGGTGAAAGCCCAGTGAGCTCGAGAAGCATGGGTGCTAAAAAAATCGTGGGATATGGTTCGCTCTTATTTATTATCGTGGCAAGCATTGTTGCCGTAGGTTTTTGGCTATATCTCAATATTCAAGCATCTGTTCAAGTCAGTGCGAAGAATGCAAGTGTACAGTTGTCAGAATCATTGCCGACCAAAATTGATGTTGGGAATTATCTTGAGGTACAAGCGATTGGCGCATTAAATACAGAAATTAAAGTACAGGAAAATATTGATTTAGATTTGCAGGGTAAATACAAAACCAATCTCAAGTTTAAAGTCGAAGTCCCTGTTTCTGTGAGTGTGGATTATCAAACGAAAGTAAAAATCGATCAAACGATTCCAATTAGTGCAACAACAGATTTGGTGTATAAAACACGATTTTTACCTAAATTTCCGTTAAATTTAGATTTGCCTATTCAGCTTGAAGTTCCATTTCATTTAAAGCGTACTTATCAGGTTCCGATTACGATTGATTTTGATGGTCCTGTCTATTTAGATTTGCATGAGCAGCTTGATGTGGATATTGATCATGTTTTCAAACCGGTATTGCATTTAAATGATCCAATTTTGATGAAGGATATATCTAGTTTTAGAGCAACAATGTATAACTTGGAGCGAGAAACAAAGGCGAATTTAGATATGAACTTGGATTTACCCCTTCGCAATATTAAAAAGTAAAAACTCCCCTTTAAGGGGAGTCTATCCTCTAAGCATTCAGGGCTTGCTGAATGCTTTCACGAATCGATGTGGTTTTTCGACCAATTAAATGTTCAAGATCTTTGTGTTCACTGTACATCGCACCATGGGAAGTGTGAAGATCTGCATCTACAATGACGTCAATGAGACCTACTGGTAAACCAGCTTGAATTAATCCTTGACGATAATCTTCTGGAGATAAGTTTTGATATTTCACAGGCTGTTGTGAAAACTCAGAAAGTAGGGTCGCAAAATCTTTTAAGCTAAAGCTTTCGCTACCAGCAAGCTCGTAAACTTTATTGAAATGTTGAGTGGATTCATCATTTAATATTTGAGCTGCAGCAGTGGCATAATCCAAACGAGAAGCTGAACTAATTAAACCATCTTGAGCCGCTCCGTACACAATGCCTGTCTCGATTTGATGGGTGAGCGCAGATAAATAGTTTTCGCTATACCAATTATTTCTTAAAAAGGTGTAGGTAATAGAACTTTCACGTATTAATTTTTCCGTTTCTCGATGTTCATTGGCTAAGCCAAGCGGAGAATGATCTGCGTTCAGTAAGCTGGTATAGATTAAGTGAGGAACTCTAGCTTGAATCGCAGCATCAATAACAGCCTTATGTTGTGGAGTGCGACGACCAATTTCATTGGCAGAAATGAGCAGGAGTTTATCAACATCCTGAAGTGAATTTGCGAGATCATCTGGCAGATCATAATCAAATTTGCGTACTTGAATACCTTCAGAAAATAAAATTTTAGCTTTTTCTGGGTTGCGAACCAAAGCAATAATTTCATGCTCGTTTTGAAGCTTTTTAAGCTCTTGAACAACTAAACGACCTAATTCACCAGTTGCACCTGTAATCGCAATTTTCATTTTAATTTCCTCTCATTGTGGCTAAAAAATAAACTTGATGAAGGCATATTAATCTGTTAACTTACTTAATGAAAGTGCGTACCTAAAAGTAAGTTATTAACTGTTAAGAGAAAAATGATGAATACATATGCGCATAGTGATTTATTAGGTCAAGTTTTATCCAGTGAATGTCCTTCTCGTGAAATTTTGGAGCATCTCACCAGTAAATGGTCAGTTCTCATCCTAAGTTGCTTGAGTGATGGTGTGCATCGTTTTAGTGAGCTAAAACAAAGAATTGAGGGGGTGAGCGAAAAAATGTTGGCTCAGACACTAAAAACCTTAGAAAAAGATGGTTTTATTTTGCGCACTGTCTATCCAGTAGTTCCTCCAAAGGTGGAGTATCAACTCACTGTATTGGGTTCAAATGCAGCGATGAAATTAAATGAGTTGATCCATTGGATTGAGCGAAATTTACCCGAGATTTTGGAAAGTAAGGCAATTATTACGCGATAGTTATATTTCATCATTTCGTTATCGCTCAGTTTAAAGTGTGTACTGAGCGAGATGTTTATATGGTTTTCATGATCTTAAAATCATAACGATCAATACATAAAATTAAAATTGAGAAAAACAGTCCCAAAGCAACGCAACCAATCCATGCATAATGTTCCCAAGCATAAACAGCACCTAAAGAACCTAATGCAGCGCCTGAAAAGTAAATGGTCATATAGACAGCATTAATTCGTGAGCGTGCTTGACCATCAATACGATAGACTAGATTTTGATTTAAAACATGAAATGCAGTGAGACCAAAATAGCTCATCAATACGCCAAGTGCATAAATGAAGATGTTCTGTTGCGCGAAATATAATGGAATACAAGTGAACAGCATCAAGGTGATACATAATTGAGCGACAAATTCTTCTTTCCCTTTGCCAACTGTTTTACCAGACCAACTCGAGGAATAAATTCCGATAATACCTAACAGACCAAATAGACCAATTTGAAAATCAGTAAATTCATATGGGGCACTCCCTAAAACAAAAGTCATCGATGTAAACACCATTGATAGAATGCCAAATCCTAGGGCACCCGCGCAGGCACGGCGTATGAGATGCGGATTATGCTTCGCGATGCTCCAAAGTGATTTGTAAATATCGGTGACGTGTAAATGCGAAGCAGGTTGAGTGTTGGGGAGTTTTTTCCACATTAAACATGCAAAACATAAAGTCAAAATACCACTACTGAAATAAACGCCTTCCCAAGACCAATAAGTTGAAACAAAGCCGGCAAATGTCCTAGATAAAATAATCCCCATGACCAGTCCGCTCATGAGTTTACCTACAACTGCTGAGCTTAATTCAGGTGGGCTAATGGAAGAAGCAAAAGGGATTAATACTTGTGCTGATATGGCTCCAAATGTTGCACAGAGGGTAAAGATATATAAAGTGCTAATATCTGAGCTGAAAGATAAAAGGATCTGCGAAATTGCCGCAAATATCATTAAACTCACAATGAGTTTTCGTTTATTAAAAAAATCTCCAAGGGGTACCAAAAGCATGAGTCCGAGCATATAACCCACTTGAGCGATAACTACGGTAAATCCGGCTTGGCTGGTCGAAATTTCTAAACTTCTTTCGATTGAATAAATCAGTGGTTGATTGAAATAAGCTGAACCTGCACAGACACCACAGGCCAAAGCCATAACAAGCACGAATTGTGAGGATAAAGGGGTAGCAGAGCGATCCATGTCAAAATCTTAGAGTGCAATTTAATGCACTATAGGCATTATTTTATGGTTTCAGAAATAAATAAAACCAATGATGTCATTTGATAAAACAATGAGTAATGAATAAATCAAATTTAATGCAGTGATACACCAAAATATTAAAGACTCAATTTATGAAAAAAGTCGCTAACTTATTCTCAACCTGCATAAATATAGTCGAGAAATACTTTAAAATATGGCAGAATAGGCGGTTTTAAAGTTTTTAGAGGATTGGCATTATGCGCTTTGTTGATGAAGCAGTCATTACCGTAGAGGCTGGCGACGGTGGCAATGGCGTAGCCAGTTTTCGCCGTGAAAAATTCGTACCATTTGGTGGTCCAGATGGTGGTGATGGTGGTCGTGGTGGCAGCGTATATATTCAAGCTGATGACAACACCAGTACGCTTGTAGATTATCGTTATACCCGTAGATTTCGTGCTGAACGTGGTAAAAATGGTGCTGGCGCAAACTGTGCAGGTCGCGGTGGTGAATCCGTAACACTATATGTTCCAGTAGGAACAACAATTGTAGATACTGAGTCTGGCGACATCATTGGTGATTTAATTGAAAATGGTCAACGTGTTCTTGTTGCTCAAGGTGGTGACGGTGGTTTAGGTAACACTCACTTTAAGTCATCAACGAACCGTGCTCCGCGTAAATGTACACATGGTAACAAAGGTGAGTTCCGCGAAATTCGCCTAGAGCTGAAAGTCTTGGCAGATGTTGGCTTATTAGGTATGCCAAATGCGGGCAAATCAACATTTATTCGTGCTGTCTCTGCAGCAAAACCAAAAGTAGCAGATTACCCATTTACAACTATGATACCTAATCTTGGTGTTGTAGATGCAGATCGTCACCGTTCATTTGTAATGGCTGATATTCCAGGTTTGATCGAAGGTGCTGCAGAGGGTGCAGGTCTTGGTATTCGCTTCTTAAAACATTTGGCGCGTACTCGTATTCTTCTACATATCGTGGATGTACAGCCAATTGATGGATCAGATCCAGCTTATAATGCTAAGGCAATTTTAAATGAACTTTTAAAGTTCTCTCCAACATTGTCAAAACTCCCAGTGGTGTTGGTTTTAAATAAAGTAGATCAGTTGCCTGAAGACTCAAGAGATGAGTGGTGCAATCACATCCTTGAAGAGTTGAAATGGGAGGGTCCAGTATTTAAGACTTCAGGCTTGATGTCTGAGGGAACCAAAGAAGTCGTTTATTATTTAATGGATCAAATTGAACAACAGCGCGAACGCGAAGTTGAAGATCCAGAGTATGCAGCAGAAATGCAAGCATTCCGTGATCAGCTTGAAGCTGAAACACGTGAACAAACCATTGCCGCTAAAGAGGCTTATCGTGAAATGCGTCGTAAACAACGTCTTGCCAGTCAAGAGGATGACGATTTTGACGATGATGAAGATGATGGCGAAATGGAAGTGTACTACGTACGTTAATCTCTTTATATAAGAGACAGAGGACAAGATGATAGAAGTGGTAGATGGGCAACGTCAGCTCAAGGGTTGCAAAAGAATCGTTGTTAAAATCGGATCATCTTTACTCACAGCAAACGGAAAAGGTTTAGATATAGATGCAATCTCGCATTGGGCGGGGCAAATTGCAGATCTACACAATGCAGGGCATGAGATTATTCTCGTGTCTTCCGGTGCTGTGGCTGAAGGTATGGTTCGAATGAAACTTGAGAATCGACCCACGGATCTACCCAGTCTTCAAGCTTGTGCTGCCATTGGTCAAATGGGGCTCATACAAACTTGGTCAAGTGTATTGTTGAATCACAATATTCAATCTGCCCAAGTTTTATTGACTCACGATGACTTGGCTGACCGTCGCCGTTATTTGAATTCTTGTGATGCTTTACAACATTTAATCGATTGGAAAGTGATTCCAGTGATTAATGAAAATGACACTGTATCTACTGATGAGATTCGATTCGGAGACAATGATACTTTAGCTGCAATGGTTGCAGGCCAAGTTCATGCTGACTTGCTGATTATATTGACAGATCAAGAGGGGATGTTTGATTCAGACCCGCGTTCAAATCCTAATGCGAAGTTGTTCCATACAGTTCGTGCATTAGATGAAAGTTTGTTTGATATGGCAGGTGGTGGTGGTAAGTTTGGTCGAGGTGGAATGCTGACCAAAGTGCGTGCTGCACGTTTAGCCGCGAAATCAGGATGTCCTACACTGATTGCCAGTGGAGACAGTAATCATGTGTTAACTCGATTAATGTCGGGTGAGATGCTGGGTACGTTGTTTATCACTGATAATGATCGAATAACTGCTCACCAACAATGGTTAGCTGCGCATTTGCAAACTGCAGGGCGATTGGTGATTGATGATGGTGCTGTGAAAGCAATCAAAGAAAATCATCGGAGTTTATTGCCTGTAGGTGTGAAAGCAGTTGAAGGGCATTTCGAGCGTGGTGATGTGGTGGAGTGTGTGGATCAGCAACGGCATCGCGTCGCAGTTGGTCGTGTCAACTTTAGTTCACGTAGCGCTGAAATTGTCAAAGGCTTACCATCAGATAAGGTACACCAAGTTCTAGGTGAAGCACGTTCATTAGAAATGATCCATCGCAATCATATGGCGATCTATTAATTTCTTATTAAAAAAAGCTCGCTTAGGCGAGCTTTTTTTGTGGATCAAGATCGGGTAATTGATGAGATGATCCGACCATATAAGGATAATCAGCCATATCTAACATCGCTTGATCCTCATAAGAATTTCCATAAGCATAAATTGATTGAAATTGGTCTACATCATATTGCTTGAGTATGCGCTGTCTTTTTTCTTCGCCACTACAATCAGGAGAAGAATAATGACCCGTATAAAACTGATTGAGCACTTCAGTTTCAGTACAAATCAAATCTACATTTAAAATCTGAGAAATGGGTTTTAAATAAATATCAATGGATGCAGAGACAATCGCAATGCGGTCACCACGGAGTTGATGCTTGATTAATTGTTCATAAATGGGTGAGTTTAAGTGTTGTTGTAATGAATGGGCGTATTCAAGTGCAATCGGATCTGCATCAGACCTAGAAAATCCAGTAAACATTGCCTTGAATAGCTTAGGGCGCATTGCGTGCGCGGGGTAAATATTTAAAAAATAGGCTTGAATCCAAGGCAAGGTTTTTAGTCCTTGCTTAACAATATGTCGTTTTGATAAGGCGTAAAAGATAAAGCTAGTAAAACTATCTTTATCACATAATGTTCCATCAAAATCAAATAATGCTAGGTTTTGATTCTTTTTGCTTTCTGCATACATGTTTGATATCGACCGTTAACTCGCGTAGCAAACCAGTTGGTGTTGTAGTCGCGACTAAGCTTAGGACCTGAAATAACCACTTCAGGCATAATGGCATAAAATTTTTCTTTTCCAATTTTCTTTTCGTAAAGCTCAGTCACAGCTTTATAAGTTTGCGTATCTTCAAACTTTTTCTCTTTTTCTTTCTTTAAATCAGCTCGAATTTGACGAGGTGTAATAAATACATTATTTGCGGCAAATACATTGATAAGTTCTTGTTCAGATTGACTCTTTTCAGCTTTTGGATTGCCATTTTTATTGTACAGTAATAAGTCGCCATCAAGCGTTAACTCTGCTGCTGTTAATTCATTGAGCATGCTTTGGAAAGCGGCGTTACGACTTGAATACATGCCTGAATTGTAGTCTGCAAAGCGATATATGGGTTGATCATAATCTGCTGGATACATCATCAGGCGGTGAATACCATAATAGAGTCCGCCATATTGACTATAAAGGTCTGATCTTAGATCAGCGATACTTCCACCTTGGCGCTTATGATCTTTTGCATAGCTAATATGAACTTGCATAGAGCCTAAAGTGGTAATGGGATTTAGTTTTTCACCAATATCTTGACCAACGAGTTTAGCTGCACCAGTAAGTGCACTGACATGGTAGTGTTTTGCCATGTGAGCAAAAATCTCACGATACAATTCATCTAATTCTCGTTCGGTAGACACTTTCCGCATTTGTTTCAGATAGTTGTCTTCAGGGGTTGGCTGATTTTTTAAGACCTCTTGGAAATAGCCCGCAACTGTGCCTCCGATACTATCCCCTAATTTATCTTTAAATTTTTCATCTAAACGATCATCAATTTCTTTCACTGCTTTGGCACCTAGTCCGGGTACATGGGGATCTGCAACAAAATTAGATTCTTGATCGACTACAGCAATAATGGTACACACATTTTCTTTCGTTTGAGGTATACCAAGTTGCTCGGTTATTTTATAAATATCCTCGGCCCATGAACCACGATTATTAACGCGGCCAGGAATGAGTTTTGAGATTTGTTCTGCATCAATCGTTTTGTCTTGTGTGTTCCACCACGATGAGTCACCACAAGCACTCATGAATAAACTTAATGTAGCAACACTACAGGCTTTAAAAATTACATTAGAGCGAAAGCTATTTTTCATAAATGCAAAGTATCAGGGATAAAGATTCTAGCGAAGTATACTATTTCATTCACGATTTGTGAGAACTTATATGTATACAAGATGATGGCAGCATGCTTCAAATCAAAATCTAAGTTTTGAGCTTAAGTTCATCCATTAACATTCAAGCAAAATGAGATAAAACATATTTTTAGTTTCAAACGTTATATAATTTAATGCTTGTATCCAATTTCAATCTCTCAATGAGTGCAGATTTAAAAAGTTAAGCATTCTGAAACTGTTTCATCATCATTGGTATTATTCATGTCTCAACATCCTGTGATCCGTGATTTATTTGATCGCGAAAAAACAACTCCTGTTTTTGTAGCACCCATGGCAGGTGTAACGGATCGACCATTTAGAACCTTGTGTAAATATTTTGGTGCAGGACATGCAGTTAGTGAAATGATGACTTCTGACAAAACGCTTCGTATGAGCAAGAAAAGTCTCTACCGAGCCAACTTTGATGGTGAAATTGCTCCAATTTCAGCACAAATAGCAGGATCAGAGCCACGGGATTTAGCTGAAGCTGCACGATATCAAGTGTCAAATGGTGCTCAAATCGTTGACATCAATATGGGCTGCCCAGCGAAAAAGGTGTGCAATAAATTAGCAGGTTCTGCACTCTTACAAGATGAAGACTTGGTAGCCAGAATTTTAGATGCGGTGGTCGAGGCAGTAGATGTCCCTGTAACACTTAAAACGCGCTTAGGATTTTTAAACGGACATGAAAATATTATGCGTGTGTCGAAGCGCGCAGAACAAGCGGGTATTGCAGCTTTAGCATTGCATGGTCGTACACGGGAAGATATGTATTTAAATACTGCACGTTATGATCTAATTAAAGAAGTGAAGCAAAATATCTCTATTCCAGTCATTGCAAATGGAGATATTGATAGCCCAGAGAAAGCCAAGTATGTATTAGATCATACTAGTGCTGATGCCGTGATGATTGGCCGAGCAGCACAAGGTCGTCCATGGATTTTTAGAGAAATTGCTCATTATTTAAAAACGGGACAGCCACTTGCAGCGCCATCGATTGCTGAAGTGAAAGAAGTTCTATTGGGACATCTGAATGAGCTATATGAATTTTACGGTGAGTATTCAGGCTGTCGCATTGCACGTAAACATATCGCGTGGTACACAAAAGGTCTCCACTCAAGTAATGAATTTCGTCAGAATATGTACAAAGTAGAAAGTACAGCGGAACAAGCCAAAGTCGTAGCCAATTATTTCGATTTACTTTTGTCAGAAGGGCAAATTATGAGTGATGTTCAAGTGGAATCTGTGGATTTATTAAAATCAGGTTGAGTTTCTATATGTCTGCACTTAACTGAAATAAGTTATTCATAGATTCTACTGTTTAAATTCAAGAGGTTGTAAATTTATTTCAGAATCCGATTTTTTCTCTTCAGAAGAATGTGATTGATCTTGATTTAAAATTTGAGCATCTAGCTGCTCAACATTATGTTGAGTGGACTGATCTTTATCTTGAGCATGTGAATAGGTGTCTATTCCGAATCCAAACGCCATAAGTGCTAATAATACAAAACCCATACTTTTCGCTACATAATTTAACAATTCATTGTAAATTAAAAAACTACAGCTCGGTATGGGTTTTATCGATTATTTAAGCATCATATTGATCAATTTCTAATATGATTTGATTGATTAAATCAGGTGCTTCTAAAACTCTGATTTGATTTACATTACTTCCTGCCCAGAATGCACCAAAACTTTCATCTTTGTTGATTAATGCTGCTGCATTTAGTTGTTTACCTAAATCATATGCATAAGGGTAGGGAGCAACTAACTCACGCTGAGGTAAATCTACGAGAGTTGACCAACTGTTGATTATCCCTCTCGCTGGTCGCCCAGAGATGCTTGATGTAATTTGAGTTAAAGGCTTACTTAATAATGCATTACGATAAGCTGCATTTGCAGCTGAACTCTTGCATTGTACAAATGCAGTACCGAGTTGTACGGCTGAAGCTCCGAGATTCATCATATATTTAGCTTGAAAGCCATTCATGATTCCACCAGCTGCTACGACAGGTATCTTGCAGGTAGGAACAAGTAATTTTATTAAATCTGCTGTTTTGATTGCACTGTCAAAATGCTCATTAAAAATACCACGGTGTCCTCCCGCTTCAATACCTTGTGCAATGATGATATCAATCCCAGCGTCTTCAATTGCTCTAGCTTCCGCTAAGTTCGTTGCTGATACCATCGTAATAATACCAGCCTCTTTGAGGGCAGCTATTTGATGTGCATGAGGTATCCCAAAGTGAAAACTCACCGCCTTAGGTCGAGTTTCTAAGACTAAATCTAAAAAATCATCATTATCTAAAAAACTGGGGTAAATACATTTTAATTCTTTGGGTGGTTCAGTATTAAAGTTATCAAAGTGGGGTTTTAGATAATTTATCCAATTTAGATTCCGTTCAGAATCAAGTTCAGTTGGTTTGTGGCAAAAGAAATTCACCTGAAAGGGTAAATCTGTTAATTTTTGAGTTGCAACTATTTGTTGTCGAGCATTTTGGATACTGGCAGCACCTAAACCAAGAGACCCCAATCCACCTTGATTGGATACTTCAGCTGCCAGTTCTGGTGTGGATACCCCAGCCATTGGCGCCAAAAAAATGGGATGCTGAATGGATAATTGTTCGAGTAAAGACATAATCAAGCTCCATGATTTAATTTCACTTTGCACAATCATGATCGGAGAATCAAATTATATTCATTATTTAGTGCGAAAATGCAAAGCGTCAAACTGTGTCGCATGAATGATCAGCGACATTTAGTAGAATAAATAAACAATTATAATATTCGAAATCTCATTGTTTCCCCTTACATATATGTCTGATCGTATCCGTGAAAAATTACAGATTTTAGCTGATGCTGCCAAATATGATGTGTCTTGTTCCTCAAGTGGTAGTAACCGCAAGAACAAAGATAAAGGTCTTGGTAATACAGGTTCCGGAATTTGCCATAGTTATACCGAAGATGGTCGCTGTGTTTCATTATTAAAAATTTTATTCTCAAATGTCTGTATTTATGATTGTGCGTATTGTGTCTCTCGCCGTTCAAATGACGTAAAGCGAGCAGCATTTACCGTCCAAGAAGTGGTAGATCTGACCATTAATTTTTATCGTCGAAACTATATAGAAGGGTTATTTTTAAGTTCAGGAATTTTTAAATCCGCGGATTACACCATGGAGAGAATGCTTCAAGTCGTAAAAAAATTAAGACTGGAAGAAAATTTTAATGGGTACATTCATCTCAAAACTATTCCGGGCGCTTCGCAAGAAATTATTCATGAGGCTGGACTGTATGTCGATCGGATGAGCATTAACTTAGAAATGCCGACAGAAGAAGGCTTGGTGAAATTTGCACCTGAAAAGTCGCATGCAGAAGTGCAGAAAGATTTAGGTATTGTGAGAGACCGTTTGATTGAATTGAAAGATGAGAGAAAACTAATCAAGTCGGTTCCTAAATTTGTGCCTGCTGGTCAGACAACACAAATGGTGGTCGGTGCGCATCACGAAACAGATCGTGATGTAATCTTGATGGCTGACAAGCACTATAAAGATTTTAAATTAAAACGGGTGTATTACTCAGGATATATACCTATCAATCCAGAAGAGTCTGCTTTACCTGCTGTAGGTTCTGCACCGCCGTTATTGCGAGAAAATCGCTTATATCAATCAGATTGGTTAATGCGTTTTTATGGATTTGAAGCCAACGAAATTGTGGATGAAGCACATCCCAATTTAGATTTAGAGGTTGATCCTAAATTAGGTTGGGCTTTAAGACATCCAGAGCAGTTTCCAGTGGATATTAATACTGCTGAATATAAAATGATTTTACGTGTTCCTGGCATTGGTGTGAGATCTGCTAAGAAAATTGTACAGGCTCGCCGTTTTGGAAAAATTCATATCGATCAGTTAAAGCGCTTAGGCGTTGCTTATAATCGTGCTCAACATTTTATTCGATGTGCTGATACACCTAAGTTTAAAAGAGAACAGCACGCTCATCAGATCCGCCAGCAAATTTTACAAAGTGGGCAATCAAAATATGTGAAACAACTGTCACCTCAACTAGGATTTGGGTTTTAAATGGCTGTGTATGTTTTTGATGGTACCATGACTGGGTTGCTGTGCTGTGTATTTAGAGCTTTTCAATTCAAAGAGTTCGACGTAAAAGTTCAAACTGAAGGAAACTCTCACCAGAATTTATTTGATGAGTCAGTCCGAGTTTACAGTGAAGAAAAGCAAGCTGAACGAGTCTGGCAAGGTTTAAAATCTAAAATTTCTGCTTCAAGTTTGCGTAATTGGTATTTTACTTTTTTGTCTGAGCAGGAAGTGGCATACCAACATCTATTTGATTATTCCATTTATATCTTTAAGCACCAATATGCCGTTGAAAAAAATTTCGGTCATCATGATGTTTTAGCGCTTGCACAATGGGCTAAACAAGTTGGTCGTGAAAAGCACCGAATGGAGGCATTTGTTCGCTTTAAAAAGTGTAAGGATGGTTTATTTTTATCATTAGTAAGACCAGATTTTAATGTTCTGCCTTTAATCTCTAAGCATTTCAAAGCACGTTATCAAGACCAGCGTTGGTTAATTTATGATGAAAAGCGACGCTACGGAATTTACTATGATTTGAAGCAAGTCCATCAAGTTAATTTGAATGCAGCCGAAATTGATCAAAATATCCATATAGGTTCTAGTCAATCATTCATGATTGAACTCGATGATCAAGAAGAGCTATATGATCAACTTTGGAAGGATTATTTTAAGAGTGTAAATATAGTGGCACGTGATAATCCTAAGTTGCATGTTCAATACGTACCTAAAAGGTATTGGAGATATATGAATGAAAAACAGGTTTAGTATGATTTTTTAAAAATAAGTTTTTGAATTTAATTAATAAAATATAATAAAAACGATTATATAAGAGTGTTTTAAATTTATACGGCTAAAAATTTTAATATTTTTTTGTTATATTTATTTAGGAGTAATTCATATAAACTATTGAATTATATATTTATATATATTGTTCTTAGATTGCATTAAAATTTAATTATACTTTATAGGTATATATTGGGTCATAAAATAAAATTATTTGTATTTTTAATATTCAAAATTAACTTATGAATTTTTAATTTTCATTTTTTTTTCTAAAAATATCAAAACTTAATTTTATATGAGTTAATTTTTATGACGATTCATATTTAGTCATCTCAGCCCAATTGGACTCCATAAATCTTTTTTTCTTAGACTAATAGTTAAGCCCGACTTTTTCATTCAAAAAGTGAATGTCACTAGAATTTCGACCTTTGAAATTATTTAACGCGCAATTCATTTTTGAGTGTGAAATTTATTGCATTTAACAATGGATTCACTTTTTTGAATTAGAAGGGTCTTCCATGGATATTCACGTTGATGAGCAATCTCAACCACCTAAGAAGCAAAAGTTTTATCAAATTTTATATGTTCAAGTCATCTTTGCAATTATTGCGGGTGTCACACTTGGACATTTTATGCCGGAGTTGGGGGCAAGTTTAAAACCTCTTGGCGATGCTTTTATTAAAATCGTCAAAATGATCATTGCACCCGTTATTTTCTTGACTGTGGTCACGGGTATTGCTGGTATGACGAATATGGGCGCAGTGGGGCGAGTGACGGGTAAAGCAATGGCTTACTTTTTAACTTTCTCTACGCTTGCGCTGATTGTGGGCATGATTGTTGCTAATCTTATTCAGCCGGGTAAAGGTCTTAATATCGATCCTGCTGCTTTAGAAGGTGACAAAGTTTCAACTTATGTTGAAAAAGCTCAGGATGCCTCTATTGTTGACTTCTTCATGAATATCATACCAAAGACTTTAATCAGTCCTTTGGCGGGTGGTGATATTCTTCAGGTTTTATTTGTTGCTGTTCTATTTGGTTTAGCGCTTGCAGCGGTGGGTGAAAAAGGGAAACCAGTTACAGACTTCTTAACGACACTGACCGCTCCGGTATTTTACCTTGTCGGTATGTTGATGAAACTAGCTCCAATTGGTGCATTTGGTGCGATGGCGTATACGATTGGTGCTTTCGGTATTTCGAGTATTGGAAATTTACTATTATTAATCGTAACGTTCTATATTACTTCACTTTTATTTGTTCTGCTTATTCTGGGAGCAGTTGCACGATACAATGGATTTTCTATCATTGATCTCATCCGCTATATCAAAGATGAATTATGGTTAGTATTAGGCACGAGCTCTTCTGAAGCTGCACTTCCAACGCTGATGAATAAAATGGAAAAAGCAGGTTGTGAAAAGTCGGTCGTTGGTTTGGTCATTCCAACTGGATATTCATTTAATTTAGATGGTACAAATATCTATATGACGATGGCTGCTCTTTTTATTGCTCAAGCCTGTAATATCGATTTGACCATTTGGGAACAGATCACAATTTTGTTGGTTGCGATGATTAGTTCAAAAGGGGCTGCAGGTGTAACGGGGGCGGGCTTTATTACTCTGGCAGCTACATTATCCGTTGTTCCAGCATTACCTGTTGCAGGGATGGCACTTATTTTAGGTATCGATCGTTTTATGTCTGAATGCCGCGCATTAACTAACCTTGTTGGCAATGCTTGTGCAGCAATCGTTGTAGCACGTTGGGATAATGCATTAGATAAAGAACAATTAGATGCAACTTTGAAAAAGAAAGTAGAGGCTTGACTTCACTTTTAATATCTAAATCTTAAGCCCATCTTCGGATGGGTTTTTATATAGATGATGCAGCATTTAACAAACTCAAAGTAAGCACATAAAGACTTATTATAAGAACAAACTTTGGTGACTTAGCTGATTTTAATCGGATGAAATTTAATACTCCTTTCTTTTTCTTATTCTATTAAGTGGTTGTAATTGCACTATAGAAAGATAAAAACGCCCAATTGAAATTAGGCGTTCTCAAATATCGATATTTGCTGATTAGCAACCTGTAAGTTTTTCAGGCTGAGGCTTTTCATTCGGGAAAAATAGTGGACGAAGTTTCACACCTATACCATTACCAATAAAAGCGAAAATCAGCCATAACCACCCATGTAGACTGCCTGATGCAATGCCGCTGAAATAAGCACCGATGTTACAACCGTATGCTAATCGAGCGCCATAACCCAACATGATCCCCCCAATGACTGCTGCTAGAATTGAGCGTTTAGGGATATTAAGACTCGGTGCAAATTTTCCAGCGAGACCTGCTGCAAGTAAAGCGCCGAGCATGATGCCAAAATTCATCATAGAGGTGATATCAAACCACAACGAATTTGCTAAAGCTTTAGCATTTCCAGGTTGTTGCCAATAGTCCCAAGCTGTTACATCAATTCCGACTAATGTTGCACCTTTCGCTGCCCATACTGCGAGTGCAGATGTGACACCCCATGGGCGACCAGCCAATGCAAGCGTGGCGAAATTAAGCAGGGTGAGAATAATACCACCCCAAATTAAAGGCCATGGTCCCTTTAAGAAACGTTTCCAGCCTTGATGTGCTGCAACAGGTTCTTGTTCAAGCTGACCGTGGCGTTTTTTCTCGAAGTAGACTGTTGCTAATGCGATCAAACCAAATAGCACGAAATTGAGTATTAGCGCTGGAATAACACCAAAGCTTTGTACTACTGAAATAGGGGCTAAGTGTGGCAGTGCAAACCACCATTCAATATGTGAAGTAGCGATCAGTGAGCCTAAACAGAAAAAGAATAGAGTGATCAGCATACGTGAGCTACCACCACCGACTGTATAGAGTGTCCCAGATGCGCAACCACCACCCAGTTGCATGCCAATTCCGAAAATAAATGCACCAATCATCACGGACATCGATACGGGATTGACGTTGCCTTTAACGGGTTGACCAAATAATTCACCTGCACCTAAAGCTGGGAAGAAGAGCAGCACTGCCAGTGCGAGCATAATCATTTGTGCACGTAAACCACGACCTTTGCGTTCTTTAATAAAAACGCGCCAGCTCGATGTAAAACCAAATGATGCATGGTAGAGCGTCATACCAAGCGCACCACCAATAAGGAATAACAGGGCTTGATTAATTCCCACAATTTGATAAGCACCAAGGGTGCCTACAATCAATAAAACAATAGCGATCCAGACCGATGACTGTGATCGGTCAGATTGAGCTGCAATAATGGACATGAAGATAAGAAAAGCTGATAAAACACATCAGTATTTTAATTGATTGATTGTGGGTTGATAGTCCTACACTGCATTTATGCATTAAATGCTGCTGAGTAATATTGATTTTATATATTTGTAATTCTTATATGTTAGCCGACATGTACATTAAACAGTGAGCCAATCCAACTTGAAAATGCCATCGCTGCGATTCCCCAAAGCGTAATTCGCAATGCAGATTTTACTTTAGACGTTCCAGCAAAATATCCAGATAAAGCCCCTAGAATAAATAACGCTAAAATGCAAAAAAAGGCAACACTGTATTCTAAATATGCAGGAGGACTGATTAGTATAGCGATCATAGGGCAAGCTGCACCTATTGAAAAGGCGGTGGCAGAAGACCAAGCGGCTTGAAAAGGTTGAGCTGTTGTATTTTCATGGATACCAATTTCATCACGTGCATGTGCAGCTAACGCATCATGCTCGCTCAGTTGTATAGCAACTTGATGAGCAAGTTCGGGTGATAATCCTCTTTGTACATAAATATGCGTTAATTCTTTCAGTTCGATTTGTGGATTGCGTGCTAACTCACTTGCTTCAAACTTTAGATCAGCTTCTTCAATATCAGACTGAGATTTTACCGAAATATATTCACCAGCTGCCATGGAGGTTGCGCCTGCAATCAAACCAGCAATACAAGTGATTAAAAGGGTATGTTGATTCGCGCCACTTGCTGCCATCCCCATGATTAAACTAGTGACTGAAATTATACCGTCGTTGGCACCAAGAACAGCAGCTCTTAACCAACCTGTGCGATGTATATAATGTGGTTCTGTATGATGTGAATAGCTCATAGGATTTTGTCTTATTATCTGAAAATGTTATTCAAAAAAGAGTTGTTATTCATACAGTATAGGCTTGATTCGTATCTTGGGGCTGTAAAATTGCTCTGTAAGAGAAAAAATTAAAGCCTCTAAAGAGGCTTTAATTGGTAGAACTCAAATTATTGTTGAGCTTTTTCTTTTACATTCGCTGCACCTTCTTCTACAGCTGCTGCTGCATTAGCAGTTGCTTCTTTAGCCGCTTCTGAAGCGTTGTGCGCAGCATTTTCAGCATGTGCAGCAGCATTATCTGCAGCTTGCGCTGTCGCATCAGCAGCATTGTCGACTGCAGTTGCAGTTGATTGAGCTGCATCTTCAGTCGCATTCTGAATATCTGCACCTGCTTGTTCAGCGGCATTTTCTAAATGTTCACCAGTTGTCGCGCCAGTTTCAGGAGCTTTATCCTTATTACACCCAACAAAAGCAACTGTAGCAGCAAGACCTAAAGCAACAAGAATCTTATTCATTTTATCTTCCTTTTTTAATTCAATGAGTATCCAAGTAGCATGGATGAGAACAATATAAGCAGATTTTAAATAAAGTTTTATTCAAAAATTGTAAAGATAATATTGGCTTATAAAAACGCCCCGAGAAAGAGTTTTCTCAGGGCTACACTTTAATGCGGTATATTAAGGCTGAAATTACTGTCCAGAACGAATGATGTAATCAAACGCTGACAGTGATGCTTTCGCGCCTTCACCAGTGGCAATGATGATTTGTTTATAAGGTACTGTTGTACAGTCACCCGCAGCAAATACACCTTTTACATTGGTTTCGTTGCGATCGTTAATCACAATCTCACCACGGTTTGAAAGCTCAACCTCTGTCGTTTTGAGGAAATCCGTATTTGGCAACAAACCAATTTGTACGAAGATGCCCGCAAGTTCAACAATGTGCTCTTCATCCGTCGCACGGTCTTTGTATTTCAGTGCAGTCACTTGTTTGCCATCACCCACAACTTCTGTAGACAGCGCATTTTTGATGACAGTGGTATTTGGCAAGCTGTTAAGTTTGTCTTGTAATACTTGGTCAGCACGCAGCTTAGTATCAAACTCAACCAAAGTGACATGCTCAACAATACCTGCAAGGTCAATCGCAGCTTCAACACCAGAGTTACCACCACCGATCACAGCCACACGTTTACCTTTGAACAATGGGCCATCACAGTGTGGGCAGTACGCAACACCACGGGTTTTGTATTCTTGCTCACCTGGTACATTCATTTCTCTCCAACGAGCACCTGTAGACAGGATGACCGTTTTCGATTCAAGTTTTGCACCATTCTCTAAAGTCACTTCAACTAAACCGTTGGCAGTTTCATCCGCACCTTTGATGTCAGACACACGTTGTAAGTTCATGATGTCGACACCGTATTCACGAACATGTGCTTCCATTTCAGCCGCAAACTTAGGGCCTTGCGTCTTTTGCACTGATGTAAAGTTTTCAATGTCCATGGTGTCCATGACCTGACCACCCATGCGCTCAGCAACGATTCCTGTACGGATACCTTTACGAGCCGCATAGATTGCAGATGTGTTACCTGCAGGACCACCACCGATCACAAGCACGTCAAATGCATCTTTGGCATTGAGTTTTTCAGCATCTTTCGCTGCAGAGTTAGTATCGAGCTTCGCAACAATTTCTTCCAATGTCATACGACCTTGACCAATATGTTCGTTGTCTTGGAACACCATTGGGACAGCCATGATTTTGCGTTCTTCAACTTCGTCTTGGAAGAATGCACCATCAATCATGGTTGCAGTTGTGCCAGGGTTGTAGATTGCGATCAAATTAAGTGCTTGAACCACATCTGGACAGTTATGACAGCTTAAAGATACGAATACGTCAAAGTCAGATTTGATTTCTAAAGCTTTGATGGATGCTAATACTTCATCAGATACTTTTGGTGCATAACCAGAAGTTTGTAGCAATGCCAAAATCAAAGAAGTGAACTCATGACCCATTGGTAAACCTGCGAAGAAGACACGCGGTTCTTCACCTGCTTTTGCAATACCAAAGCTCGGCGCACGTTTATTTTGACCATCAAAACGAGCTGTGACGAATGGAGAAAGTGCAGCCACTTCTTCCACAAGTTCTTTGATTTTTGCAGATTTGTCTGAATCATTTAAAGTCGCAACCAATTCGATTGGACCTTCAAGGCGTTCTAAAAGCGTTTTTAATTGAGCTGAAGTATTTTGATCTAACATTGCTAACGTCTCCAAAGGAGTAATAATTCATTCGATACAGGTATACTAAGACAATTGATTGAATAGATAAAACAGTTTGTTTTTATAAATTCAATCGGAAAAATGAATTTAATCAAAGTCTTTGGTGTAGTTGTATGAAAGTATTGAGTTAAAACTTGAATTTTCAAGTATAAAAGCAATTCGAATTCAGATATTTACATTAAAATTATTTTAATAGATATGAGCGAGGACCAATTATGACCTTAGAGAGAGGCATTTATAAACACTATAAAGGACAACTTTATCAAGTCCTTCATGTAGCGACGCATAGTGAAACTCAAGAAAAGCTTGTGGTCTATCAATGCCTTTATGGAGATTATTCAATATGGGTAAGGCCATTAGCGATGTTTACAGAAAGCATTTATCTAGAGGATGATGATCGTGAAATTGAACGTTTTAAATTGATTCAAAAATTATGATGATTGTCATAGTAAAGACTTTATCTTTGATTAGTTTATAGAAATCGATTCAATGAGAATATGTCATGAATGCTGAATTTTTAAGTCAAATGCAAAGTTTATATCAGCAGTTAATTCAACATGATGCATATCAAACTGATCGCGATCTGAGATATCGAAATATAAAACCAGAATCTGCCCATTATATTTCGATGCTTATTAAGATCCAGACCTCTAAACGAATTCTTGAAATAGGAACTTCGACAGGATATTTAACATTATGGATGGCGGAGTCGGTTTCGGATCATCAGGGTCGAGTGACGACGGTTGATATAAACTCAAAAAGAACAGCACTTGCGACTCAGTACGCCAAACAGTTTAGTTTAGATCACCTTATTGATTTTATCAGCAGTGATGCAATTAATTTATTAATTAATGAAGGCGATGTGTATGACTTAATTATCTTAGATGCGAATCGACATGCATATCCTGATTATTGGCAATATTTAAAAAAGGTACTACATCCTGAACATGGCGTAATACTTGTAGATAAAGTGATTTCCCATGCTGCTGAAATACAAAGTTTTTTAAAGGATGTTAAGGCTGATCCTGATTTTTGCACGATGACGCTGAATATTGGGTGTGGATTATTGATGATTACGCGGAATTGATGGTGATTGAGAATTTGATGGATTGAACACAAAAAAACCACGCAAAGCGTGGTTTTTTTTAGTGCTATCTAATGAATTAGATTTTACCAACTAGATCGATTGAAGGAGCAAGAGTTGCATCGCCTTCTTTCCATTTAGCAGGGCAAACTTCGCCTGGGTGAGCGTGAACGTATTGAGCTGCTTTAACTTTACGAAGAAGTTCTTGAGCATCACGACCGATACCACCAGCGTTGATTTCAACGATTTGGATTTTACCTTCTGGGTCGATTACGAAAGTACCACGGTCAGCAAGACCAGCAGATTCGATTAGAACTTCGAAGTTTTTAGAAAGAGTCCAAGTTGGATCGCCGATTAATGGGTATTGGATTTTACCAATTACGTCAGAAGTGTCGTGCCAAGCTTTGTGAGTGAAGTGAGTGTCAGTAGAAACACCGTAGATTTCCACGCCTAATTTTTGGAATTCAGCGTAGTTGTCAGCAAGGTCACCAAGTTCAGTTGGGCAAACGAAAGTGAAGTCAGCAGGGTAGAAAAATACTACAGACCATTTGCCTTTAAGATCAGCTTCAGTCACGTCTACGAATTGACCGTTGTGGTAAGCTGTAGCTGCGAATGGTTTAACTTCAGTATTAATTAAGCTCATCATTGTCTCCATGATTGAGGTTAGTCTTTAATTTTCAATTAGAGTATCGAACTTTCGTTCTGTGCTGAAATGGTATTTTTACATTACAAAAATCGGAAAAACCGAATTATGTAAATTGATTGCCATTTAAGTTTGTCATCTGTCTTCCTTGTAACACATCAAAATGATGTATTCGTGACAGGATGAGAAAATTTCACATGCTTACCAACATGAAGACACTGAAGTGAAAATTCAAGGGTAAATATTAAAAAAATCATCATTATTTTGGATTTGGTTTTTCAAAAATATAAAAAGCTACATGAAAATTTCAAAAATTGTATGAATTGTCACATAACACGGCTGACATGTTTCTATTTCAACATAAGATCATTTTAAGCTTTATATTCTCATTTAATCTAAAAAAATAGTCCGATTCAGATTTGGGATAATTTTTGAAAATGAGTAGAATAAAGCGTTTCGTAATTGATATAGGGCTAAAACTTGGCAACGATAGGGTTAAATGTAGAACAAATGGTGATGGTACGAGATCTTCATCGTTTAAATCGACTACGCAAAGGAAAAGATGCCAATGAAAAGCAATATCAAGAACTTTTTGAAAAATCAAATTTAAAAGTACAACAGCGTATTCAACGCATTCCTAATATCAAACTTAATCAAGATTTACCTGTTACCCAATATGCAGACAAATTGATTGAGGCCATTCAAAAACATCAGGTCATTATCGTTGCGGGTGAAACAGGTTCAGGTAAAACAACTCAGCTTCCTCAGATAGCCATGCTTGCGGGGCGTGGTTTAACAGGGTTAATTGGTCATACCCAGCCACGACGATTAGCTGCGCGCAGTGTATCGCAACGTATTGCAGAAGAGGTGGGTGAAAAACTCGGTGAGTCTATTTCATTTAAAGTAAGGTTTAACGAACAGGGTTCACAGGACTCTATCGTTCGTTTAATGACAGATGGTATTTTGCTGGCTGAATTGGCTCATGATCGTTTCTTAACCAAATATGACACCATTATTATTGATGAAGCACATGAGCGCTCGCTCAATATTGACTTCATCATGGGCTATTTAAAACAGCTCTTGCCACGTCGTAAAGATCTTAAAGTCATCATCACATCTGCAACTTTAGACGTTAATCGTTTTTCAAGTTACTTCAATAACGCACCGATCTTTGAGGTTGAAGGTCGTAGTTTTCCTGTAGAAGTGCGTTATCGTCCGATCTCTGAAATGAGTATTATAGGGAGTGATGATGATGAGTTTGATGACTTTGAAGAAAACCTACCGCGCGCAGTAGTATCAGCTGTTGAAGAATGTTTCAAAGATGCACAGGAAAAAGGTCATCCTGAACACGCAGATATTTTGATTTTTGCCAGTACGGAACAAGAGATTCGTGAGCTACAGGAAACTTTAATCAAACATGGACCTCGTCATACAGAAGTTCTACCTTTGTATGCGAGACTAGCGTTATCTGAACAACAAAAGATTTTTAATCCTGCAGGTGGTGGACGGCGTATCATTATTGCCACCAACGTTGCGGAAACTGCATTGACCGTTCCAAACATACGTTACGTCATTGATAGTGGTTTTGCACGTATCTCTCGTTATAACTACCGTTCGCGTGTTCAGCGTTTACCGATTGAAGCGATTTCTCAAGCAGCAGCCAATCAACGTAAAGGTCGTTGTGGTCGTATTGCACCGGGTGTGTGTATTCGACTGTATTCAGAAGAAGACTTTTTAAGTCGTCCCGAATTTACTGAACCTGAAATCAAACGTACTAATTTGGCATCTGTTATTTTGCAGATGCAGAGTTTAGGTCTTGGAACACTCGAAGATTTTGACTTTATTGAACCGCCTGATCATCGTCTCGTCAATGATGGTCGTAAACTGCTGATTGAACTCGGGGCGATGACGGAAAAGAGTAATCCTTCTCTTGTGGCTAAAACAGCCTCATCTTTAGATAAAGGTGGACTTCAAGGCAAAGGCGATTCTCTCACCAAAATTGGTCAACAAATGGCAAAAATGCCAATTGATCCAAGACTCGCACGTATGATTTTGGGGGGTGCTCATTTTGGGGCGCTCAATGAAGTATTGATTATCGTGGCAGCGTTAGCTGTTCAGGATCCAAGAGAGCGTCCTGCTGATAAACAAATGCAAGCGGATCAGAAGCATGCCTTGTTTCGTGAAGCCGACTCTGACTTTCTGTTCTATCTCAAATTATGGGATGCGTTGGTTGCAAATCGGGAGATGAGTGAAAATAAGCGTCGCACATTTGCACGTAATCATTTCTTCAGTTGGTTACGCTTGAGAGAATGGAAAAAAACACATGAGCAACTGGTTGATCTTGCTCAAGGCTTAAAGCTTTCTTTTAATGAAAAGAAAACCAGTTACGAAAATCTTCACAGAGCTTTACTCACGGGACTATTGTCATTCATTGCAAATAAAACAGATGAACGCAATGTATTCATGGCAGTGCGTCAACAAAAGGCACGTATATTTCCTGCATCAACCTTACACAAAACCAATACACCATGGGTCATGGCATTTGAGATGGTAGAAACCTCTCAGGTGTATTTACGAACACTGGCAAAAATTGAGCCTGAGTGGATTTTGCTAGCTGCACGTGATTTAGTGAAACATCATTACTTTGAACCGCATTGGTCGAAAAAAGCAGGTGTAGTTAACGCATATGATCAAATTTCACTGTTTGGTTTGATTATTGAACCTAAGCGTCAAATCAATTATGAAAAGGTCGATCAAACTGCGGCGCATGAAATTTTCCTTCGCGATGCTTTAACGACGGGTCATCTGGGGATTACACCACCATTTTTAAAACATAACTTGCTTAAACTAGAAGAAGTTGAGCGAGTTGAAGACAAATTGCGTCGTCGTGATTTGGTGGTAGATGAAGAGACGATTTATCAGTTTTATGCAGCAAAAGTGCCTGAAGATGTAGCGAGTCGGCGTAGTTTTGAAGATTGGCGTGCAACAGTTGAGCCTCAAAAACCACGTTATTTGTTCATCGATGACGATGCTTTGTGGCTTAACGATCGTCCAACCACCCAACAGTTCCCTGATTACTTACGTAATGGGGACCTTCGTTTAGCGGCAAGTTATCGATTTGACCCAAGTCATGATGAAGATGGTGCGACGGTCAAGATTCCACTACAGGCCCTGCCACAAGTAGATGAAAACTTATGGTCATGGGGCATTCCAGGTTGGCGTCTTGATTTGATTGAAGCACTATTAAAAGCTCTTCCAAAAGATAAGCGTCGTGGCTTGGTACCTATACCAGATACAGCGCGTAAACTGATGTCCAAAATAGATGCGCAAGATTTACAAAAGCATATTTTTAGTTTTTTAGCTTTTCAATTGAGAGGCGAACAGATCACTGAAAAAGATTTTAATGTAGATCGAATTGAACAATATCTTTTACCGCTCATTAAAGTCATCGATGAAAAAGGACGAGTGATTGAGCAAGGTCGCGATTTATCTGAATTAAAAGCACGCTGTCGTACTGAAACGCATAGTCCAGTCAAGCAGTTAAAAGGTGAGTATCAAACTTTCCCTGAGCATTTTGTGTTTGAAGCATCGCAAAAAGTCACAGGTGTCGTCGTCAAACAATATCAAGCACTTGTACCAAGCAAGGAATTTTCTAAGCTTGAGCAAAAGGATGAGTCAGGTGTTGTCATTCAAACGTTTAATGATCAGCATGAAGCGATACGCCATCATCGTGCTGGTATTATTCGCCTGATTCATATGCAGCTAGGTGATTTGATTCGACAGCTTAAAAAACAAATTTCTAAACCACTCGCATTAGCCTATTCCCCTTTGGGTGATAAAGCTAAGTTAGAACAAATGTTAGTTTACGCAACATTGCAAATGGCTTTAGAAAAAGAGCCTGTAGATGCGCAAGATTTCCAAACAATTCTGCAGGCTGTCAAGCAGTCTTTCCTGACGCATGGTCAAAAGGTCTTGGCTGCCTTTAATGACATTTATGTACAATGGCAACAAATTCGACGCGAGTTGATGATGATTGATGCCAATGTATTTGGTAAAAATATCGATGATATTGAAGATCAACTTGATCTAATGAGTTTAGCGGATTTTGCTTATAGTAAATCTGTAGACGTGTGGATTGAATTTCCACGCTATCTTAAAGCTTTATTGATCAGGATTGATCGTTTGCCTCATAATCTCAAACGAGATGATGATGCGATTGCTCAAGTCGATCCTTGGATGGATAAATTATTTAAATATAAAAATGATCAGAAATTAAAAGAGTTATATTTTATGGTTGAAGAACTGAGAATCTCATTATTCTCTCAACCGATGAAAACCAAGATGCCAATTTCGCCAAACCGTATTCAAAAAGTATGGGAACGTCTCGGAATCAGTTAATATAGCTTTAATTTGAAATATTGAGTTACTCAAAAAAGGAGTTTTGCATGGGCATTCGTATTACAGGCACTGGCTTATTCCATCCTGAACATGTCATCACCAATGAAGAATTGGTTGAAAGTTTAAATGCTTATGTAGAAAAGTTTAATCAAGAGAATGCTGAAAAAATTGCTGCGGGCGAAATCGAAGCACGCCGTGGTTCAAGTGCAGAATTTATTGAGAAGGCTTCAGGTGTTAAAGCACGTTATGTTGTAGAGAAGGAAGGCGTATTAGATCCTAATCGTTTACGTCCAAACTTAGCAGAACGATCAGATGATGAAATTTCACTTCAAGCTGAGTGGGGTGTGATCGCTTCAAAACAAGCAATGGAAAATGCCGGTGTAACTGCTGAAGACATTGATGTTGTAATATTGGCTTGTTCAAATATGCAACGTGCATATCCTGCGGTTGCTATTGAAATTCAAACTGCATTAGGCATTCAAGGTTATGCTTATGACATGAATGTTGCTTGTTCTGCTGCAACATTTGGCTTAAAACAAGCTTATGATGCGATTAAGTCTGGTGCTCGTCGTGTGCTCTTGGTCAATGTGGAAATCACATCAGGTCATACAGATTATCGTTCACGTGATTGTCATTTCATTTTTGGTGATGTGGCGACAGCTTCAATTATCGAAGATACAGATTCTAAAACAGGATTCGAAATTTTAGATACGCAATTGTTTACGCAATTCTCTAATAACATTCGTAATAATTTTGGTTTCTTGAATCCAAGTGAAACAACCAATGCGGATGATAAACGCTTCCGTCAAGATGGCCGTAAAGTGTTTAAAGAAGTATGCCCATTGGTTGCGAAAATGATTACAAAGCAACTTGAGAAAAACCAAATCGAACCGACGAATGTTAAACGTTTCTGGTTACATCAAGCCAATGCCAGCATGAACGAGTTAATTTTAAAGCTGGTTGTGGGTAAAGCTGCTGCTGAAGCAGATCCAGACTTAGTTCCAATCATTTTAGACGAGTTTGCAAACACTTCTTCAGCTGGGGTCATCATTGCGTTACACCGAACTGCAGATCAAGTGAATGATGGTGAATACGGTGTATTATGTTCATTTGGCGCGGGTTATTCTGTTGGTTCAATACTGGTTCAGAAGCGAGTAGCTTAATTATATAAAGAGATGTTCAATGGAAAATAAAGCATTGCAAATCCAACACCATTCTAAAATGATCCGATATGGTAGTTTGTTGCAACGTTTTTATTTTAAACCGACCTTTCTTGGTGTTGAACATCTCAATGCTGATCGACCTGCCATGTATGTGGGTAATCATACAATTTATGGTGTATTTGATACGCCAATATTGATTGATTATCTATATACAGAGCACAAAATTAAAATTGTGAGTTTAGGTGATCACATTCATTTCAAAATACCGTATTGGAAAGATATGGTTCATAAAATGGGTGCAATTGAGGGTCTAAGAGAATACGCCAGAGATGCAATGCAACAAGGATACTCTATCCTAGTGTTTCCAGGTGGTGGGCGTGAGGTAGTAAAGCGCAAAGGGGAAGAATATCAACTCATATGGAAAGAGCGCTATGGATTCTTAAAGTTAGCTCAAGAATTTGACTACGACATTGTACCTTTTGTAGCTGTAGGTGGTGATGAAGTATTCGATTTGGCACTTGATGCCAATTATTTGCTTGAAAAAAAGTGGTTTAAAAAGCTTTTAGCTGTACCTCAAATTGGAAAAATACTCCGTCAAGGTGATGTCTTGCCTTCAATACCCAAAAATATTATTCCTAAAAGAGTCCCATTCTATTTCAAATTTTTACCACGACAATCAATCTCAAATATCAAAACAGAACAAGATTTGATTGAATTCAGAGATCAATTGCAGCAAACAATTTACGAAAATATTGCATCAACGCAGTTGATACGAGATAGACAAAGTTAAATCTTAGAAAATTATACTTCTTAATCTAATTATATTGTTGATTATAAAAATATTTTTAAAATAATATTAAAAAAATAAATTAGTGCTTTCTATTTTATATCAATTAGGTATATTATTTTAATGTAAATATTCAGTTTACTAAGCCCAAAGATTGTACTCCTCCTTGGGCTTTTTTTTATCTCAGAATAATAATAGGCGTATGAGAGCGATTTTCACTTTTTAAATTTCACACAAATTAAGTTTGAAAATCAAAGGTGAATTTTTGGTACAAAATGCAACTATAGTTGGTTTTATAAAAATTAATAAAAACAGAATGTTATTTAAATTTTTTAGCCTGCTATCAAAACAATTCTAATTTTGTAATTGCAAAATGTATGCTTCTACGACTTAGAGGTTCATAAAGAAATTTTGCATAAGTGGTTTTTTTTTGTACATTGAAAATTCAAAAACAAAATAACACAGAGGGATTATGTCACTACAAGGAAAAACACTGTTCATTACAGGTGCAAGCAGAGGTATCGGTCGTGAGATTGCACTTAAAGCTGCAAAAGATGGTGCAAATATTGTGGTTGCTGCAAAAACGAGCACTGAACATTCGAAACTCAGTGGTACGATTCATTCTGTTGCAAAAGAAATAGAAGCAGCTGGTGGGAGAGCATTAGCGATCCAACTTGATGTCCGAGATCAAGATGCTGTCGCAGCCGCAATGAAACAGGCTGCTGAACATTTTGGTGGGATAGATGTCCTCATTAATAATGCTGGTGCGATTAATTTGAGTGGGGTTGAAACGCTTGATCCAAATCGTTTTGATCTCATGTATCAAGTTAATACTCGCGCCGTTATGGTCTGTAGTCAAGCTGCCTTGCCTTATTTAAAACAAAGTCAAAATCCACATATTCTTAGTCTCTCTCCACCTTTAAATTTAAAAGAATCGTGGTTTGCGGTTCATTCTCCTTACACCATCAGTAAATATGGCATGAGTATGTTGACCATGGGAATGAATCAAGAATTCGAACGTTATGGGATAAGTGTTAATGCCTTGTGGCCTAGAACCATTATTGCAACTGCAGCGATAGAATTTTCTCTCGGTGGACGTGAGTTATTTAGCAAGGCTCGGACACCGGCAATCATGGCTGATGCAGCGTATGCAATCTTGACGAGTGAGAAACGTTCGATCACGGGTCGTATGATGATCGATGAAGAGATATTAAGAGAGAAAGGTGAAACTGATTTCGAAAAATATCGAGTTGAGCCATCAGATCAGGAATTGATGGTCGATTTATTTGTTGATCCATAAATGAGAAAGCCCAACATAGCGTTGGGCTTTATTATTTATACTAAATTATCGTAATGCAGTAAGGTTGACATCCTTTTGATACATCTCGATCTGCATGACTTGCTCAGTTAAGAATGCTTTACGTTGGTCATTGCTCGGATGACTTGCAAACAAAGTTGATTGATCTTTATTCATTTTACGTTTGTTGAGATTTGCTTCGAATTTATCCCAAAATGAGAGTGCTGCATTATGATTGTAGCCCGCTCTCACCATCAAATCTAAACCAATCAAATCAGCTTCTTCTTCTAGATGACGGCGATGAGACATATTGGTTTGATTGCCTGATAAACCACTTGCAAGCCCGATGGCAGCCCCAGTTCCCATGGTTGCACCCATTAGACCCAAATTCATTGCTGCGAAACGAGAAGCCTTTTCACGACTATGATTACGGATAATGTGTGCCATTTCATGCGCAATTAAGGTGGCTAACTCGTCATCAGATAAGTTTTCAAACATATATACAGCCGAATTAACTACAATTTGCCCACTTTGAAAGGATTGGGCATTCGGTTTGCTGCTGAGCACACCGTTAATTCGCCATTGAATTGGTTGACGACCTTCACGTAAATATTGATTAGCATGTGGGATTAAACGTGCCAAAATTTGATTTAAGCGTGGATCTTCAAGATATAAAGACTTAGTCTTCGCTTTCTTTTCAAATTTATTATAGCTACGATTTGAAATTTTATTCCAAGCTGATTCCGGAATAATCATGAGTTGTTTACGTTCGGAAGCTACAGTGCCTAATGATGTGGTTGAAACACAGCCAGTCGTGATTAATGCAATTGAACTTATAATACCAAACGCGAAGGATTTCATAATTACACCTTAATGATGGGATATTATTTGAGATCTAACTTGATTTTTAATAGCTAGATTTTGTGTTTAATTATTGTTCAATATTTAGATTAATTAAACAAACATTATTTTAACTATTAATTTGAACTAATTAATATCATGGTGGTTATAATGAGATTTTAGTCACATTAATATTTATTAATTCGTTATTTTATTATTTAGATAAATTATTTTATTTATATATATTTTGTATTTTATTATACTTTTATTATATTATTGGTGGTTGGATTAATATTTATTAAAATTAATAATATATATAAATCAGTAATTTATGTTTTATTATTGTTTTTTTAAATATTTAAGTGTGATTCTGTTTTTTAATTTAATTTAATATGAGAATAAATTCTCACTATTTTAGTTGAATATTGATAAATAACTCATAACGAAATATTTTGGAATTCCATTCAAGGCTATTAAAAATTAATTCTTATATTGTGAAGTTTTTCTTACATTGAATTGGTGTATTTTGTGATTTAATTCACACATATTATCGTTGGGTGTTTTAATTAAATTTGGGTGGACTAATTATATGATTTATAACCACGAATTTTTTTGATCACAGTGTTCTAAGGCCTGTTTGATTTTTGATAAGGTCTGAGCCTCATTAATATGCGCATGCTGCTTATCCTAGCCAATCGATGCAACAGAACACTTTAAAATAAATTCATCTAAACTTATTTTGTCTTCAGTCAATATAAGTATCAATTCGTTCAATTTCAAAGATGTTTAACCTGAACTTGAGTTTTCAGTACTCGTCATTCAATCGCATCGTATTTTGAAAGAATGATTAATCTTGATGTTGAGTACTCGGTGAATCAAATGAGGGTTTCTTTGGTGGTTCGAGTAAAGTCTCAATCACAAACGCTGTGCCAAGGTGATCAACAGAAATATTTAAAGAATTCCAACGGAATAATGAGATTTTTTGCGATATAAAGTTCATGTTAGGGCGAGTACAAATGTATGAGCGATCTCGAGTGACGATGGGCGTTGAAGCGGCATTTGTTTTATCACGCTTTCTTAATTCATTCTTTGAACTTTGAACGACTAGACAGGAACTGATACAGTCAATATGAATAAGTGGTTTAAGGGTAGTTTATTGCTTGGTTCTTTGGTGAGTAATTTTGCATTTGCAGATTTTCTACCACCAGATCAAGCATTTCAATTTGAGGCAGTATCAGTCAGTCATCATCAAGCTGAACTAAAATGGAAGATCGCAGATGGTTACTATCTCTATCATGATCAAATCAAAGTTTCAGACATTCAAGGTCCTGTAAAGTTATCTCTACCACGCCCAAAAGAGAAAGATGATCCAAACTTTGGTATGACCCAAGTGCATTATCAGGATGTAATCAGCAATATTCCAGTCAAACCAAATCAAGAATTTAAGATTCAATGGCAAGGATGTGCTGAAAGTGGTTTATGTTATCCGATTCAAAGAACAACGATAACAACTGACAGCACAGGTTTATTCCCAGCGCAGCAAACTACACAAGCTAAGAAAGTTTTAAATCTCAAAGAAATTTCAGCGGCATCTAATGGAGTTGTAAATACTCGAGATGCACAAGAAAATGCTTCACCAAAAACAGAAACACAACTCATTTCAAAGGATAATAATACAGTCTCAGATCGTAAAAATTTTAACGCTTCTGCGCTTGAGTTAGATAAAACCGAATTTGGGGAAAATAATTTAATCAGTGAGGATCAATCCACGCTAGATGCAAATTTATCTAAAGAAAATTTGAACAGGCCAGCCAGCTTTTCGAGTGTATGGAACAACGATCAATTTTTTTTAAATTTGCTCTCTCAACAAAGTGTATGGCTTAATTTATTGGTGTTTTTAGGACTTGGAATATTGTTGGCATTCTTGCCTTGTTCATTGCCCTTAATTCCGATTTTATCAGGCATTCTTGTGCAAAATCACAGAGGTTATCGTGCCGTGATAATAGCTTTTATTTTTGTCACAGGGATGGCTATCGTTTATGCGTTAATGGGATTCGTTGTTTCTCAACTGGGCTATAGTTTTCAGCGTTGGTTTCAAAGTCCGATCTTCATCAGTATTTTTAGTCTCCTGTTTATTATTTTTGCCCTTAATCTTTTTGGTGCATTTCAAATCTCTTTACCTCAAGGAATGTTACAACGCTTAGATCTTTGGCAACAAAAACAAAAAGGCGGAACATTGATCGGTGCAGGACTCATGGGGATGATTTCTGCACTGATAGTTGGACCCTGCATGAGTGCTCCGTTGGCTGGAGCATTGATATTTGTCTCACAGATGAACCAACCTTTATTAGGGTCGACTTTTCTTTTTGTTTTGGGCATTGGGATTGGTTTGCCGCTTTTTATTGCGGCAGTTTTCGGGACGCATTTTTTACCTAAACCTGGGGTATGGATGGATCGACTCAAGGTCTGTTTTGGCTTCGTGATGTTGCTTGTGGCCATTTATTTTGCACGGCCACTTATTCCAACCAGTATTTATCAAATTCTGATGGGTCTTTTACTTCTTGGATTCGCTGTATATTTACTCTGGAAAATGCGACCTTATGTCGAAAAAATAGTGGTTAAAAGCATCATCATATTATTCAGTCTTGGCATGATGTTTTTAGGAGTGAATTATGTGCAGGAAGGGTATACGCACTCACTTGTAACGCAGGCCAAAACATTACATACATGGCATAAAGTCAACTCTGCCGCGCAGCTTTCAAATGTTTTGAACGCAAATCAAGGTAAAGCCGTAGTAATTGATGTTTACGCAGATTGGTGTGTTGCATGTCAACCGATTGAAAAAGAGGTACTTCCGCGTGAAGATGTTCAAGCCAAACTCAATGAGTTGGTTTTAATTAAATTAGATCTCACTCATTTTGAACCAAGCCAAGATGAACTGTTAAAAAAATGGCAAATTTTAGGTCCGCCAACATTTATTTTTTTAAATACGCAACATGATGAAATACGTGATCTGCGCTTGACTGGAACTTTTACTGCAACACAGTTATTAAATCGATTGCAGGAACAATCTGTCGGGATGGTTCAGTAATGATTTCATTTGATGGGATTCAACTTGGATCACTCATGTTTCCATGGGTTTTATTGATTCTATTCAGTGGGATACTGTTCATCAGTATCCTGATCAATGTTTTAGGTCATCACTATAAATGGACAGATACCCAAGTCAAAATCAGTAAAGATTCAGTGTGGACAAGCATCATTATTGGAGCAGTTGCCGCTAGAGTCATCTTTGTTATGTTCTATTGGGAGACTTATATTGCAAATCCTTTAGATATACTCAAAATCCAAGATAAAGGATTTAGCTTATGGAGTGGATTATTCTTCGGTGGGCTAAGCTATATCATTCTCAATCGAAGCTTACGAACAAAAATGAAGATCATTTTAGTTGGGGTGTTTTTATTTTGGGTAGCGATTGGCGTAATGATAAAAACTCAATACAAGGTTGAAAGTTTTTATCCTGATCTAAGTTTTCAGATACTCCCAACTGATCATAGTGAAAATAAGAATGAAGGGTATTTCACAGATTTTTTGGGTCAGCCTACAGTCGTTAATTTGTGGGCGAGTTGGTGCCCGCCATGTCATAGAGAGATGCTAATACTTTTTCAAGCACAAAAGGCTCATCCCAATATTCATTTTGTGATGCTCAATCAAGGTGAAGATATCACAACGGTTCAAAACTATTTACAAAAACACAGCTTCAACTTTAAAAATGTCAGACTTGATGTAAATGGGGAAATGCCCAAGCAGAGCAATAGTTTTGGCTTGCCAACTACATTGTTTTACGATGAAAAAGGTAAATTGGTGGATAGACATATGGGTGAGTTAAGCGCTGCAAAAATGCAAGAATATTTAATTAAAATGACAGCTGAGTAGAGCTAAAGGTTATGAAAGATATAAATAAATTAATATTGTTGTCTAGCGTATTTTTAATAAGTAGCGTCAGTTATGCGGATTTAAAAAAGCAGATTTCAGCAGAGGGCTTTGAGTTTGTAAAAGAAATTCCAGCACCAGCAGGTATGACAGGATGGGCAGGGCATATGAACCAACATCCAGGCACGGTTTTTATTTCTAATGATCAGAAATATTACATTATGGGTGATTTATATAATGCTCAAGGTGAAAATATTTCTATTGAAGCATTAAATACACATGTCAAAGACGCCGTATTAGATGATGTATGGAAGAGCATTGAAAAGTCGACTTGGATTCAAGATGGTGAAAATACAGCAGCACGCGTTGTTTATGTATTTTCAGATCCTAACTGCCCATATTGCCATCAATTTTGGGAAGCTGCACGACCATGGGTAAACTCGGGAAAAGTTCAACTTCGACATATACAAGTTGGTGTAATTCGAGAAGAAAGTCGAGGGCAGATTGCCACCATACTTAACTCAAGTGATCCTGCTAAAGTATTTAATGACTACAATAAAAAGAAAGGTAAAGAGCGATTAGTTGTTACGCAAAATATATCAAAATCTTTACATGAAAAAATCGACTATAACGAGTCACTTATGGATAAATATGGATTTTTTTCCACGCCAGCTATGGTATGGAAAAATCAACAAGGAGAGTTCAAGTCTATGCAAGGAATGGCAAAAGACTTGCAAGAAGTTTTTGAAAAATAGAATTTTTTGGTCTTTAGTACTCTTGAATACAAAACTTTAAAATTTAATACATGGTCATTTACATGGAGAATATGATCGTATTTGAGTCTCATATCCACAACTGAAAGAATTGCAAGATTATGAAGTAGGATCGCAATATAAGCGATAAAGCGTTTGCATAATGGTGAGGACTTTAGGATCACTCACTTGATAAAAAATTTGTTTACCTTCACGACGAGTCACCACCATTTCAGCTTTACGTAATACGGTTAACTGTTGTGAAAGCGTGGGTTGAAAAATTTGAGTTCGATTCTCAATTTCCTGAACGTTCAATTCACCATCTACTAAAATACAAAGTATCTTTAAGCGATCAGGATTCGACAGGACTTTAAGTCGATCGCTGACTTGATCAACTTGTGAAAAATCCATTTGATTTAATTCAACATCAGACGGCATTGGATGTTCCTTTGAAACAGAAGGATGCGTATGTTAAAGCATCTTGATTATTTTTCAAAATTATATAATATAAAAAAATATATTGTAAATAAGTAAATTGTTATGCATGATTTTGTGATTGCTTTTTTAGGTGGAGCACTACTCGGTTTATCTGTGGTTGGATACTTATATGTGAATGGTCGAATAGCAGGGATTAGTGGTTTAATCGGTCAAGTACTAAATCCGCATAAAGTTTTCAAAACACCAGCATTGTGGTTTTTAATGGGTCTCATCATCACACCGTTTATCTATGGTATTTGGGTTCAGCCTGAAATTGAACTCGAAGCAAGTCCATTCATGATGATCGTGGCAGGTATTTTAGTTGGATTTGGAACACGTTTAGGTTCTGGCTGTACAAGTGGGCATGGCATTTGTGGTTTAAGTAGATTGTCCAAAAGATCTATTGTGGCAACACTAAGTTTTATGCTGACAGGCTTTATAACGGTTTATTTAATTCGACATGTCACAGGAGCATTCTAAATGAAAAACCTTTTTGCTTTTTTGTTTGGCTCACTTTTTTCCGTGGGGCTCATGTTATCTGGAATGTCGAACCCTGAAAAAGTTCTTAATTTTCTTGATTTATTCGGTGAGTGGGATGCAAGTTTGGCATTTGTCATAATGGGTGCCATTGTCGTGGCATTCATACCCTTTCAGATCGTAACCAGAAGTGAAAAACCTTTAACTCTATTCAATGAGACTATTGATTTACCAAAGAACAATCAGCTTGATAACAAGCTCATCATAGGTGCTAGCTTGTTTGGGATAGGATGGGGCATCGCAGGCATCTGTCCAGCACCAGGATTAACATTAATTGGTTTAGGGCATTATCAATCACTCTATTTTGTGATTGCGATGTTGATAGGAGTTTTGATTCACCATAAATGGATGGGAGCATAATTATGAAACTAGTGATGAAAGATGCCACTAAAGATCAAATTAAGCCGCTAATTAAAGATTTTTTTGATCAAAATACCAATACATTTAGTTATGTCGTGGCTGATCCTGTGACATTAAGTTGTGCCATTATCGATAGTGTTTTAGATTTTGATGCTGCTTCTGCGACAACAACGACGGAACATGCTGACCAGATTATTCAATACATACATGAACAGCATTACAAGGTTGAGTGGATTTTAGAAACACATGTGCATGCTGATCATTTGACCGCTGCGCAATATTTAAAATCAAAGCTAGGTGGCAAAATTGCCATGAGTCATCATATCGGAATTGTACAAGAAACATTTGGCTCGATTTATCAATTGGATATTAAAGCAATAAACGCACAGCAACCATTCGATTATTTATTTAAAGATCATGAGTGTTTCAAAATTGGAGAAATTGAAGCCTACAACATTCCAACGCCTGGTCATACACCTGCTTGTCTTAGTTATGTGATAGGTGATGCAGTTTTCGTGGGTGATACTATATTTATGCCAGACTATGGTACAGCACGATGTGATTTTCCACGGGGCAGTGCAGCAGAATTATTTGATTCAGTTCAGAATCTTTATCAACTGCCTGATCATATGCGTGTATATCTATGTCACGATTATTTACCAGAAAATCGACATCAATATATGTGTCAAACAGATATAAAAACGCAAAAAGAATCTAATATACACATTCGAATTGATTCAAAAAAGAATGATTTTGTGGAAATGCGCAATAGCCGTGACGCAACATTGGGGATGCCAAAGCTCATTTTACCAGCGATTCAAATTAATATAAACGGTGGCAAATTTCCGCCCACTGAACACAATGGAGTGTCTTATTTGAAAATCCCTTTAAATTTTTTCTAATCATAAAATTTAGCTACTTTAATTTTTATAAATATTATAAATACATGTTATGTATAAAATTGAAAAAGGCTTTAAAAACAAGTTCAATAGGCGTATAGTTAAGCATGAAAGTTGATCAGCCTAGTCGGTTATTAACTTGATTTTTTCTATGTTTCTAAACACTCTTTATCGAAAAGAGTTGAGAGGAAATTTTGCTAAGATCTAGTGGACTCATCATTGCATTTGCAACGGTGTTATTACAACTAGCGGTTTATTTACAGCCGATCTTACCGGAGAAATTTCATATCGCTCCGGTATGTATGTCTATTATGCATAATTTACTTTCTCCAGAACGCCATCAGCATGTTCATGAGACTTATCACGATATCGTCCACCATTTGAGTGAACACGAACATCATCACGACCATAATCAAATTACTCACCAATGCCAATATTGCACTGTTTATGGAGACCTCGTCTTACCATTTGATTTTGGTGTAAAAGAAATTTTTGATCGCTTACAAGTTAAGCTGAGTTTCTACCGCAATTCTTTTTGGCACGTTTATTTTTCTCTACAGAAGCTCTATCTTCTGCCTCAAGGCCGAGCGCCACCTTTTGGACTCTAATTGATTTAAACCTTGGATCATTTTGATCTTAATCAATTTATGTAGAGTTCAATATTATGAAAAAAATCTTTAAACAGTCTGTAGCCAACAGACGGTATTCACTCATCCTCAAAAAAGTGAATTTAAAATCGCGTGTTATCGGAGTGATACATGACATCTACAATATAATTCTAACTGTAGTTTTAAACTCAGTGAAGAACAACATTCACCACAAAACTCAACGATAAGGTGACGTCATGGATCTAGGACTAACAGCGCTCGAATTGGCGCGTATTCAATTCGCATTCACTGTTTCATTTCACATTATCTTTCCAGCAATTTCGATTGGATTGGCAAGTTTTTTGGCTGTGCTCGAATGGCGTTGGCTTAAAACGAATGATCCTGTTTATCGAGATCTGTTTAAATTTTGGATAAAAATATTCGCACTTTCATTTGGTATGGGTGTCGTTTCAGGCGTGGTGATGAGCTATCAGTTTGGAACCAACTGGAGTGAATTTTCACGTATAGCTGGTAGTGTCACTGGACCATTGCTGACGTATGAAGTGCTCAGTGCGTTTTTCTTAGAAGCTGGTTTCCTCGGTATCATGTTGTTTGGCTGGGGGCGAGTTGGGCCAAAGACGCATTTTTTTGCAACCTTAATGGTGGCAATAGGAACATGTATATCCATGTTTTGGATTCTGTCATCTAATAGCTGGATGCAAACACCTCAAGGCTTTGCATTTGAAAATGGAATAATCGTTCCTCAAGATTGGTTCGCGATTGTCTTTAACCCATCCTTTCCTTATCGATTAGCGCATATGGCACTGGCCGCTTTCTTGGTTTCAGGCTTATTGGTTGCCGCAACTGCTGCATGGCATCTACTCAAAGGACGCCGTGATGCGTTAGTTAAAAAGTCATTCTCGATGGCAATGTGGATGATCCTTGCTTTAGCTCCACTACAGATGTTCGTGGGTGATTTACATGGATTGAATACCTTAGAACATCAGCCTGCTAAATTAGCTGCAATCGAAGGTCATTGGGAAACCAATAAAGATCATGGTATGCCGTTGTATCTATTTGGTATTCCAGATATGGAAGTTGAAGAAACTAAATATGCGATTGGTATTCCAAATCTGGGTAGCCTGATCATGACACATACCCTTGATGGTGAGGTTAAAGGCTTAAAAGAATTCGCACCTGAGGATCGACCTAATTCAACCATTGTTTTTTGGAGTTTCCGAATCATGGTGGGTATGGGCATGCTCATGATCTTACTGGCTGTATTTGGTCTATGGCTACGTAAGACAGGCAAATTTTATGAGTCTAAATGGTTGCACAAGTTTGCTTTGTGGATGGGGCCTTCAGGTTTTATTGCATTATTGGCAGGCTGGTTTACCACAGAGGTGGGACGTCAACCTTGGATTATCTATGGCGTAATGCGTACGAAAGATGCGTTATCTCCTGTCTCTGCGGAACAGGTTGGGCTGACGCTGATTATTTTTGTTGTGGTGTACTGTATCGTATTTGGTATCGGTATCTTTTATATGTTGAAAATGATGGTGAAAGGACCAGAATTTATTTATTCAACACCACATTCAGATGGCGAAGTGATCCGAGCGTCTAAACGCCCGATGAGTACCATTGATAATGAACAACAACTTGAAGCATCAAACAAGGTGAATGATCAGGAGAATTTGAAATGATTGATCTATCATTGATTTGGATTATGATCATCGCACTAGGTGTGTTGATTTATGTCGTTCTTGATGGTTTTGATTTGGGAATTGGTATTTTATTTCCATTTGTGAAAGATCGCCAAGAGCGTGATGTCATGATGAATACTGTAGCACCCGTATGGGATGGCAATGAGACTTGGATGGTACTTGGTGGAGCTGGTTTATTTGCCGCTTTTCCACTGGTCTATTCGACTGTATTGTCCGCATTATATATGCCCATCACCTTAATGGTGATCGCGCTTATATTTCGTGGAGTCGCTTTTGAGTTTCGTTTTAAGGCTAATCGGACCAAAGCACTTTGGGACCAAGCATTTATTTGGGGTTCAATTTTAGCTTCATTTTTACAAGGTGTGATTTTAGGCGCTTATATTCAAGGAATTCAGACGACCAATGGTGTGTTCACGGGTGGTGGGCTAGATTGGCTCACTCCATTTTCACTCTTTACAGGTTTAGGCGTTGTTGTGTTATACGCGACACTCGGTTGCGGATGGTTAATTTTTAAAACGGATGAGCGTGTACAAGATCATATGTACCGTCTGATGCCTAAGCTTATGATCGCGTTATTTCTAATATTTGGCGCTGTCAGTATTTATACTCCCCTTGTACATGACGATATTGCACAGCGTTGGTTTAGTCAGCCACAAATGTGGTATTTCAGTCCCGTACCAATACTGGTATTGATTTTCACTTTCCTAGCGCTCAGAGCTTGTAAACGTCGTCAGGAGTTTGCGCCTTTCATCTATACATTGGCTTTGGTATTTCTTGCGTATACGGGCTTCTTAATTAGTTTATGGCCTAATATCATTCCGCCAAGTGTAACGATTTGGCAAGCTGCTGCACCTCAAAGTAGTCAATTATTTGCTCTCATTGGTGCACTCATTCTAATCCCAATTATATTGTTTTATACCGCTTTATCTTATTGGGTATTTAGAGACAAGGTCCGTGTTGGTGACGAAGGTTATCACTGAGGAGAATGATAATGAAACTGAATCAAGCAGGGTGGTTTATTGTTTTATGGCTCGGTGGTTTTTTAAGTCTATTATTGATTGCTGGTCTATTTCGATTGCTCATCCAGTGGGCGTATTAATCTAAATCTTTAGACATCAACAATTAACCCATCATCTAGGTGATGGGTTTTTAATTTAAATACTAACGACTAATCGTTGTTGATCATAATTGGGTAATAGAAACTATGATATAGGCACAATTAAGCGGATTTTAGCTTCTAAACCAACGCTTTAAAAATTTACTTAAACAATTGATTTAAGATAAAATTAGAAGAATCATCTGAATCTTTGAGAATGATAAGTGACATCGTTTCAATCACTTATGACATAACTATCGCCGTTTTAAGGAATCACGAGACTGATATTTAATTGTCGTTGTTCATGGTCTAATTACTGTGAAAAAAAAGCCAGACTGGTGGAGCAATCTGGCAAAGCGTCAAGATGAGTCACCCGTGACAAGTGATGTTTGCTGAGTTCAGGTTTAAGTTGTTCTGAACTTATGCCTGAATAAATTCAGCCACAGCCTGGTTAAACGCCTGTGGTTGTTCAACATTCGAAATGTGCGAAGCATTAATCTCAACAAGTTGACTACCCGCAATCGTGGCTTGCATAAACTGACCATCTGCCACAGTGGTCACAGGATCTTGTTGACCCGCAATAATCAATACAGGAATCGAAATCTGTTTGAGTTGTTCACGCACATCCGCCTTAGCCAAAGCTTCACAGCAGCTTGCATAACCTTCAGGGCTGCCAGCTCCTAAGTCGTTTGAAAGTTTTTCAATCACTGCTGGGTTGCTTTGGATAAAGGGATCTGTAAACCAACGACCTGCAGCCGTTGATGCAATCGGTGCTAAACCTTGTTCACGAACCAGTACGGCACGATCATTCCAAGCATTTTCATTGCCAATTTTAGCGGCGGTATTACACACAATCACATGACTAAAGCGTTGAGGATGATTGATCGCTAACCATTGGCCTGTCAAACCACCCATCGAAATACCACAGAATGCAGCTTTTTCAACATTTAAATGGTCGAGTAAATTCACCACATCTTGACCAAGTTGATCAATGGTATATGGACCCTGAGGCGCGTCCGATGCACCATGACCACGTGTGTCATAACAAATCACATAATGAGAAGCTTTAAAAAACTCAATTTGTGATTGCCACATGCTGAAATTTGTCCCTAAAGAGTTAGAAAAAACAAGAGCAGGCTTGCTTGAATCACCAAAAGTTTGATAATTGATTTGCGCATCATTTGAAGAAAAAGTAGGCATAGAATCCCTCCCGACCTCCCTTGAGAAAAGGGAGGGGGTTTTTAATAGTTAAACACGTTCAATAATTAAAGCGATGCCTTGACCCACACCAATACACATAGAGCACAATGCATATTTGCCACCAGTTGCTTCTAGTTGATTCAGTGCAGTCGTCACCAAACGCGCACCTGATGCACCCAATGGATGACCCAGTGCAATTGCACCACCATTTGGGTTTACACGCGCATCATCGTCGGCTAAACCTAGGTCACGTGTACATGCCAATGCTTGTGCTGCAAACGCTTCGTTCACCTCAATCACATCCATTTGCTCTAGTGTTAAACCTGTTTGAGCCAGTAACTTTTTAATCGCAGGTGCAGGACCAAAGCCCATAATGCGAGGTTCAACCCCAACGGTGGTTGCACCAATCACTTTGGCACGAGGCTTTAAACCATATTTTTCTACAGCTGCATCAGACGCAATCAGAATCGCAGCAGCACCATCGTTAATCCCTGATGCATTACCTGCGGTTACTGTACCGTCTGCTTTTACAACAGGTTTTAACTTGGTTAAGGCCTCGAGGGTGGTTGCACGAGGATGTTCATCTTTTGCCACCACAACCGCATCACCTTTACGCTGTGGAATAGTCACAGGCACGATTTCTTGATCAAAGAAACCGCGTGCTTGTGCAGCAGCCGTACGTTGTTGGCTGGTTAAAGCAAATTGGTCTTGATCAGCACGGCTAATATTGAACTGTTCAGCCACGTTTTCAGCCGTTTGCG